>JAESQS010000292.1 GCA_016765035.1 Kordiimonadaceae bacterium | reverse complement strand
TTACCCGATGCATCTTCCAGCCGAGCAACGACTTGCGCTGTCCGAAAGTTGCCCTCCTGTATCCATTTTACAAGCTGCTTGCCCTGCCACCCAAACGGCACCATGATTTTGTGGGTAAAACGCCCTTCCTGAACGGTTCCCAAGGTATCGCCAGCAACAATACTGTCACCAATTGTAACTGTGGGCACAAAAGACCATTTTTTTTGCTCGTCAAGCGGCTCAATGCGTGCGCCGCGCGGCAAAAACGTGCCGTACTGCTCTGCCACCTTGGGAAGAGGTGCTTGCAGACCATCGAAGATTTGCCCTAATAGGCCAGGCCCCAGATCGACCGATAGCATTTCGCCACTCTGTTCAACTGCGTCACCAATCGCCAGACCTTGTGTGCTTTCAAATACCTGAGCATCTGCTGTTTCACCATGAACACGAAGCACTTCAGCTTTTAGATACTCTTGCTCACCCCGATCGTTTAAGGTGCCGGGGCAAATATATATAACCTCGTTTTTCATCAAGGCCTTCTGTTTACCATCCTGCATCTGAACGGATTCAATTTCGACCAAATCGTCTTGAACGGCGACTATTCGCGCTGACGTCAAAACGCTATTATTTTGTCCGATTGGCTCTCCAGAATTATTCTGATCTGTAGGCGTTTTTCCCGTGATCTTTCCAACCATTAGCTTTCCTTTTCGAATGAAATGTGTGCGAAAGAGCCAAGCCCTGCCAACACTAGGCTGCCAAAACGCTCCTTGGCTATATCCGCGTCATACCGCGCCCATCGATCTAAAATTCCCCATTTGAGTACATAGATCGCTACGGCTACAAAATCGAAGATATGAAACCCTGCATATCGGTCTAAGTTTCTGTATGCCTGTTCAAGTAAAAGGCGCTCCAGCGCTAGAGCGTCGCCATTTTGCAAACATGTTCCAGCCTGCTGAATCCAAGGAAACGCTGCATCCATTCCAAAACCAGGTTTGGCCCAACTTGCTGCTATTCGGCCGACTTTTCCGCCAAAACCCCATACCGTATTCGCCGTCGGGGCCGGCTCGCCACGTTCGCGGCGCCTCAGCGCAGCGACACATGTACGTATTTCGAGCCTTGTCTTAACAATATCCCGCAGCGTTTTATCTTCAAGCTGCTCCATAGCCTTTTGGCTTCGATTTAAAACATCTTCCTCAGAGGCACCGAGAGGCAGCAAACTCCAGCTTAATACTTTCTCAATCAAGCTTAGTTTCTCAGCATCTTCGGGCGTTAAAACCCTGAGGCGTTGCTCAAGTTTTAATCTCGATAGAGGGGGACGTTTTGCGATAAACAAAGGGCCTGGACGCGGCAGGCTGGTAAGCAACATCACATAAGTGTCGGAGTTGGTTTTCATGGGCTTTAACCTATTTGACTATACCTTCAAGAATGGCTCGAAATCGTGGTTGCAGATGTTCCATAAGCAAGGAAGCAATAGCGGAATCGGTGAAATCCAGCGAAACATCACCATCCTCAAGTTTGACAAGAATGCCGGCGCTTACCATATCCGAAGATGTAAATTCGATGCCTTCGCGCAATATTTCGCCCGTGAGGGCAAGCATGAACTCTGTAAGGGGGCCTTTGGTCAATTCATCCGGGTTTTTGCGGAGGTCTTCGAGGCCAAAAACTTTACTCGGCAAAACCATGCAGAGGGAATTCTCGTCCGCCACACTGGTTTCGTCACCAACACGCCCGACAAGCTCTAAAATCATTTTTTTCAGAACCTCTTCATCGAGCAAGTTTTTGCTCACCAGCCGGGATAAATCCATACCAAAGCGATCGACGAGCTTTGTTTTCATTTCAAGAATGGTATCCCTCATTGCCGTTTTAAGTGCCTCTTCACCGGCTAACCGATAGGAATGCGCTTCTTTTCTGGCGGTTTGCACCTGCAAATCAGACGCCGCCTTGGCTTTTTCCAGAGTTAATTTTGCCTCGATCTTTGCGCTGTCGACTATCCGTTCAGCTTCGCTGCGCCCGGCAGCAACACCTTCCTGCTGCAACTTAGTAATCAGCGCGTCAACGCCGCTGGAAATAGCCGTCTCGTTGCTGCTTGCCCGTGCCATCACACACCTCCTGTAATGCCTGCGCTCACCACAAGCGCAAAGACAAATGCAAAGACGGCAAACCCTTCAACGATTGCTGCTGGAGCCAGCGATAACCCGAATATTTCAGGTTTTTCTTTTGCGGCATTGATTGCGGAAGCACATGCCCGGCCTTGTTGTATGCCACACTGTAAGAAGGCAATCCCTGAGAGGAGGCCAACGGCGAAAAGACCTCCGCCATTATCGGGTGTTACCTGCCTGTTCAAGGTGAACATGACAACAATGCCATAAATAACAAAAGTGGACGGAAAAGCGGACATACCAATATAGCGGCCATAGCCACTCTCGGTATCTAAAATGGCACCAATACTTGCCTGTCCCGCAGTCGTACAACCGATGGCACTCGCGATGGCCCCGAGAGCGACGGGCGCATATATGCCGACCCATCCCAATGTGACGATAAATTCATTCATAGTTCAGTCTCCTTTCGGGCAAACCGCTGGAACAGAGTTCCTTCTTCTGGGAGGCCCCATTTATAAAATTCGATATAATTTAAGCGAAGTCCGTGTACGACGCCGCTCATTATGGCGAGGCCAAAATTCATCAGGTGTCCTACTGCGAGAATGAGAATTGAGGCAAACACGCCGACCCCGGGCAGGGCGCTGTAGACACTGGCTGCCAGGTCATTAAACGTTATCGCTAGTGACGCACCAGCGAGGCCAAGAGCAAACAGCCTCATGTAACTGAGCACATCACCGAATGCCCCCATAACGCTCGCTAAAGAGCCTAAACCATCGAGCAGGCGTTTCAGGATGTCGGCCTTTCTTTTAATCGGCCGTTCACTACTGAACAAAAAAACTAAAACCAGCCCAAATATCGTTAGAAGTATAGCATTCGCATTTTCGGTCGTATCTGGATCGAAAAGCCACAATAGAAGGCCTCCAACCAATGCAACAATCCAACCAACGTTCGACAAAGCAACCAATTGATTGCGTCTGCTGTAAGCGTTCATTCCGTTTGCAATACAAAGGTGCAGAACACCGCAGATGACTGACACCTTCATCATGGTATCAAAATCATGTATGTCGAGGATTTTAATATGGCCCAAAAGCGCACCTTTTTCGGGCGAAAGACCAAAATAGCTGCCAATCAGCGCACCATAAATAATCGAACTTCCAGCAAGAGCCAAACCGAGCAAACGATAGCTGCGGCCAGCGGCACTTTGGTCCATCCGATTCCAAAAGAGTAATAAACCGAGCAATATTACGAGGCCGTAACCCCCGTCTGCCAAAATCATGGCAAAAAATAGCGAAAATGAAATGAGAAGCATTGCGGTTGGATCCCAGCTTCGGTAGCTGGGAATTTGATAAAACAGGGTTAAATCAACGCCTGCGCGTAAATTATCGGGTTGTTCGACCAATGTAGGCGGGTTCTCGTCCGGGGCCGGTTCTTCAACCAAACACGCAAGTCCTGCTTTCGTGGCATATGCCTCAACGCTGTCAATTGCATGGCTCGGCACCCACCCTTGCAAGGTTACAAGAGTATCACTATCAAGCGTTTGCTGTTCTGCACTTGCCAAAGAAGCTTGATTTTCGGCCTCCGCAAGGTTTACGTCCAGCAAATGGATAAACCGCGTCATGGCATGGCGTTGGGCTCGAAGATCCTCAATCTTGACCTCCACCTCTTCTAGCTGATTGGTCAGTTCACTAAGGGGCAGGGAACCTGTATGCGTGCGATCAACCGGTAACGCGTCTGCATCTGGTTCCATGGTGGAGAGAAGCACAACATATGCATTACGGTGGCTCTGCTCGACAATCTGCCACGGATGCTCCAAATCGTTTAGGGTCGCCAGTTTCCTAAGCGGCAGGACATAAAACCATAGTCGATACCCCGCTAGTCTTTCGCACGGCGGAAAATTGATATCGCCCCAAGGTTCCAGGTCTGAAATACGCTTCTTGAGAAAGCCGCGTTCTTCATTGGCATTCCGAATAGCCTCCTTAAGCTCTTCAATAGTTTTTACAAATTTTTCCACATTGAAGGTCGGGGAGCGCATAATTTGATACCGCCTTTGCGGCACTTCGGATAAAAACTTCATCGCTTCGTGGGTGGCAACAGCTCGAGGTGATATGATCTTTTCAACCTCGACAAGTGCCAACCTTAACGACACTAGGTGCATGCAACCAATGCACTGAAGTTCACGCAGTATCTTTTTCTTGTCTTTGATTTGGCCGACAAGCGTGACTTTTTTTAGAGCTGCGATTGTCATTGCACCATCTCCGTCCGTTTGCGTTTGGCTATTTTTGAACGAACAACGGCCGCCATATCTTCGTCTGAGAGATAGATTTTGATCTGGCGAATATTGTTCTCAGCACGCGGGATAAGAACTTTCTCAAACAAATTGACCCGCTGGGTAATTACTTTGACAGCTATTTCCAGCAAATTAGCGCGCTGTCTTTCGACTTGTTCGTGGACATTTAATGTCAACATTTCTTCTAACGCTGTGGCAACATCATCAACCCAATGTGGTTGCGCCATCAGCGCATATGGTTGCTTTTCAATTTCGAAATTTGTGGCTATTGGCAGCGTGGTTCCAACCAAATTTTCGTGCCCAAGGTCCAATGACTTCAATCGGACAAGGCCTGCCAGATCTATGTCGATGTTTGCCATCATGGGCACTTTCTGGCCTAGGTTTTCAGTGAAATAGCCTATTTTTTGTTGAGTTTCAGCCAATGCCCTTTCTGCACCTGAAAGCTTAGCCGTCAGTTGTTTGCGTTTCAAATCGAGCGATGGCAAGAAGCGCCTGAAAATGCCAAGGCTTTTGGTTTCGCGTGCAAGCGATGATTTATTAAGCTGCAGCTTCGCCATTTTCGCCTTCTTCTTTTGCGTTTGACGTATCCGTTGTCATCACAACATTCTTTGGAAAATATTTATCAATCAAATCCTGTTTCATCAGCAGTTGCTCAGGGCGAAAACACTCCGCCAGCGTTTGCCATCCAGTGTCTAAAGCGTCTTCCAGTGACATCGACACATCGATTTTCATGAAACGCTCATAAAACAGATCGCCAAAGCGCATCAATTGTTCATCAAAGTCTGACAAATCAAACGCCATGGCTTTCTTTTGTTGAGCTTCTTGTGCGTCAGAATAGAAGCGCACCATGGTGTTCATTATCTGCCCATGATCCTCGCGCGTGACTTCACCGATGACATTTTGTTTCAATCTTGAAAGTGACCCAAACGGATCTATAACGCCGTTGTGGAGATAGAATTGGCCTTCTGTAATATAACCGGTGTTATCTGGCACCGGGTGGGTAACGTCATCGCCAGGCATGGTTGTCACGGTTAAAATGGTAACCGATCCGCCCTTTTTGTATGCGCACGCCTTTTCATATCGCCGCGCCAATTGTGAATAAAGGTCGCCCATGTATCCCCGATTTGAAGGGACCCGTTCCATTGAAATGCCAATTTCCTTCAGCGCATCAGCGTAAGACGTCATGTCAGTCAGAAGGACAAGAACGCGTTTTCCTTCTTCAACAGCAAAACTCTCGGCGACAGCGAGGGCCATATCGGGGACAAGCAGGCGTTCAACTAGCGGGTCGGACGCCAAGTTTACGAACATGATCGTGCGGGAAAATACGCCAGCGTCTTCAAACGACTGCCTAAAAACGTGATAATCGTCAAAGATAAGCCCCAAGCCGCCAAAAACTACAATGTCGGCATCTGCCTGAATGCCAATTCGTGCAAGAAACGCATTAAATGGCTCTCCCGAGACGGAAAAAATTGGAATTTTCTGGCTTTCCACCAAGCAATTAAAAACATCAATCATTGGAACATCCGTGCGGATCATTCGCTTGGGAACTACCCGCTCACACGGGTTCACCGAGGGGCCGCCAATATTGATCATAGGCTCCATAGACAAATTTGGGCCACCATCAATGGGACTTCCTGTACCATTGAAAACCCGTCCCATGATATTTGGCGAGTATTTGACCTGCATGGGGTGACCAAGGAACGATACTTGGGACGCTGTCGAGACCCCCTTCGTCCCAGTATAAATTTGCAGTGATACGATAGCACGATTTATGTTGATGACTTGTGCTAGCGATTTTTCGCCAGTCGTATGTTCAAGGACGGCCAAATCACCTAAACATACAGGTCTGGTTGCGCTGTCTCGGGACGGCACTTCAATTTTTAGAATGTCGCCGACAATTTCTTTAACGGCCGAATATCGTAATAAACTCTGGCTCATCTTTTAACTCCTTGCAAACGCCTATATACTCAGTGCTGCTTCACCTTTGGCTTGCGGTGGGCGGGTATCCGATCAATCATTGCCATGTCCATGCCATTCGATTCCGGGATGCCCGACACTGATAGTAGTGCCTGCCTCGCCACAAATAATTTTAGACAGGTCCGCCACCGAGCCAATCGCAGCCGGTTTTCCAGTCATCACAGCAAACTTGCAGGCAGCATCAACCTTTGGCTTCATTGACCCGGCTGGGAAGTCAAATTCCTGGATAGCTCTGGGAGAAGCGGTCTTGATAGCGGCCTGATCGATTGTGCCCCAGTCGACGTAAACAGCGTCAGCATCTGTCACCATGATGAAGAGGTCTGCGTTCAATTCTCGCGCCAGCAGTTCACTCGAAAAGTCTTTGTCAATCACAGCCTCAACACCGTGAAGGTTTCCATCTTCATCAAACACGGTGGGAATACCGCCGCCGCCGGCGCAGATAACAATTACGTTCTTTTCTAGCAGCCAGGTGATAGGGTCGATTTCAATTATCCTTTGAGGTAGTGGCGAGGGGACAACACGTCGCCATTTTTCGCCGTCCTCCTTAAAGTGCCAGTTTTTTTCTTCGGCCAACCGAAGCGCTTCCTCCTGCTCGTAAATCGGACCCACAAATTTTTTCGGGTCATCAAAGGCCTCATCCTTGGGATCGACTTCGATCATGGTCAACAAAGTAGCTAACCGCACGTGAGCAGGAAGCCTATTACCCAGTTCTTGCTCAAGCATGTAACCAATCATACCCTGTGTTTCTGCACCTAAAACATCCAGAGGGTATGCTTCATCGGGTTTGTAGGCGGCACCCTGTAAGGCAAGAAGCCCAACCTGAGGGCCATTGCCGTGGGTAATAACAAGCTCGTGACCCTCGGCAACTAGGGCTAATGCTGCCGCCGCTATGCGAACATTCTTAGACTGATTTTCTACGGTAAGCGCCTGTCCTCGGCGCAGCAGCGCGTTGCCACCAAGTGCTATGTTTATACGCATCGCCTCAAACTCCTAATGTGGCTACAAGAATGGCTTTAATTGTGTGCAATCTATTTTCGGCTTGCTCAAATTGGATTCCAGCCGGATGCTCGAAAACATCATCAGTCACTTCCAACTCTGAAAGACCATATTGCTGATAAATATCTTCGCCGATTTTGGTATCGCGGTTATGGAAAGCGGGCAGACAATGCATGAATTTGGTTGCCGGGTTGCCGGTTGCCTGCATCAGGCTCTTGTTCACTTGATACGGCGTGAGAAGCTTAATGCGCTCTTCCCAAACTTCGGCAGGCTCCCCCATTGAGACCCACACATCTGTGTGGATGAAGTCACACCCTTTCACCGCCTCGGTTTGGTTCTCGGTAATGGTCAGAGAGCCGCCATAAAGATCAACTAATGCATATGCCTTATCTTGATATTCTTTGGCTGGCCAGTTGGCTTTCGGCGATGCGATGCGAACATCCATCCCCATAAGGCATCCAGCGATCATCAAAGACTGTCCCATATTACTGCGGGCATCACCGACAAAGGCAAAGGATATTGAAGTTAAAGGCTTGTCAGCATGTTCCTGCATCGTTAGCAGGTCTGCTAGCATTTGCGTTGGATGAAACTCGTCAGTCAGGCCATTGTAAACCGGAACCCCACAATACTCCGCCAATTCTTCAACGATGCTTTGGTTGTAGTCCCTATACTCTATAGCGTCATACTTGCGTCCCAAGACACGCGCCGTGTCTTTCATAGATTCTTTTATACCTATCTGGGAGCCGGACGGGCCGAGGTAGGTCACACCTACCCCCTGATCCATCGCAGCTACATCAAATGCGCAACGCGTTCGAGTAGAAGACTTTTCGAAGATAAGACATATTCGCTTACCTTCCAGTTGCTTCTTTTCAGTGCCAGCATACTTCGCACGCTTCAGGTCTCGCGACAGATCAAGCAGATAGCGGATCTCCCGTTGAGTGAAATCTAGCAACTTAAGAAAGCTTCGTCCTTTTAGATTGAACGCCATAATATATTCCTTTTGGTATAGGTTTGAGGGCCTTGGGTTATATGATCAGGTGATTGGATCGCGTGAAATTGGACAGGTCATACAGTGGCCACCGCCACGGCCTCGCCCAAGCTCGTTACCTTGAATGGTGATGACTTCAACACCAGCCTTTCGCAGGAGCGTATTGGTGTGGGTATTTCGTTCGTAAGCGATGACTACGCCGGGCTCGAGCGCGACAACATTGTTGCCGTCATCCCATTGCTCGCGCTCGCGCTCATAAACGTCACCGCCGGTCGTGACAGTTCTCAGGCCATTTTCTTTAAGGCCAAGCGCCCCTTCAACGACACTCAAGAAATTGCCTTTCTCACGCGTGATTTCCATTTCGCCATTTTTGTCACTAGGACGCAGGCTGATGGCTGTGATACCGTCAACGACACTAGGGAAAAGATTGGCTAGGTCGTGGTCGCAAAGTGTGAAGATCGTATCAAGGTGCATGTAGGCGCGTTGGCGCGGCATCACACAAGCAATGACACGCTCTGCACCGCCTTTGTCAAAAAGGGCCTGAGCCAGCAATCCAACACCTTGCCGGCTGGTCCGTTCTCCTACGCCAACCAAGACAGTTTTGTTGCCAATTGGCATGACATCACCGCCCTCAACCGTCGCCATTCCATAATCATGTTCGGTGTCGTTGCCCCACCAGAAATTGAAATCCTCAGACTTGAACATCGGGTGAAAATTGTAGATTGCAGCCATATTCAAGGTTTCTTGCCTGCGGGCGGGCCAAAACATAGGGTGCAACAAAACACCGCCATAAACCCACGCCGATGGATCGCGGGTAAACAATTGGTTTGGAAGCGGCTGAATGATAAAGTCTTGAGGCTCCAACAAGTCCGACATTGAGTTGGGGAGTTTAAAGGGTAGTTCAGACTTGTTTATGCCGCCAATCAGGTGATTAGAGAGCTTCTCCGCGTCCATTTCCATCAACGCCGGATGCAAATCTTTGGATAGGTGAAGCCCAATAATCTCAGGCCTTATTTTGCGGTCAAGTAACCATTTACGGGCTTCTTTATCCCTCATGGTTTCTTCGAGAAGCTTGCGCGCATGAAAAACTTCTACACCGTGATGGCGCATAATATCTGTAAATATGTTGTGTTCCGAGCGGGCCTGCTTCACCCAAATCACATCGTCAAATAGTAGCTCCTCGCAGTTTGACGGCGTAAGCCTGCTTAGTGCTAGCCCTGGACGGTGCACAATAACTTTCCTAAGCTTCCCAGCCTCGGAATGAACGCCAAATTCACTCACTTTTTATCTCCACTAATTGGTGCAATGCGCTGCATTGCTGCATGATATTTGATAGCCATGTGAACGGGGATACCTGCCAGAAGCAGGAGAAATCCGTAGAAAACGATTTCGCTACCCGCGCCGTAAATGGCCCAGATGGAATACAGAAACGCTATACCGCCAAGAATGAATGTGAGAGCCGAAGAACGCCGAGCGCCATCTGCCTTTTTCAACACAATCATGATCTCTGCGAGCGCACAGAAAATGTAGGGAACAAGGGTGGTAAGCGTGGCCAATAGAATGATGAAAGTGAATTGTTCAACCAAGCCTTTAGTGAAATTCATGGCGACTAAGCAACTCGCCAAGATGTTGGAAACAATAAGACCCCGAGCAGGTGCGCCCTGTGCATTGACCTTGCCAAACCAAGAGGGGAACACATTGTCACGCGCAGCGGCAAAAGGTATTTGCCCCGACAGCAGGGTAAAGCCGTTCAGCGTACCGATTGTGGCAACACATGCCCCAACTGCAACAGTGATACCTCCCCAATTACCAACGGCTAAACGCGCGGCATCGGCAAGCGGAGCAGACGATTGGGCCAAATTTTCCAATGGCATCAGCCCAAACACAGCAACGGTCACAAGGATGTAGAGGACCGCTGTAAAAGCAACACCCATAATAGTTGCGAGGGGTATTATTTTCGACGCATTCTCGACATCTCCGGCCGGGACTGTCGCCGATTCAAGGCCAAGAAATGCCCATAAGGTGAGCGCAGCGGTTGCAACAACCGCTGCGCCAGTGCCGCCGTGGGGGGAGGGGGAGGGCGGCGACACAAAATTGTCAATTTGAAAATCCGAGAAACCTAGCGCGATGATAAACAACAACGGCAAAAGTTTTAAAACTGTCGTCACTATCTGGAAAGACCCAGCGTTTTTCACGCTGCGAACATTCACAAAGGTCACGATCCAAATGGCAGCAAGCGCAGTACCAAAACGCACAATGTTGCTTTCCAGTAAGGCTGGAAAGAGATAAGATAGATACCCTGAGAACGCGATCGCAACAGCTGCGTTTCCGGCCCAAAGCGCTATCCAATACCCCCAAGCATTGAGGAAACCGACAAATTCACCAAAGGCGTCATGCGACCAGGCATAAGGCCCTCCAGTCCTAGGGGCCATCCGAGCCAGACGCCCAAAAACAAGGGCTAGAACAATGGCTCCGGCGGATGTTGCTATCCAGCCAAAAATCGCTATGACGCCATACGGTGCAAGCGTCGATGGCAATAGAAAAATTCCAGATCCAACCATATTGCCAACAACGAGCGCCGTACAACTCCACAAACCAAGCTTAGAAACTTGTTTGGGGCTATGCTGCTTTTCCTTGTCCAATTCGACGATGGTATTTATTTGTTTCGACACGTTTAACAAACCTTCTATAGCGATGCGGTGATGCTGTTCAAAGCCACAATGATGACGACCAGAATGAGCAAAAGCGGCAACATGAAACGAAGCCAGCGGTTATAGGGAACTCGGCCAAGAGCTAGGCCGCCCATGACAACTGCAAATGTGGGATTGATGAGATTTACCAGCCCGTTTGCAGACTGGTACGCGGTGACCACAAGGTGGCGTGGGACATCAACAAAATCCGCGAGCGGCGCCATGATTGGCATTGTCAGCACGGCCAAGCCTGATGATGACGGCACTAAAAATGAGAGGATAAGTTCGAGGCCGAACATGGCGTTAATGAACCCCACCGCAGGCAAGCCGTCGACAGCGCCTTCTGCCCAAAATAAAATTGTGTCGGTCATCTTGCCAGCGTCCATCACGACGACAATGCCGCGCGCGATACCTATCACTAGGGCAACACCTAAAAGATCCCGGGCACCGTCAACAAACGTGGATGTGAAGTCCTCCTCGCTCATACGACTGACCAAGCCAATGACAATGGAGGCTGCGATGAATAGGGCTGACATTTCGGCCATCCACCATCCGCCAGCGGACACACCCCAAATCATAACTGCAAAGCTGGCCGCGAAAATGATCAGTATTAATTTGCGAGCAACAGTAAATTCAATCGGCTGACCAGCACCCTCGCTGTCGAGGTCTCGGCTTTTAAGAAAATGTTGTTCGTTGCTCTCGCGCCGGTCAGCGACTATTGAATACTCAGGGTTTTTCCGAACTTTCTCCGCATAGCGCATGACGTAGAAAACGCATACCAGCCAACACAAAATCAGCATGACAATGCGCAGTATGATGCCGTCTGTGAAAGGTACATTGGCTGCATTAGACGCAATGACTGTCGCGAAAGGATTAATTGTTGAACCAAGTGTTCCAACGCCCGACCCGAGCTTAATGATGGCAACACCCGTCAGCGCGTCATACCCCGCCACTATCATCACTGGAATAACAAGGGTATAGAAAGCGAGGGATTCCTAAGCCATGCCGTAAATAGTACCGCCTGCGGCAAATAAAGCCATCAGGATGGGGATCATCCATTTTTCCCGACCCTTGAGGCTGATCATTGTGCGTTCAATCCCAGCGTCGATAGCACCTGTGCGGGTTGCGATGCCGAGGAAGCCCCCAATGATCAGAACAAACAAAGCAACATCAATTGCTCTCGCCTCATAACTGTCCGGGTCGTAAAAGCCGGCTACTGGTGCAAGCAGCACATCAAAAACGCCTTGCGGGTTTGCTTCCACCACCTGATAGGTTCCAGGTACGGGTGTTTCTTGCCCCAAAGCCTCATTGGTTTCACGAGTGTATTCGCCGGCTGGTACAACCCAAGTTGCGGCAGCAATCAAAATGATGAGTCCGAATAAGATGGTATAAGCGCTTGGAAATTTCATTTTCAACTCCCCGAAGTAGTCAATTACACGCCCTCTAGGAACGCAGGTTCAAACACGCGAAGGGTTTTGCGGTCAGTAGCTAACGTTCAGGTAAAACATGAAATGCGACCAGGTTTTGTCGCCGCCCGAGAATTCTTCAGCGCCTTCATTTGGGAAAAAATTCGCAAAAACGCCGGAAACGAACAAATTATCATTCACTTGGTAGTCCAAGAAGATATCAACTTCGTTACCGAATTTTTCGTTGGTGATGCCAAGGGCTGCCGGTTCGTCAATCTCAAAATTCAGCCATGATGCAGTTAGACTGAGCTTGCCGGTTAGGGAAGCCGCCCCCTGAATCAAGTGCGTTTTCATGTTGGTATTGGCGAATAGCCAGTTGCCAGCAATTTCACCTTGATACCAAGTTTGATAGTCGTCGAAACCATAGGCGAGTGGCTGAAAACCCTCGAATTCAACCGTATCGGGGTCGTCGCCGGTCACTACCGAGTAGCGGTAGGCAAGGCTTGGCTCCATTGGCAGGTGTTGAAAGGTCAAATCGGCACGTGCCCACCATCCCACACCTTCAAATGTATCATCGCCGGATTGCGTGGCATATTCGCCAGATAATTTAAATCCGTCGAAGGGCGTTAAATCAGCGCGAAAATCATACGTTACTAGATCAGTTGTGGCTGCTATAGCCGCGTCGTCATCGACATCAACCAAGTTTAAATACGTGCCTCCAATCTTTAACCAGTCGCCAAAGTCATACTCAATGTTTGTGCCTGCGAGGGCCCCACTGACAGCATCTCTGCGCGGGTTATTCTCCAAATAAAAACCTTCAACAAGAAGGTTGCCGGTTTTCCAGCGTGCAAGCGCACTAGTTCTAAAAGCAGTTCTAGCGCCGAGGTAAAATCCGCCTCTGTCACCACCATCGTTGCCGCCATCAAGAGCCAGAAAACCGTTTCCGATTTGATAATTGAAGTTTCCACCTTGAACCTCTAAAAAGTCCCCGTCCTGGAAGTCCATGCGCCAGCCGCCGTATGCCTCTTCCAAAGTAAAGGCGCTTGGATCGTCAAATCCAACAGCCAATCCGTCAGCGCTTTCGCCAAAGGTTTTGGTGCCAACACCTGACAGTCCACCGTACAAAGTTCCGCCAAACACATTATTGAGTGAAAAGGTCATTTTCGGGGTTAGGGCAAATTCTGACCAGCCGTTGCTTTCTACGCCAATATTTTCAATATCGCGGCCAAACCAGGAATTGCTTTGGGTAAAAACAGCGGAGGTGCCTTCTAGGTTAAATTTGATTTCCCCCACATCACTTTTAAAGTCGATAAATTGTGCACTCGCGCTATTGTTCGCTGTAGAAAAGAGGGCTCCGGCAACTGTGCCAAAGATGCAAAATGACCGGAAATAGCGAGCAGACTTTCCCGCACGTTGGCCCGCACGTTGATAGGCGTTATTGTAAAGGGGAGTTTCGTTTTCATTCATCATAAACCGTTCCTGTTTCGGTGTTAAATTTTCCGAAAGAGCGGTGCACATGCATCGGCGCTCGGTGTGTTTTCTGATCACTATTAACCGTGAATGATGGGTGAGCAGGAACTGTCACAATTATCAGGTGATGCTTGGAAAAATACCTAACGATGCGGGCTAGGGGTCATATCGTGCTGGTTTGCACGCCGTAAAGCATCCAAAACAGCCTAAAAAAAGAATGTTGGTGGGTTTATTTTTTTAGTTTTTCAAGGTAGGGCGAAACAAACCAGCGTCCGTGCATGGCCTCGTTCATTGCCTCTAGCAGATCGGATGCGATACATGGTTTTGCTACATAAGCAGAGGCACCCACGGCGCGAGCCTTGCGGATATAAACCGTCTCCTCAAAACCAGAGATGAAAATAATTTTGATTGGCAGTTTGAGGATGGTAATTTTTTCTGCGACATTGAACCCATTCAGGTTCGGCATGGATATATCCAGCAAAGCAATGTCTGGCGTAAAGTGCAGCGCATATTCCAGCGCTAAAAGCCCATTATCGGCTATGGCGATAATGTTACATTCAGCCTCAATAATCCTGCAGATCATACTTCGTGCTACAAGACTATCGTCGGCTATCAAGACGGTTGGACCAGACAAAGCAATTCCCCAGAGCCACTTGTGCAATAACCCCCCAGACAAAACTAATAGCCTGAGCAATCCCCCTTTATGCGCATTTTAAAACGTTACTCTTTGTAGCCCTATATTTAACATTAACAATAAGTTGATAGAAAATCCTCGAATTGTCAGGCTAATACTATTCGGATATTATGCCTTTTTTCAGGGCAAATTGAATGAGGTCTGCATTTGTCTTCAGATGCTGGTTTTCCATAACCCGATATTTGTGGAAAGCGACTGTTCGAGGACTTATTCCCAACAACCTTGCCGCTTCCTTCATCGAATACCCTTCGACAAGTAACTGCAACACTTCTTTCTGGCGGGCGGTCAACCCAACATGTTCGGCGAGGGTTTTCGGATGATGAACAAAATTGTCTACCATCGACCGCGCCACCAGCGGCGTAATATAGAAGAAACCTTTTGACACCTGTTTAATAGCCTCGATTAATTCTGATGCGGCTGATTTTTTCAACAAGTAGCCATCGGCACCCACTTTAAAAGCTTCAGAAACGATTTCTGCGGATTCATTAACCGTCAGGAAAACCGTTTTTATTTTTGGCGCCATTTTTTTTATTTGCTCACACGCCACGAGCCCGTTCAAGGAGGGCATTGATATGTCGAGTACAACGACATCTGGCCGCAGTTCCATCGTTCTTTCCACTAGTTCGCGACCATCACTGGCATTACCAACCACTTTAAATTCTGGTTCCAGAATTTTTTCGAATGCCTCGACCAGTAAAAGATGGTCGTCAGCTAGCATAACCCGTGTTCGTTCCATTTTTGTCCCCCAATGCAAACATACCTAACGGCTAGTTAAATAGCGGTTGTTTGGCAATAATTTGCGTCCCCAATCCAATTTTTGTAATAATAGTTAAAGACCCGCCATTTAGATCCATACGCTCTTTCATACTGATGAGCCCCAGACCAGCCAAGTCCATTGAATCATGGTCAAACCCTTTGCCATTATCCTCTATTGTCAGTGTCAGTTGACACGCTTTTTTGCCGATATTCACAGCAATTTTTTTACAATGGCTGTGCTTGACAGCATTATGAACGGCTTCCTGAAACACTCTGTAAAGTGCCAGTGAAACATCACTGGGAAGGGTCTCGATATCGGCTTCAATATCTGTCGCATGACGGGCTCCAATACTTAACTGATGCTGTTCAGAAATCTCTTCGCAATAAGATGATATGGCGTCGTTTAGGCCTAAATGCTCCAGTTTGGCTGAATGTAGCTGGTAAGCAAGCTGATGAACGGATGTTGCCACTTCAGAAGCTTGGTCTCGTATGCCTTTAATTTGGTCTTTGATGGCGCGGCGGCTGGTGGGTAGTTTCTTTTCCAAGAGGTCTAACTCAATGGTTAGAATGGCAATTTTTTGGCTAATATTGTCATGCAATTCGCGGGCAATTCTCTTTTTTTCCTGTTCCTGTACTTCAAAAAGCCGAGCTTGAATTTTGCGCTGTGACATGTAGGTTGGTTTTTGTTCTGTGGCGTCAACCAACAAACCTTTAGCCTTTGGGGATTGTTCATTTTCTTTAATCGCATGAGCGATATCATGTAGCCAGCCGATGCGGCCGTCCTCGGTTATCATTACGTATTCCACATCATACCTTTCTAAACGGCCCGACATGCATATAATACCAGTCGGCGCCCCTTACCTTGCAAGGAATGGCCTTTGTAGATTCAAATGGCAGTCTAAGGCTTTCCTCATATACTGTAGCATACGCCATTTTTTGAAGTTTCCGCCCCATGCTAACTCGGATAAATTGCGACCGTAACGTGTGAGCGGAAGTGCCCCTAGTGTCTCCACCTATTGGGCTATTGGAAAAATTTATATAATGTTCCTCATGATCTGGGGATTGCAATATCGGAGAAAATATTAGCTTTGAGTGTATGCCGTGGTTCGTATATTCGGCAAGACCTAAACACGTTAGACAAGAAAAAACAGCTACTGGTTGATACTTCATACTGGGTCCTCGCTGCCATTTATTCTAAAAAAATTAACTATAACAATATGTTATATAATATATGTGATATTACGATGATATTGTAGATACACTAAGTACACTCTGCGCCTGTGGCACATCTATTGTGTCAGTGACATCTGTTCAGGGTCTGCCCATCGATGAAATTTATTTTTACCAACACTCTAGTTCATACCTGCTGCGAGCAACTCGCCTGTTGCCGTGTGGGCAACCTTTCGTTGTAGCTTCAGCGCCTCCCCAAATCACCAAGGGGGCTAGTTCAATAACTGAAAATGCAGTGCCCGGTTTCTGATATAACAACGATGCTTGTCGCTCGCCGCCGTCTGTTAATTTCACGAGTTGGCCAGAAGGCTCGATATCCTTGGCCTGCTTTGCTTCGGCGTAACCAGTCAACATTACCAACGAAACAATCAATGCTGTAATGATCTCTAATTCCATTGACTTATCCTTGTTATAGTACAGGGAAGTTCCTCACTTAGCCAAGGATAGTAGGCAAGGGACTTTGCAGCCGAGACTGTCAATACTTACAGCTTTAGAGATAATAACTTACAGTGTATTTGAGACGGCTTAGATTTTTGAACAGGCTGTTTGGGCAAGCAAAAAAGATGCTCTGATGATGGTGCATACAGCACCAAACCATTTGCGGATAACTTTTATTCTAGGAAATATATCAGACGTCTTAAACGTAACTAGATTTGTAGACGCCAGCTTCAATAGATAAACTACACTTCAACAAGACTCAGTGAAATACTGTTTAAAGCCCGATCATATTTTTACATGTGGATAACCAGGATAACAGGTACCTATCTTCGTGGTGTTAAGTACCGGTACCTAAAAACACAGTTTAATAATAACTACTTATGAGACAGTTCTCAGGTGTAACCCTATAATCTAACCCATTTTAAACACCTAGTTCTTAAGATAAATATTTAGAAACGATGCAAGATAGAATTCTGCTTCGCCGGTGCTCATATCATCGGTTCGTGATTTTAACTACGTATCTTCTGGTCTACTTGAGCGTGCTTTTCTAATATCTCTTTCATCAAGAAGACCTAATTTCGTAACATGATAAAACACGCCGTTTATCGTTTTTACCCCCAGCTCCTCTTTGACCTTCAATAAAAGACGGCAAGCTTGATACGTGCTAATGCCAATTTCCTTTGCAGATTTGGATTGGCTCATATCATTGCAAGCCATCAGAGTTAAAAGCTTAAATTGGCGGTCAGTTAAATTGACAGTCCGTTTTTCGTTCTGATCAAAAGGCGCTTCCCGGAATTTATCAATTCCAATATTATCGATTGCCTTAACGAATTCAGCCAATGGACCCCAATTTTGGTTAACCAACGTATCAAAGTTTTGATCGCCCCCTTTATCTATGAGGGTCAACATAAAACGACACGTTTCGCTCTGGTAGGGAATGAGACACATTTCCTTTATCCCATGAGTTAAATAAAACTCTCGTATCTCTTTATTTTGGAATTTAGGAGGGAACCATGGAGGCAAGGTATCGATGTCTTGATGGAGTTCTGATAAAAATATAGGTTCATCATTATGCCTGCCATAATCCATGATAATATCGTGTTCGGGAAATTCTTTTTCATAATACGCGTCAAGCATTTCTTCAGGCATCGTGGTTATGAGTTCGCGCCTGCTATAAGTCGGTGAGAGTTCTTTTCCCTCATAAACTACCCGAACTGTGGTTTTAGG
Source organism: Kordiimonadaceae bacterium (assembly GCA_016765035.1). GTDB lineage: Bacteria > Pseudomonadota > Alphaproteobacteria > Sphingomonadales > Kordiimonadaceae > Kordiimonas. Next base: position 1,250 of record JAESQS010000292.1, on the reverse strand, counting down.
TGTCGGCTGTTTATTTAAATCATGAAGCGTGAAATCATTAAACCCCATCAACCTGAGTTGATATGTGACACTTGCTGCAAGCATTTTTGGTGAGGTGGCCCTTTGCAGATAATTTTGAAATTTATTGCATTCTCCAGCTACGTTCATGAGGGTACTGCAAGTGAAACAAAAAACTGTAGAAAATTTATGAGTTGTTTGCGGTTTTTTATGGAGTGAGTTTTTTGGATAAGGAGTAATAACTCTTGTGCTTTTGCAGATAGGCTTTCCTCATATATCGGATTGGTAAGTTCCTTTTTTTCATTTAACCCCGCGAATAGTTGTTCAATGGGGAGGTTAAAAAATTGACTTATAGTGTGTAACCTACCGGCTCCAACCTTGTTTGCCCCCTTTTCATATTTTTGAATTTGTTGGAAACTTACACCTAGTATAGCCCCTAGATCTGCCTGTGTAATACCCTGTGCTTTACGGTAAGCACGAATGTTATGCCCTACCTGCCTATCTTTAGAGTCGGGGACTCTCTTGTCGTGGTTTTTGACCAGAACTGGTTTGGCTGGTGTTTGAATATCTTGGTAAATTTCTGTGTTGTTGTTGCCTCTAGTCATTTGAATTTTACCTCCGCACAAAGCACCTGTGCTTTTTCCTTCAAACTTTTCAGGCACTTATTCAGGATATCAACCTGTTGGGCTGATATGAGGTACTCCGAAGACTTGAAAGTGCCAACCCGCGCATGACGCAAGATGGAAAATTCATTGGTTAAGGAGAACTGGGAATTACACCACACCTCTTTGAGGTCTGGGGCAATCTCTTCTGCCTTTTCCCGAAGAAAGGCAATGTCTCGCTCGGGATAGCTGTAGCCTTTGAAGGCTAACAAAACCACATGATAGAGGGCTTCAACTGCATCGCGGATTTTGAACCCTGCGAGCCGGTATTTTCTGTCCCGCAGCAAAGCGCATTCTTCTTTTCTGCATTTTTTGATTTCAAGCCAACATTGTTTCATGTGGCCCTGCGTGAAAGTATGCAGGTCTCTATCGGCAACTTTGGGTTTTTCGCGCGGCATACTGCTGGCTTGTGGATAAAGCGCAGTACCGTTTTTCAGGACATGGCTGTAAAAAGGGTGTTGGCGTGTAAGATGACCCTTAACACCCCGAGCATGATCAACTCGCAGATAGAGTCTCTTGTGAATAGATTGATTCTATAAGGGGGATTCCCTTTTCTGCCGTAATATGATTCAAGTTAAAGGCAGGCAAAGG
>JAESQS010000291.1 GCA_016765035.1 Kordiimonadaceae bacterium | reverse complement strand
TTCTAACCGCCCTCGGGAAGTGCTGTCTAAAACATCGGCATCTTCCTCTAGCCGCCTAATAAGCAATGTCGCCAACGCCGTCATCGGCCGGGCCAGCCCTGCAAGCGCTTCAAAAAGGTCAGAAGACGCCTCAACCAGCCCCTCTATGGGATCAGCAGTTATTGCCTCGATAGAATGCGGCCCGCGCGCATCAGAACGGGCCATCACTTGCGCGCGTATCAATTCAAGGAATTTTTCAAAGCGTGTTATAGCAGCAGCGCCCACAACCCGGCCAAGCCAATTGTCAGACGGTAAGACACGCGCTGCTTCTAATATTTCATCAAGTAGTTTCTTTGCGTCACTGTCATCCGCAACAAGTTCTTCCAAACGACTTTTTAAGCCCCGCGCCCGTGTGCTGCCACCATTTTCTTTACCACGCAGCCAACGCCTTAGGTCTGCGCCTTCTAAGCCCGATAGATGCACAGAAAAACTACTGTCAGCAGCATCAAACACATGGTGGCCTTCATCAAACACCAGTCGCTTGGGTAAGTCTGGGTCTCCCGCACGGGAAGCCGCTTGCGTCATGACCAGCGCATGGTTTGCCACTACCAAGTCTGCATGTTTGGATTTGCGAACATTCCGTTCAATGAAGCATTTCCTGAAATGTGCGCAGGCAGAATATAGGCATTCACCGCGCCTATCAGTTAAACCTGCAATGCGGCCTGCGCCAAAATGTGGCCCCAGCCAACTTGGAAAATCACCGCCGATCATGTCCCCATCGCGCGTGTAACGCGCCCAGCGTGCCACCAGACCAATGAGAATTTTATCCCTGTCCATGCCACCCTGCGCATCAACGCGCATCATCACAGCACGCAGCGTTTCTTCAATATTCAGCAAACAAGCGTAATTTTCCCGGCCTTTTCGAATAACCGCCCGCTTGGCTTTCACACGGGGGTCAGGGTAAAGCTTTGATAGTTCCTGATCCAACTGCCGTTGCAGGTTTTTAGTGAAAGTGGACAGCCACACCGGGCCATCATTTTTTTCAGCCCATACACTGGCCGGGGCAATGTAACCCAGTGTTTTACCTGTGCCTGTGCCAGCTTCCAGCAACTGCATATTGGGGCCATCGGCCATTTCTCGAGGTCGAAACACATGGGTTGCCGCAGAGGCAAAGCGCTGTTGGCCTTCGCGGCTTTCTGACCCTTCCCCAAGCAACTGAATAAGGCGCTCTTTACTTTCTGCTGGGTCAACGGGTTCATCCCCAGCGGGTGGAGGCGGCGCACCATCTTCCCATTCCGGCAGAGATTGCCAGACAAACAAGCCATCTTCCCGGCTATTGTCAGCATAGGTTTCAATCACGCTTAATACGAGCGGGCCCCAAGCCCAGCCTGCTTTGGCCATCATCATCGCCACACGGCCACCGCCCGCACGGTAACGGTATGTTTCACTTGTCATATCCACCAGCAAGCGGTCTGCGATATCACGAAGGCGCAAGCATTCGTCTTCTGCATCGCCAGTTTCTTTGTCGATGACCAGGGCGGTAAGCAAGCCACCAACTGTCGGCAAACAATAGCGTGCAGGCCGCACAAAAGAATAAAGCTCCAGCAAATCAAAAGCGCGAATTTGCGGTAAACCAAGCCGCCGCGCCACCTGTACTCGGTTCAGCACTAAATGGGGGGTTCGGCTGGCACGCTCTGCCGCTTTATCTAAGCTGATTGCTTCAAATTCACCATCTGCCGTCAAGGTGGTGGCAAAGCGCACACCCACCACAAGCACAGGGATATCCCCAAGAGATGCCCCTGCCTTTTCGGCTTCAACAACCAAGTCTGCTTCGGTGAAATTTTGCATGGGCGGAGCATAGTGAGACAAACTAAGAAAAAACAGCGCATATTGTTGTTTCTGCCATGTTTCCCCTATATTGGTGTTTTTCTTGACGCAGGCATGCAGAAACCCTAGCTTCCGCGCGACTTAAACTTATTTTTTACGGTGATCCTTATGACCAACAACAGTGAACTCGCTCTTTCTTCCAACGCATGGCCGTTCAAAGAAGCAGAAAAGCTGGTCAAACGGTATAAGGATGGCGCGCCTGAAAAAGGCTATATCCTGTTCGAAACTGGGTATGGCCCTTCAGGGCTGCCGCACCTTGGCACCTTTGGCGAGGTTGCCCGCACCACTATGGTGATGCGCGCCTTTCAGGAAATTTCAGACATCCCTACAAAGTTAATTTGTTTTTCGGATGATATGGACGGCTTACGCAAAGTGCCAGGTAACGTGCCAAACCAAGAATTGCTGGAAGCCGCGCTGAATAAGCCGCTGACAGTTGTGCCAGACCCTTTTGGTACGCACCCAAGTTTTGGCGAGCATAATAACGCACGTTTGCAATCGTTTTTGGACCAATTTGGTTTTGAGTATGAATTTTATTCAGCGACTGACTGTTACAAATCAGGCCGGTTTGATGAAACGCTGCTGAAAATTTGTCGCCTGTATGACAAAGTGATCAAGGTAATTTTACCAACTCTGGGTGAAGAACGCCGCAAAACTTACAGTCCGTTCCTGCCAATTTGCCCTGTAAACGGTGAAGTCTTGCAAGTCCCTGTTACAATTGTGGATGCTGAAGCTGGCATTATCTCGTTCGAGGACAGCGCAGGCAATCAAGTTGAAACCAGCGTGACCGGCGGCAAAGTGAAATGCCAATGGAAAGTAGACTGGGCCATGCGCTGGGATGCCTTGGATGTTGACTACGAAATGGCGGGCAAAGACTTGGACGAAAGCGTGAAGCTTTCTTCTATCATCCGCCGAATTTTGGGTGGCAAACCACCAGAAGCATTAAGCTATGAGCTTTTCTTGGACGAAAAAGGCCAGAAGATCTCAAAATCAAAAGGCAACGGTGTTTCCCTTGAAGATTGGCTCGCCTACGCCAGCCCTGAAAGCCTGTCGCTTTATATGTTCCAAAGCCCTCGCAAAGCTAAGCGTTTGCATTTTGATGTGATCCCAAAAGCTGTGGATGAATATTATACGTTTGTTGCCAAGTATCAGGAACAGGAACAGGTTGACCGCTATAAGAACCCCGTGTGGCATATTCATGGTGGCAATGTTGGGTCGGCAACGCTTCCCGTTAGTTTTGCCCTGCTGCTCAATCTTGTCTCAGCCGCTAACGCAGAAGATAAAGAAACCCTGTGGGGCTTTGTCGCCAAATATGCTGAAGGTGCCACCGCAGACAATTACCCGGCCCTTGATGGCCTGATGGGGTATGCGCTGAAATATTATGAAGATTTTGTAAAACCAAACAAGTCGTTTCGCACAGCTTCTGATCAAGAACGGATAGCCTTTAACAGCCTTCTCAAAAGGCTTAAAGTTTTGGATAAAAATGAGAATAATGCCGAGCTGATTATGACCGAGGTTTATTCAGCAGGCAAAGACGCTGAGTTTGAGAACCTGAGGGACTGGTTTAAGGCCTGTTATGAAGTTTTACTTGGCCAAAGCCAAGGCCCCCGCATGGGTGGCTTCATTGCCCTATACGGTGTGGAAGCAACAATAGAGTTGATTGAAAACGCCCTAAACGATTAGCGTGCTAATTAAAATAGGCGGTATTTGGCGTTAACTCTATTATTACAAAGAGTTAACGCCTGTGCCTCTGCCAACGTCTACTGCCACCCTTGACCAACTTACCGTCAAAACTGTTGGTAACTGCTGTATATGGCAATATAATTATTACGCTAACTATATTACCATTCCCCCACCCAATTGAAGCGCCAACTCTCGTACCTTTTTCTTTAAGGTTGGAATATGTCTTCGATCTGGCAGCTGAATAACACCGAAAATTTAAACGCTAACGGCAGGCTGGGATCATATTTTCCGCGCTCAATGGCGTTGATTGTCTGGCGAGAAACATCAAGTTTATCCGCCAAATCCTGCTGGCTCCAATCCCGCTCAGCGCGCAGCACTTTCAAACGATTATTCACTTATATTTCCACGCCGTATAAATTTGGGCCAACCCCATAGTGCCAACAAGCAGGGCAAATACCATATGGGTTTCCATTTTTGGAAAACCAACACCCTCGAGAAAGCCATAGGCAAAGGTGCCTGTAGCTACAAGAATGAAAGAAATGAGAATCGCCTCCATAATTTTCCGCCTCTCAAGCTCATCCATTGTCGCTATAAACGTGAGCATGACGCGAAGCGCCACAAGAACGCCAACCATCGGGGACAAAGCCAAAACAATGGTCAGACCATGAGACACTTCGTTATTTTTGTGGAACAGGTTCAACCCAACAAGGATGGCACCATATAGTGCTAATGCGGCCAATAATTCACGTACATATTTTTTTCCAGCCGGTTTCATTTATATCTCCTCGTAATATAGATGCGGGCTAGGCCCTGCGTGATGATTAATAGCGGGAAAAACATGGTGGTCTCAAGGGCAGGAAAGCCAACACCTTCAAGAAAGCCATAAGAAAAGGTACCTAATCCAACTATTAGGAAAGCTAACAAAGTGGCTTCCATTGTTGTTTTGATCTGTAATTCGTCCCATGTGCGGCTAT
>JAESQS010000036.1 GCA_016765035.1 Kordiimonadaceae bacterium | reverse complement strand
TATGGCGGTGTCGGGCGCGGAAAATCCATGCTGATGGATTTATTTTATGAGATCGCCCCTCTTAAAGCTAAACGCCGGGTCCACTTCCATGAATTTATGCTGGAAGTGCATGTGCGCCTGAAAGAGTGGCGTGGTTTGTCAGGTAAGGAGCGGGCCGCACGGGGCGGACGCGCAAGCGAAGATGACCCCATTGCCCCAGTGGCGCGGCAAATTGCTGCGGAAGCAACGCTCTTATGCTTTGATGAAATGCAAGTGACAGACATTGCTGATGCTATGGTCCTCAGTCGCTTGTTCACTGAGATGCTGGAGTGCGGCGTTATTGTTGTCGCCACATCCAACAGGTTACCTGATGATTTATATAAGGATGGCTTGAACCGCCAGTTGTTCTTGCCGTTTATCGAGCGGCTAAAAGAAGAATTTGATGTTGTCAGCCTGAACGGACCAACGGATTATCGCTATGACCGATTGCAAGGGGTTGATACGTATTACGCCCCTGTGAATGCGGAAACCACAGCGAAACTATCGGCTGCGTTTTTCCGGCTGACTGACCGGGATGTCGACAATAAAGACAAAGTACCCTCTGAGGAATTAACGGTGCAGGGGCGCAGGCTGTTTGTGCCGAAGGCCGCACGCGGTGTGGCTGTGTTTTCGTTCAAACGTTTGTGCGCAAACCCTGTTGGTGCAGCAGACTATCTTACTATCGCGCGGGCCTACCACACTGTGATTATGGTGGCCATCCCGCAACTTTCCAAAGCAAAGCGAAACGAAGCCAAGCGTTTTGTTACTTTTATCGATGCGCTGTATGAGCATGGCGTGAAATTCCTGTGTTCCGCAGCCGTGCCACCAGCAGAATTATACCCTGCAGGAGATGGTTCTTTTGAGTTTGAACGCACGGTTTCCCGCCTGATGGAAATGCAGTCAGAGAATTATTTGCACCGTGGACACGGGAAGCTGGAGTAAACCTGAGCTGATTTAAAGCCTTTTCATCAGGTTTCTGTCAGCCTTCCTCTAGGCTTTAGCGAGTCCCCCTATAGGCCATGATATTATCCGCGCGAAGGCTATCTGGCTGTAGTTGTATTATCTTTTATGCCTCTGGCTTCGTCGGCGAGCGTTTGATGCTGGCGTCGGCAGCCAAGTGGGGCGAAACATTATGCTGGAATACCTGCAATAGCATCAGAGCATTTCATCAAAAATATCGCTAATTCGCCGTAAATAGCAGTTCTAACTGGAAAAAGAGCGTAAATAAGGTGGTTACCGCACTTCCGGCTTGAATTAATGAACGGGGTAGGTATGGTTAATCATACTTGGATTTTTGGAGTGCATTTTACTGTGCTTAAAGTTGAGTTTTTGTTCGATATGCGCCAGAAGCATAGCTGCTACGATAAAAAACAGACCATTTTTATGTGGTTTTTAACATATGGTAACGTTTCATCAACTAATGACGCGGATTGTAGGCATTCATGACTTGTTTAGGTGGTGCAAACGCGCTAGTTACCACGTTGATTAATCTTTGTTTTCTTATTGGCGACAGCAGCATACTTGGTCGCGCAAATTCTCAGTTGGAGCATTCTAATGGCACGTAACAAAATCGCACTGATCGGTGGCGGTCAAATTGGTGGTACTCTTGCGCATCTTGCAGCGCTTAAGGAATTGGGAGATGTCACTCTTTTTGATATCGTAGAAGGCCTCCCTCAAGGTAAATCTTTGGATCTAGCGCAATCTTCGCCTGTAGAAGGTTACAATGCCGTTATGAAGGGCGCGAATGATTACGCTGATATTGCGGGCGCTGATGTGGTTATTGTTACAGCGGGTGTGCCGCGTAAGCCGGGCATGAGCAGAGATGACCTTCTGGGTATCAATCTCAAGGTTATGAAAGCAGTTGGTGAAGGCATCGGGAAATACGCTCCAGATGCCTTTGTTATTTGTATCACAAACCCATTGGATGCGATGGTATGGGCGCTTCAGCAATTCTCTGGTTTGCCAACACATAAAGTGTGCGGCATGGCTGGCGTTTTGGATAGCTCTCGCTTCAGTCATTTCCTTGCAGAAGAATTTAACGTTTCCGTTCAAGATGTGACAACATTTGTTCTTGGCGGTCACGGTGACACAATGGTGCCGTTAACGCGCTATTCAACTGTTGCCGGTATTCCTGTACCTGACCTTATTAAAATGGGTTGGTCCACACAGGAAAAAATCGACGAAATTGTACAGCGTACCCGTGATGGCGGTGCCGAGATTGTTGGCCTTCTGAAAACGGGTTCTGCATTTTATGCGCCTGCTACCAGCGCTATCGAAATGGCGGAAAGCTACCTTAAAGATAAACGTAGGTTGTTGCCTTGTGCGGCATTCCTGTCTGGTGAGTATGGCTTGAACGACATGTATGTCGGCGTGCCAACTATCATTGGCGAAAATGGTGTTGAGACGATTGTGGAAATTGAATTGCAGGGCGAAGAGAAGTCAGGCTTCGATCATTCTGTAGACGCAGTTAAAGGGTTAATGGAAGCTTGTCGGAATATTGACGGTTCATTGAGCTAATAATAACTAGGGACACTCCTTAAGGAGCTGATTAAAATGAATATTCATGAATATCAGGCGAAAAGCCTGTTGAAAGAATTTGGTGCACCAGTGCTTGAAGGTGGCGTGGCATACACGGCAGCAGAAGCAGTGGACGCAGCAAAAAAGCTGGGCGGCCCTGTTTGGGTTGTTAAAGCGCAAATTCACGCTGGTGGTCGCGGTAAAGCTGGCGGCGTAAAAGTTGTCAAATCTCTTGAAGATGTTGAAGCTGTTGCCAAAGAGCTAATCGGAAAAACACTTGTTACGCACCAAACTGGCCCTGAGGGCAAAGAGATCAAGCGTGTCTATGTGGAAGATGGTTGCGCGATTAAAAGCGAATATTATCTAGCGCTGTTGCTTGATCGTGCCTCTGGCAAGATCACAATCATGGCGTCTACTGAAGGCGGTATGGACATTGAAGAAGTGGCGGAAAATACGCCTGAGAAAATCTTCAATGTAACTATTGACCCGGCTACTGGCTTGCAAGGGCACCATTGCCGTGCTGTTGCCTTTGGTTTGAAGCTTGAAGGATCTGCTGCAAAAGCTTGTCAGAAAGTTGTTGCATCACTTTATACAGCTTACATCGCTAAAGATGCTGCGATGCTGGAAATCAACCCGCTTGTTCTTACTGAAGACGACGAAATGGTTGTTCTTGACGCCAAAATGTCTTTCGACGGTAATGCGCTTTTCCGCCACCCGAAAGTTCGGGAATTGCGCGACGAAAGCGAAGAAGACCCGAAAGAAATTGAAGCATCCAAGTATGAGCTCAAGTATATCAGCCTCGATGGTTCCATCGGCTGTATGGTGAATGGTGCTGGTCTTGCGATGGCTACAATGGACATTATCCAGCTTAAGGGCGGTTCCCCTGCGAACTTCCTTGATGTCGGGGGCGGCGCGACTAGAGAGCGCGTGACAGAAGCGTTCAAAATCATTCTTTCAGATGATAATGTTGAAGGCATCCTTGTGAATATCTTCGGCGGTATTATGCGCTGTGATGTGATTGCAGAAGGTGTTGTAGCAGCCGCTCGTGAAGTATCCCTTTCCGTGCCGCTTGTTGTACGGCTTGAAGGTACTAACGTTGAACTTGGCAAACAGATTATGGCTGACAGTGGTTTGCCAATTATCTCTGCTGATGATTTGAATGACGCAGCTGAGAAAATTGTCAAAGCTGTGAAGGAGGCCGCGTAATGTCTGTTCTCGTAGGTAAAAATACTAAAGTAATCTGCCAGGGCTTTACCGGTGCGCAGGGTACTTTTCACTCCGAGCAAGCAATTGCATATGGCACCAACATGGTTGGCGGTGTAACGCCGGGTAAGGGCGGTCAAACGCATCTTGATTTACCAGTGTATAACACTGTTGATGAAGCACGTTCTAGGACGGGCGCAAATGCATCTGTAATTTACGTGCCGCCTCCGTTCGCTGCGGATTCCATCCTTGAAGCAATTGATTGCGGCATTGAGCTTGTAATTTGCATCACAGAAGGTATTCCAGTTTTGGATATGGTGCGTGTGAAACAGGCACTTAAAAATTCAAATACACGCCTTGTTGGGCCAAACTGTCCGGGTGTTATTACGCCGGGCGAGTGTAAAATCGGCATTATGCCAGGCCATATTCACAAGCCTGGTAATGTTGGTATCGTTTCACGGTCTGGTACACTTACGTATGAAGCTGTTGCACAAACGACGGCTGCTGGCCTTGGCCATAGTACATGTATCGGTATTGGT
>JAESQS010000290.1 GCA_016765035.1 Kordiimonadaceae bacterium | reverse complement strand
TCGGTGGGTGCCGGGTGCTGAGAGTTTCCCGTCCGTAACTGGTTAGTGCAGTGGGCTTTTCACAGCCTGTTGCTCTGGCGTGGCGCGGCATGTCAATTGTTCATGAATTGAAAGCCAGATATCAAATCCTTCAGCATCGCCGATGGTTTTCATTTTAATGAGTGCTTTGTCTGCATATTCCAGCGCTTTTGGGCCAAAGTTTTTAAGAAGATTGTCAGCGACATATCCGTAATAAAACGAAGGATCGAAAGACTGTTGGGTTTGCATGACAGCACTCCGGGTAAAAATTGAAACTCGGACTGATTAGAGCAACTGCTGTGCCAGTTTTTTACAGGATGTTTAAAGACTAGAGAAACAAGCATTTACCTTGTTTGGCACTAGATGAGTCCAGCGCAAGGACAAAGCTGCCGGGTAAACATGGGGGGCTGCCCGGCACTGATTGCCGTTAAGGGCGTATCTGATTAGCTGAAACCACTACCGGCCCACGCCCCGCGTACTCTCTGGCCCAACCACCCCACAGTGTATCCTAGCGGGTGGTTGGGCCAGAGCGTAAGCGGGGCGTGGGTGGAAATGGTACTAAATCTAAAACAGGGTGGTTAAAAGGTCGGGCGCATTCTGCCACCCTGCTGTGGCAGAGAGGCGCGGCAAAGCGATAACAGGCACATCTGTCCATGCTTTTGCTTGCGCAACGGTTGCATCAAAATCAGGATGGTCTGTGCCTGCGGTTTCGCTTATGACCAGTGCTTTAACTGGCAGGTGGCGGGCTGCCATGGCTTCCAGTGTGGCTGTAATGTGTGACAATGTGCCCAAATAACTACCAGCAACAACAACAGAGGGTAGGGCTAGGTCTTTGATCCAGTCAGCGACAAGCTTATCGTGTGTTAGGGGGACAAAGCTGCCGCCCACCCCTTCGATAAGGCAAAAAGGGTTTTGTGCCAGTGCTGCCCTGCAAAAGGTGAGCAGCGCTGTGTAATCAAGTGTTTTGCCTTCTAACTGCGCGGCCATGGCCGGTGCCAGCGGGGCTTTATAACGATAGGGCGATATGGTGTCTAAGGTGTTGATGTCTAGATCAAGGCCTAGGCTATCAGCAAGAATGGCAGTGTCTGTACCGGAAAAATCTGCTTCATCAATACCACTGATCAAGGGTTTGATTGCATGCACAGGTTTCCCTGCGGCTCTCAACTGGTGGCACAAGGCGGCAGTGACAAATGTTTTGCCAATTTCAGTGCCTGTTGCAGTGATAAAAAGCCCGCTCATAAGGCCTGCTTCAAGTCTTGTTCTATGTCTTGTTCTATGTCTTGCTCTGGGTCTTGTTTAAGGCCGTTCTTTATGCAGACTTCAATAAGCCGGGAAACATCAGCTTCTGTATGAGTTGCTGAAAAACAAAAGCGCAGACGTGAGGTGCCTTCAGGCACGGTGGGTGGGCGGAAGGCAATTACTTTAAAGCCTTCTTCTGCAAGGGCTGCTGATGCAGCAAGCGCATCCACTTCACTGCCTATGATCAGGGGGACGATTGGCGTAACCGGCGTAGGCAGGCCAAGGGCTTTAGAAAAGCGTACAGCATGTGCCAGTGTTTGCTCTGTAAGTGATGTATCCCGCATCATTATATCTAGGGCTTTAAGGGATGCTGCAAGCACTGCTGGCGGCAAACCAGTTGTATATATAAAGGATCGTGCGCGGGTTTTAATCAGGTCAATCACAGTTTTGCTGGCCGCCAAATACCCGCCGTAAGACCCCGCAGCTTTAGAAAGCGTGCCCATTTGCAGCGGTACCCTGCCTGCAACACCGCAAGCGTGCGCAGACCCTCTGCCCCCGCCAATGGTCCCTAGGGCGTGCGCGTCATCATTCATGAGCCATGCATCGTGCCGTTCGGCTATTCCTGCAAGCTCCCCCAGCGGCGCGATGTCTCCATCCATGGAATAAACACCGTCAACAATAATAAGGGCGTGTGGGTGCGCATCGCGGTTGGCTGCCAATAATTCTTCTGCATGCGCAGTATCATTATGACGGAAGAAAATCACTTTTGCTTTAGATAAGGCAATGCCAGCATGAATGCAGGTATGGACTAACTCATCCGCAATGATAAGGTCCTGTGCTCCAATTAGCGTTGGGATGATACCTACATTTGCAAGGTAGCCTGAGCCGAAAACAGCGGCAGCTTCAGTGCCTTTAATCTCTGCAATTTTTTCTTCAAGGGCGGTATAAAGCGGGTTGTTTCCTGTGACTAGCCTGCTTGCGCCTGAGCCTGCGCCATAAGTAGCAGTAGCGTTTGCAGAGGCCTTCATTACTTCTGGGTGGGTGGAAAGGCCTAGATAATCATTATCTGTAAAGCTGATAAGGTCTTTGCCGCCAACCTGTAGGGCCATATCTGCGCCACGGGCTGTATCGACTAGGATGCGGCGTTGATTTTTCGCTTCAAGGCCACGAAGCTTCTCGCCTGCAAAGGCGTTGAGGCTGATATCAGGTGTGTCTAAGCTGCGCATGGGGTCAATTAAGCTGATCTGGAGCAGTCGTCAACAGGCCTTTTTCCTTGACTCTGGGCCTCTAGGCCGCGATTTTGCCCACAATTGAATAATAACCGTGTGCAGGCCCCGCCCAAATTTGCACTAGGAATGGAAAAAGCAATGAACGCCTCAACAGTTGTTACTGCGGTATCTGACACTCTTAACAGTGAAACTCGGCATGATTGGGATAAGCGGGAAATATTAGACCTATTTACTTTACCCTTTATGGATTTGGTGTTTGAAGCGCAGCGGGTGCACCGCTTGTATCATGATCCGAACACAGTGCAGCTATCGCAGTTAATCTCTATTAAAACGGGCGGTTGCGCTGAGGATTGTGGGTATTGCTCACAGTCTGCCAAGCATAAAAAGGGCACAGGGTTGGATGCTACCAAGCTGATGGAAGTGCAGCGCGTTGTGGATGCTGCCAAGCAGGCCAAAGCAGGGGGTGCAACCCGTTACTGCATGGGCGCAGCTTGGACAGCGCCGAAAGACCGCGACATGGACCAATTGCTGGCCATGGTTGAAGGCGTGAAAGAACTGGGTTTGGAAACTTGCATGACGCTGGGTATGCTTGACGACCACCAAACCAAACAATTGGCGACGGCTGGGCTTGATTATTATAATCATAACATCGACACGTCAGAAGAATTCTACAGTAAAATTATTTCCACACGCACCTACCAAGACCGGCTCGACACGCTGGCACGGGTGCGGGCAGAAGGTATCAATGTTTGCTCAGGCGGTATTGTTGGCATGGGCGAAAGCCCGGAAGACCGCGCAGGCATGTTGCTGACGCCGGCGAACTTGCCGGAGCATCCGCAGTCTGTGCCGATTAACATGCTGGTGGCAGTGCCGGGCACTCCGCTCGAAAATGTTGAGAAGCTGGATCCTTTTGAATTTATCCGCACTATCGCTGTCGCGCGTATCATGATGCCAAAGTCTGAAATTCGTCTGTCAGCGGGCCGTCAGGAAATTGGCGAAGAAGCGCAGGCGCTGTGTTTCCTCGCCGGCGCAAGCAGCATCTTCTACGGGGAGCAATTGCTGACAACGCCTAATCCTGCAAATAATAAAGACATGGCACTGTTTGAAAAGCTTGGCCTTACACCTGCCCAGTAACAATTTGGCTCTAGAGAATTCGGCGCAGTGATATGAAAATAAATTCCGATTGGTACACCAAGGGTATGGAGCATATTTGGCTTCCTTATACCCAGATGAAAACGGCAAAAAAACCACAGCCTGTTATCGCGACCGAAGGCGTGCGCCTGCGACTTGCAGATGGCACTGAACTTGTGGATGGCATTTCAAGCTGGTGGGCAGCGGTGCACGGCTATAACCACCCGCATATTGTTGAAGCCATGAAAGACCAAGTTGAGGTTATGCCGCACTCTATGTTTGGTGGCTTGGTGAATGAACCAGCGCTTAAGCTTGCTACACGTTTGGCTGAAATGCTGCCGGGGGACCTGAATCGGTCATTTTTTGCAGAATCAGGCTCTGTATCTGTGGAAATTTCCATGAAAATGGCGATGCAATATTTCCTCAATAAAGGCGAGAAGCGTACTCGCTTTGTGCATTTTCGCGATACCTATCATGGGGACACATTGGCTGCTATGGCGGTGGGGGATACCGAGCAAGGGATGCACGCTAATCTGGCAGATGCTAACAGTGGTAATTTGCTAACTGACTTACCGCGCACAGAAGCCGAGGCTGTGGCCTTCAAGGCCTTTCTAAAAGAGAACGCGCATGATGTGGCTGCGGTGATAACCGAGCCGATGGTGCAGGGCGCGGGCGGCATGATATTCCACGGCCCAGAAACTCTGCGCTGGATCAGGGAAGCTTGTGATGAAGCTGGCGTGTTGTTTATCGTCGATGAAATTTTCACTGGTTTTTACCGCACGGGCAGCCGGTTCGCCATTGATCAGGCAGGTATTGTGCCTGACATGATCACGCTTTCAAAAGCTTTGTCAGGGGGTGTTTCCCCGCTTTCTGTATGCGTGGCAACAGACAAAATATTTGATGCCTTTTATGATGATGATCCTGAAAAGGCCCTGATGCACGGCCCCACCTATATGGGCCATGCGCTTGGGTGCGCAGCAGCCAATGCATCGCTTGATCTGTTTGAAGCGGAAGATTACGCCGCTAAGGTTGAAGTGATATCAGACCAGATGGCGCGGGAACTTGCACCATGCCGTGCGCTGCCTATGGTCAAAGATGTGCGTACTATGGGCGCAATTGGTGTCGTGCAGTTGGATGATACTGTGGATTTGGATGCACTGAAACCCATGTTTGTGGATGCAGGTGTCTGGATCAGGCCCTTTGGTACCATAGTTTATCTGACCCCACCGTTGATCATCGACGAAGAAGACCTCCGTTTGCTTACGACAGCAATCGTGAAAGTGCTTAGTAGCCTTTAGGTAGGGGGAGTGGGCCGGTGATGCATTTTAAAGCAGCCTTTGCATCTGCTTTGTTAGAACCTCACACCAAAGAAAAAGCCCGGCGGGTTAGGCCGGGCTTTCAACAACAATATCGTACCAGTAACTAGTCGCGGTTGCCCAGAAGACGGAGCAACATCATGAACAAGTTCACAAAATCCAGATACAGGTTCAAGGCACCCATGATGGCGCCTTTGGCCACTGCCTCACCTGTCGTCATCATAAAGTAGTTTTCCTTGATGCGCTGCGTGTCATAGGCGGTTAGGCCCGCAAAGATAAGCACACCGGCCACTGAAATTACAAATTGCATAGGCTCGGAATTGAGGGACATGTTGACGATGCTTGCGATGATTAAACCAAAAAGGCCCATCATCAGGAATGTACCCATGCCAGATAGGGATTTTTTCGTGGTGTACCCATAGAGGCTTAGAGCGCCGAAGCTTGCCGCTGTGATGAAGAAAGTGCGCGCAATGCTTTCAGTGGAATACACAAGGAAAATGGAGGAAATCGATAAGCCCATGACCGCAGCATAAGCCCAAAATATCATTTGTAGCGTGCTGGATTTCATTTTATGGACACCAAAGCTCATCACCATAACAAAGGCTAGAGGGGCGAACATAACGATATAGGCTTGTGGACCACTGAAGATAGCTTGCATCAATCCTTGGTTTTGGGAAACCATAAGCGCGACAATGCCGGTCAGTAAAACGCCGGAGGCCATGTAATTATAGACTTTGAGCATGTAGGCGCGCAGGCCCTCGTCATACTCAGCAGTTTGGGTGGCAGAGCCAGCCCGGTAAGTAGTGTTGTAACGTTCCACGATAGAAACTCCCATCGGGGTTAAAGCATTTGATGTTAATATGGGGGTTTTGGACCGGTCTTGCAATAGAAACCGGCCCAAAAAACTGTTCACATTGTTGTTTTGCAGCCTATTCGTTGCGCAATACTGTATTGGGTTTAATCGATAAAGCCCTGAAACTTGAGCCAAGGCCAAACAAGACAGTTACCAGCAGGCTTGTCGCCACCGTAGCAATCATGGGGACTGGCAAGAAGATAAAGTCTAGCTGCATCACTTGTGAAATCACTGCCCACCCCACAAGGCTCCCTAGCGCCAGAGCAATGGTCGCTGTAATAAAACCGATAAGCGCATACTCAAGCAGATAGGCCCGCAGTATTTGGCTGCGTACTGCCCCCACCACTTTTAGAATAACGCTTTCATACACGCGCTGCCTAAAGCCCGCTGCAATAGCGCCTGCCAGCACAAGCACACCTGCAATGATCGCAACAAAGGCTGTTGCTTTCACGGCTGTACTGATTTGGCTTATCATATTGTTGACGCTGGCCAGCACTTCTTTCATGCGCACGGCGGTAATGTTGGGATAGTGTTTGGTAATAGTGCGGAAGGCTTTTGCTTCGCCGTCATTGGTGGCTCGCAGGGTTGCCATATATGTATGAGGCGCTGCCTTGAGGGTGTAGGGGTCAAAAATAATTGCGAAATTAAAGCCGAAAGTACCCCAGTTTATTTCTCGTGTAGATCTGAGTGTGGCGGTAATTTCCCGACCAAGGACAGCAAGTGTGATTGTGTCGCCAATATCGAGGCCAAGCCCTGCGGCAATATCTTTGCCGATGCTAACTTCTGGGCCACCTGCATAGTTAGCGGGCCACCAGTCGCCTTTTACAATGCTGCTGCCTTTGCCAAGTTCTTGAGTATAGGTTAGCCCCCTGTCACCGCGTAATATCCAGCGAACGTCAGGGGAAATTTCTGCATCTTGCGCGGGCACGCCGTTTAATTTTATGACGCGCCCCCGCAGGTTGGGAATGGTAACAAGTTCTTCAACACCTTCAATGGCGTTGGTGGTTTTCTCGAACGCGCCAATTTGAGCGGGTTGAATATCCAGCAGAAAAAATGCCGGGGCTTTGTCAGGGACTTGCTTTTCAAACTGTTGGTTCATATTGCCTTGAATGAGCGCAAGCCCCGCAAACAATGTGAGGCCAAGTCCAAGGGAGATAACCACAGCGCCCGTTGCGGCACCGGGCCGGTACAGGTTTGTGATGGCAAGCCGCACCAGCGCGTTGCGGGATCGCGGCGCTTTTGATGCAAGCCGTTCAATGAGCCAACTTGCACCGCGCAGAAGGGCAAAGGTGGCCGCCGTCCCTGCAATGAAACCGGCAGACAGTATTTTATTGTCCGACAAGCCAATGGCCAGCAACCCAACTGAGAGCGCAGCGACAGCAACAGTAGCCAGATAAATGAAACGAGGGCGTTTATTGGATGGCGTAATAACCGACCGGAATAAATGCACAGCAGGCAAGTCGCGTGCTTTTCCAAGCGGCCATACGGTGAAGGCAATCGTGATTAGTAGCCCGTATAAAGCTGCAATGGCTAACACATCAGGGTATATGCCGCCATCAGGTGTTACAGGCAATGTGTCAGGTAGAAATTCTACCAGCACACCTGGCAAGCTTGCGCCAATGCCAAGCCCGAGGGCAATGGATATAAGGCCAATAAGGATAATCTGATAAAAATAGGTGGCAAATATAGTGCTGCCACTGGCCCCGAGTATTTTTAGGGTCGCAATAGTACGGGTTTTCCGGTCCATGTAGCCGCGCACAGCGTTTCCAACGCCCACGCCACCAACAATAAGGGCGGATATGCCCACAAGCGTTAGAAAGATGCCCATTTGGTCGATGAAAGCGCGCAGGCCGGGTGCGCTGGTACTGCGGTCCCTCACCCGCCATGTCGCGTCTGGGAAGGTTGCTTTCAAGTCCTCACGTATGGCTTTTATGTCTGCATTTTCTGGCAGCCGCAGGCGGTAAATATAGTTGATTAAAGAGCCAACAGTAACAAGGCCTGTTTCGGCCAGTGCTTCGTGGGCAAGCAGGGCCGAAGGGCCAAGCTGAAAACCAAGGTTGGCTTTGTCAGGCTCATTTTCGATGAAGGCCCGCACTTCAGCTTTGGCTGTGCCAAAAACCAGTGTGTCCCCTATTTTGATATTCAGTTTGTCAGCGAGCAAGGGGTCAATTGCAGTACCCCATGTGTCGCCGCGTTTTTCAAAAAGGGCAGCCGTGGGCATGGCTGGGGCAGAGATAAAATCACCATAAAGGGGAAATAAACCATCAACAGGGCGAAGCTCTGCAAGGGTAGCATCAAAGCTGCCATCCACCCGCGCCATGGTGCGAAGCCGAGCAGACACGGATAGCTCACCTTGCGCTTTTGCCCATGTTATTAAAGCTTCGGGGGCTTCTTTTTGGAACAGGTTAATCTCAATGTCACCGCCGAGGATAGATTGCCCTTCGCGGACCATGCCTTCTTGTATGGCGCGGCTCAAAGAGCCCACTGCCGCAATAGCTGTTACGCCGAGAATAAGGCACGCCATGAAAATTTTAAACCCGCTGAAGCCGCCGCGCAGCTCTCTAAGTGCCAGCTTTAGCGACACTGGCAGGGACGCATGTCGGGTGATCATTGGCCTGTCACTTGGGCAACAGCGGCTCTTTTACCGCTGACAGCTTGGGTGTTGCCTGTATCATCAACTATATAGCCATCTGCCATTGAAATGACCCTGTCACAGCGGTCAGCAAGAGCCGGGTCGTGGGTTATAAGAATAAGCGTTGAATGGCGCTTCTGGGACAAGTCAAAAATTAAATCAATGACAGCACGCCCTGTTTGGCCGTCTAGGTTGCCAGTAGGCTCGTCACCAAATAAAATATGTGGTTCTGGTGCAAGGGCGCGGGCAAGGGCTACACGCTGCTGTTCGCCGCCGGAAAGCTGGGCTGGGTAATGGTCTATGCGGGGGGCGAGGCCTACCAATTCAAGCTCACGGGATGCGCGATCAAAGGCGTCATTCACACCAGCAAGTTCAAGGGGCACAGCCACATTCTCTAGGGCTGTCATGGTTGGGATAAGATGGAAGGCCTGCATGACAATGCCAATGCGGCTTAACCTGTGGCGGGCGAGGGCATCTTCGTCAGCGCCTGCAAAGGAAAGCCCGTCTATTATCACGTCGCCTGTTGTGGGTTGTTCAAGCCCTGTCATCAAACTCATCAGGGAAGATTTACCAGAGCCAGACGGCCCCACAATGCCAACAGTTTCGCCTTGCTTGATGCTGAAATTATTATCTCTGAGGATGTTAACTGGCCCGGCGCTGCTTTCGAGCGTTAGGGAAACCCGCGACAATTTGATGATGTCGTGTGAATTATTCATTGTATTTATAGTCCTTCGCTGCCAGTTATTTATTATTACATCCCCCACGCGAGGAGCGGACCATGTCGGCCATTGGCCCTTTAAAGATATTTACTTTTGCAGTTATTACGAGCTTTTTTACAGTATTTGCGCCCGTTGCTGCGGAAAATGCGACAAATGGAGCCGCTGCCAGTGATGCCGCCAGTGATAAAGAGCTGGCCCCACTGGAAATATTGGCCTTTGGGGACAGCCTAACGGCGGGGTATGGCCTGCCGCCGGGGGAAGGTTTTACGGACCAGTTGCAAGTATGGCTAAGCGCGCACATCAGCGGCGACGTCAAGGTAACTAATGCTGGAGTTTCGGGGGATACATCTTCAGGCGGTCGGTCGCGGCTTGATTGGGCACTGTCACCAATTAAAAATGGCCAGCCAGATCTGGTTATTTTAGAGCTTGGGGCGAATGATGCCTTGCGCGGGGTTTCCCCGGTTTTAACCCGAGAGAATATGGATGCAATGGTTGCTGTTTTGGCGGCACGTAACATTCCGGTTTTGATTGCGGGCATGAAGGCAACGCCCAGTTGGGGGCCAGAATATAGCGTCGTCTTTGACGGCATTTTCCCCGATTTGTCACAAAAATATAACGTGCCGCTTTACCCCTTTTTTCTCGAAGGTGTGGCAGCAAACCCTGCCTTAAATCAATCAGATGGTCTGCACCAACCAAAGAAGGTGTTGCAATCATTGTAAATAAAATTGGCCCTGTAGTCGCTGCCCTGCTTTCACCCTAGGCTAAGTTAGGGTAAGGTGTCCTTAAGGGAGAGCCTTATGTACCGTTTATTTGTCGGCCTTGAACTTACCCCTGCCCAACAAAGTGCGCTTGTTCATGTGCGGGGCGGTGTCGAAGGAGCGCATTGGCAATGCGACGAACAACTACACCTCACATTAGCTTTTATTGGGGAGGCTTCCCCCAGCCAGATGCGCAGCATTGAAGGCGCTTTAGCGGGTGTGGACTTCATGCCGTTTGATATGACATTGCTGGATGTAGGCATGTTTGGCATGTTTGATATGCCGCGTACCCTGTGGGCCGGAGTGGCAGATAAGGACCCCATCATCCATCTTCACGATAAAATACTGAATGCTGTGGAGCGCACAGGGTTGGCGGTGGACCGTCGTCGCTATAAGCCTCATGTAACTTTGGCGCGGTTTAACCGGGGTGTCTATGCCCGTATAGGCTCATGGCTTGCTGAAAATAGCACTTTAAAAAGCCACACAGAAACAGTGCAGCATTTCACTCTTTTTTCAAGTCACCGAACAAAGGATGGGCCGATTTACACTGTGGAGGCACGTTTTGGCTTGCCCTCATTCGAGTATGCGGAAGAAGAATTTTCAGAGGCTTATTCGGCTGCCTCACCCCCTTGATTAACG
>JAESQS010000035.1 GCA_016765035.1 Kordiimonadaceae bacterium | reverse complement strand
CGGCTTGAATTTTATAGCACTGAAGAACTAACAGAAGTTGTACGGCGCGCGGCGCGGTTGCTTGACCTTGGTATCACTGATGACGGTGCCCGCGAAGTGGCGGCACGGTCACGTGGCACACCGCGTATTGCTGGGCGCTTGCTGCGCCGAGTACGGGACTTTGCGCTGGTAGCAGAGCGTAGTACCGTGGATGCTGTGGCCGCAGATGCCGCACTGAACCGTTTGCAAGTTGATAACTTGGGCCTTGATGTGATGGATAGGCGCTACTTGTCGTGTATCGGGGAAACCTATGTTGGAGGCCCTGTTGGGGTAGAAACCCTTGCTGCGGCCTTGTCTGAACCACGGGACGCGATTGAAGATATTATCGAGCCGTATTTGATGCAAATTGGCCTTGTGCAGCGCACGCCGCGCGGGCGGATGCTGTCGCCGGAAGGCTGGAAGCACCTTGGGATTGCACCGCCAGCAGACAAAGTGGCCGAGCCTATTAAAATTTCAGGGCAGATGACCTTGCTCGGAGACAGTGAATGAGTTTGCAGCCAACTACCGGTGAGTGGAAAGATGGTATTTTTAGCTTTCCGATCCGCATTTATTATGAAGATACAGATGTAGGCGGCATGACCTACCACGGTCGCTACGTTAGCTTTTTCGAGCGGGTACGCAGCGAAAGTATTCGCGGCTCGGCGGCTGATGTGGACTTTTTGTTTGCGATCCCCGAAAACGAGGGAGGGGCACAAACCTATGTGGTGAGCGAGCTGAACATCAAATACCGCAAGCAATCAAAAATCAACGATTTGCTGATTGGTCATAGTATGGTCACAAAGGTACGCGCAGCTGCTGTTGAAGTGAAACAGTGGATGACGCTGGATGGTGATATTGTTGCCGAGGCAGATGTGTTGGTGGCTGTAGTGGGGGTGGATGGTCGGCCAAAACGCTGGCACCCAGAAGCAAAAGCCTGTTGGATTGGTTGGCATGAAGCTGCACGGAATACTGCCGCCGAATAGTTAGTACCTAATAGTTAGTATGAACACCTGCGGGTGTGGGGAGAATAGGATGCAAAGCCAAACCGTAGAAGCTGTTGAACTAGCAGGCAGTACGCCTGATTTTTCAGTTATGGGTATGTTCATGCAGGCCGATATTGTTGTGCAGGCAGTGATTATCATGCTGCTGACAGCAAGTGTCTGGGGCTGGTCGATTATTTTCAACACATCGGGCAGAATAAAGGCAGCCCGCACCAAAGCGGATGATTTTGAAGAAGTGTTTTGGTCAGGCAGCAGCCTAGACGAATTATATGGTGGCATCAAACAGGCCCCTGCACACCCAATGGCAGCCGTGTTTGTCGCCGCCATGCGTGAATGGCAGCGCAGCCTAGGCGCGCGCACTAGCGGGATTGATAAAGTAACTGTGCAGGACCGTATCAATAAAGTAATGCATGTTACCACCAGCCGGGAAATGGACAGGCTTGAAGGCCACGTTGGCTATCTAGCGACCATTGGCTCTGCGTCGCCCTTTGTTGGTTTGTTTGGTACGGTTTGGGGCATTATGAATACTTTCCGCGCCGTAGCAGCCACCAGCGATGTATCATTGGTGACATTGCTGCCGGGCATTTCTGAGGCTTTGCTTGCAACGGCCTTTGGCCTTGTTGCGGCGATCCCTGCGGTTATTGCCTATAATAAGTTATCGACAGACCTTGGGCGTTACGCCAGCCGTGTTGAAGGCTTTTCTGATGAATTTTCAGCAATATTATCGCGCCAACTTGATGAGCGAGGCCACTAATGGGGGCTTCGGTAACAGGCGGCGGGCAGCAGGGCAGAGGGCGGCGAGGCCGCTATCGCCCAATGGCAGAAATTAACGTAACACCTTTTGTGGACGTTATGCTGGTGTTGCTTGTGGTGTTTATGGTTGCGGCCCCGCTGCTCAGTGCGGGTGTGCAGGTAGATTTGCCAAATGCACAGGCCAAACCTTTGCCGCAAGACAGCAAACCGCTTGAAATTACCATTAATCATGAAGGTGCCATATTCATTGTGGAAACTGAAATTGGCCTTAACGAGTTGGTGCCGCGTTTAACCGCCATTGCGGGGAATAATAAAGAAACACGGATTTATGTGCGTGGGGACACCACGCTGGATTATGGTCAGGTTATGAAGGTGATTGGCGCGATTAATGCTGGTGGCTTTACGCGTGTGGCTTTGTTGGTAGAACAGAACTAAGCATCAGGTTTCGGAGTTTCGTATTTTGCATCGCGGGAAATTAGGCTGGGTCTTGTCAGCATCACTCCATGTTGGTGTGGTGGCGGTTGCCTTGGTGGGCCTGCCGTATCTGGATCGTCCCTTGCCGACACCGCCGCCCCCTATCGCTATTGAATTTGTAAAAATTGCAAACAACACACGGCAGCAAGCCCCTAAAGAAGAGCTGCAGCAAGAAGCTACGGAAGAAAAGCCACAACGCCAAAATGTAGCGGCTGTGGAAAATACACCGCCGCCAGTGGCAGATGCAGTGCCGTTGCCCACAAAAACACCGCCTAAAAAGGCTATGCCCAAGCCCAAACCTAAACCCAAGCCTAAACCAAAAGTTTCTGAAGCGCGGAAGCTTGTTAAATCTATACGTCCACGTGCTAAGCCGAAGCCGCCGTCGCGCCTAAAAAGTAAGCGGATCGCTGCGCTGATTGATCGTTCTATTAAAAAAGAAACAGATTTAGTCAAAAAAGACGATAGCAAGAAACCAGAGAAGAAAAAGGCTGACAAGCCAAAAGAACAGCCAAACCAGTTTGCCGGGTTGCGAGGGCGCATTGCAACGGCTTCGCTTCGGGATGCCTTAAGCCAGAAACTCTCAGGCTGCTGGACTTTCCCGCGTGGGGCAAAAGGCATTGAAAATATGCAGGTAACGGTACGTATTTGGTTGCGGCCTGACGGCACTTTGTCGCGGCCCCCTGAATTTGTAGATGCAGGGAATTTGAACGACCCAAGCCGTGCCTTTTACCGAGTGTTTGCAGAAAGTGCCCGTCGTGCGGTACGTATATGCGAGCCCTTTACCGAAGCGTCCCAATATATTGGCGCTGGACAAAAATATATCGACTTTAATTTTAATGGCGCTGAGTTCGCTGGGGGATAACGACAGTGATGAAATTTTCAATCATGCAGAAGCTGGTCAGCTTAGTGGCAATAGTAATGCTGGGCACAACGGCTACTATGGCCCAGCTTCGGGTTGATGTAACACGCGGCTCTGTGGACCCTGTGCCAATTGCTATTCCCGAATTTGCCCCTGTTGCTGATGTTGAGACATCAACGGGTATGCTGTCGGATATTGGTGTTAGCATCGCGCAGGTTATTACAAGCAACCTTGTTTCCACCGGTTTGTTCCGTGCGATTGATGAAAATGCCTTCATTGAGAAAATAGGGGCTGCGCGCATTGCGCCTAATTTTGCCTCATGGCGACCGCTGGCTGTGCAAGGGCTGGTAACAGGCCGTTTACAGATTTTACCAGATGGGAATTTACGCGTTGAATTCCGTCTGTGGGACGTGGTTGGTGAAGTACAGATGGAAGGGGTGGCTTATAATACGCCTGTGTCTAACTGGCGTCGGACTGCCCATGTTATTTCAGACCGCATATACAGCCGCCTTACTGGCGAAGACGGCTATTTTGACACGCGCATTGTTTATATTGCAGGGCAGGGCGACCCACTTGATCGTAAAAAGCGCCTTGCCATTATGGACCAAGATGGCGCAAACCAGCAGTTATTAACAGATGGTAGTTATCTGGTGTTGACGCCGCGCTTTAGCCCTAACAGGCAGGAAGTGACATACCTCAGCTATTATAACGACCAGCCGCGTGTCTATCTGTTCAATGTGCTGTCTAATAAGTCAGAAGTGCTTGGGGATTTCCCCAATATGACCTTTGCGCCGCGCTTTTCACCTGACGGCAATAAAGTGATTATGTCACTGGCGGAAGATGGCGATACAGATATTTACGTGATGGATTTGCGTACGCGAAAAGTTACTAAATTAACAGATAACCCCGGCATTGATACTTCGCCTTCTTATTCGCCTGATGGCCGAAAAATTGTATTTAACTCTGACCGTGGCGGCAGCCAGCAGCTTTATGTGATGGATGCGGACGGCGCAAATGTGCATCGTATTTCCTTTGGGAATGGTAGATATGCCACCCCTGTATGGTCCCCGCGTGGGGATCTGGTTGCTTTCACCAAAATCGGAGAGAAGAAATTCCGTATTGGGGTGATGCGGCCTGACGGCACCGGGGAGCGCCTGTTGACAAATGCTTATCAGGATGAAGGCCCAACATGGTCGCCAAATGGCCGTGTGCTAATCTTTTTTCGCACAACACGATACCAAAAAAATGGCACAGGTAGTAAGCCAAGCCTGTGGTCTGTTGACCTGACAGGCTATAATGAACATCAGGTGCCAACACCGTTTGATGCAAGTGATCCTGCATGGTCACCCCCCTTGCCTGTGATCACAAAGGGTAGATAGATGGCAAGCCTGAAAGAAAGCGTCCTGCAACAAGTTGACTTGTTGCAGGAGGGCAAAGTGTTGGAAGCCTTTGACCTGTATTTTGCAGATTTTGGTGTGATGTATTCAAACAGTAATGAGTTTGGCACAGGCTTCGAAGAATGCCGTAAAAAGCAGGAGCCTTTCATCGCATCAGCCAGTCATATTAAAGGGGCCATTACGGACTTGATTATTGATGAAAAGGACGAGTTTTGTGCCTTTCGCAACAGCACCAGCTATGCGGATGCCAGCGGTGAAACACACCAAATTGATGGGGTGCACATTCAGATGTGGACTGGTGAAAAAATAGCAGTGGAGTGGTATTTTAACGGATCACAGATGGACGGGGTAATCGCCGAAGGCGTACTTTCAAACCCCGCCTGTATCCTTGAGATTACGTAATCGTATACGATCTAGGCTACTTTCTTACGTAGTTTTCCTAGGTGGTCATCCCAGCCCCCATCATGCGACGCAAGCATATTCAGTGGTTCGTCCGCGCCTTCAAGGCCGGTGTGGGTCATGAGCAATTGTGTGCCGCCATAAGCAGGTTCCAGTTCCCATGTAACGGTGGTTTCATGGCCTGCTAAATGGTCATGGGTGAATGTATATATAAGCTTGGTAAAGGGGCTGGATTTCAATACTTTTCCCCAGCATACTTTAGTGCCACTGCCGTCGGGTGTTACGAGGGCATAATCGTTGCCTTCGCTTAGGGTTTTGTCAGATTCATGAAACCATTCACCAAGCTTTTCGCTTTCTGTCAGGTAGGCCCAAACTTTTTCTGGTGTTGCCTTTAAGAAAATTGTTTTCACTAAAGTGCCGTTTTGCATTTTATGCCTCGTCTTTTTCAACAGCGGCTTTCAGCTTACTGAGTTTATCATCCCAGAAATGGCTGAAGTGCTCGATCCATTGTTCAACATCTTTCAGCGCGCTGGGTTCAAATTTGATGAATCGTTCCCGTCCGCTTTCACGCACTGAAACTAGTCCCCCGTCCCGTAAAACACGCAGATGTTTTGCGATTGCTGGCCGGCTCATGTTGAACCGATCCGTGACTTCACCAATGGTCATTTCTCTGTCAGCTACCATGCCAATGATTGCGCGGCGTGTAGGGTCCGCGATGGCTTTGAAGGTTGATTGTGTATCGTACAACAGATGTCCCCAAATAAATGGATAAGTAAGTGATAATGAAACCATTTGGTTTTGTATATATAGGAAACCAAATGGTTTCATGTCAAGGCATAAATAAACCAGCTATAAACTGGTATGTGAGTATAGCTGGCTTTCTGTTTTTCAGAGGATGCTTTTAAGGCATGACTGGCATACCCGTGAAACTTTCGTGGAAATAAAAGGCTGCTGCCGTTGCTGCCACGCCGATCACGAGTGTAATTATATCACGCGAACGGGGCACAATGGCGGGTTTTACCCAGTTGCCATCGCGCTTATTACTGCCCCAAATGGCAACCATACAGTAGGCAAACATGCCGCCGAAAAGCACAAGTGAGCGGCTTTCACCGTTTGAGAGTAAATGCCCGATTGCCCAGATGCTAACCCCAACAAGTTGAGGATGCCTAAGAGTGCGACGAATGTTTGTTGGCGCATTGCTGGCGATGAATAAAATAATGCCGACCAAAGCAAACAGGGGTGTGGCATGGCGCGCCCATGCTGGCGGGGCGTAAACCTCAATAAGTTCGGCGGCTTGCCAGCCCATCACGAGGAGATAAAAACTACCAATGGTTGCCAGCGCAAAAAGCCCCTTGTAGGGGTTTGGGCCAAATTTTTCTATGGTAGCAGCACGTATATTTGGTGCAAAAAATGGTATTAGATGTAAAACACTAAAGAGCATCAGCCCTAAAATTAGGCCCATCATAAATTGTCCTCCCGTTGGCATCACCGCAGTATAGGGGGATATTTATCTCAAATACTAGTCTTTAAGAGCGCTGCCCCTTTAAGGCGGCTGGTGTCCCTAAAGGCCTCTTGGCTTTTTTTATGGAGCGTAAGGGGATATGTAACTAACCCCGCTCTAGGCTAGGGACATCAAAGGCAGGGTCTGCTTTGCACAGGAACCACGGATTCAGGAAAGTTTTTTGATCTTTGCCATACGTTAGAGGCAATCCTTCAGGGTTTTCTACTGTGCCACCTGCTGCCAAAAGGACAGCGTGGGCTGCTGCTGTGTCCCATTCACAGGTAGGCCCAAGGCGGGGGTATAAGTCGGCTTCACCCGTTGCTAGCAGGCATAGTTTCAAGCTTGAGCCAATTGATACATTTTCCGCACCGGGGAAATGTTCCAGATAGGTTTCCAGTTCGGGCGACCGGTGGGATTTGCTGGCAACAATGACCAAATTATCCTTGTCAGCAAGGCGGGTTTGAATAGTGCGGCGCTCTACAAGTGCGCCGTCTTTCACGTCTGCTACCCACGCGCCTTTACCGGCAATGCCCCAGTAAAATTTATTGAGTGCCGGGGCGAGAACAAAGCCCATTATAGGCACACCATTTTGAATTAAACCGATGTTGACAGTAAAGTCAGATCCCTTTTTGACAAATTCTTTGGTGCCGTCCAAAGGGTCTACCAACCAGAAGGTTCCTCCTGAAATGTCAGGGCACATGCCTTCTGATTTAGCTTCTTCCCCAACAACAGGAATATCTGGCGCAAGAGACAATAAAGCTTTGGTTATTACTTCTTCCCCGCGCCGGTCAGCTTCGGTTACAGGGCTTTCGTCTGCTTTGCCGTAAACGGCAAAATCTGTGTGGTAAACATCCATGACAAGGGCGCCAGCCTCAAGGGTCATTTGTAAGATTGGCTCAATGAGAATTTCTAAATTCAAGGTCATGAAGTTTCCAAATAATTAACTTTAAATATGTTTAGTGACTTGGCACCGCCGCTTGGGTTGGATACGGTTAACAACTTACGGTGGCTGGTCTGCCTGCCTTATAAGGGCAAACAGATCGGCTGTCATGGAGAAACTCTGAGCATTCTGAAGATAGTCAGGTGGGGCCAGAGTGTTATTCGGGAGACTGTTTTATGTCCGATTCGGACTTTGCTGCACTGTTATGTTCTAGGCTCTGTCACGACCTTGTCAGTCCCGTGGGGGCGATCAATAATGGGCTTGAAATTCTAGAGGACGAGACTGATGCCTCTATGCGGGAAGCCGTGATTGACTTGATAACCAAGTCAACACAACAGGCGGCGCATAAACTTCAGTTTTTCCGGTTGGCCTTTGGTGCTGCAGGAGGCTTTTCCGCTCAGCTTGATGTGCGTGAGGCAGAAAAAGCCCTTTCTGAGCTGCTTGCCGGTAGCCGGATTGTATTAGATTGGTTTGTCTCGGTTAACAGTATTTCCAAAAGTCTGGTCAAGCTATTGTTGAATGTATCTCTGTTGGTGTCAGAGACTTTAATCAGAGGTGGTGTGTTAACTATAAAACTGGATGCTGTTGAAGATGGCTATGCACTGGAGATTAAAGCCTCTGGTGACCGCATAATTTTGCAGGATGCCATAAAAGATGCACTTCTTGGAAATTTGGCACCGGAAGACATGGAACCACGCACTGCACCTGCGTATTTAGCCAGTATGCTAGTGCAGGAAATGGGTGGAAAACTGGTGCTTACTAACAGTGAAAGTGAATTAACTGTGAAAGCACTTGTCAAGGCGTGCAATTAATTCGATAAGATTTATATATATTTTACACGTTCTTAACTCTTTTTGGCCAATGTGCAATATGAGAGGGTGTGTAGAAATACAGTAATTGGACACACGCTTAACATGTGCGTACGCTTTTAAGCTGGGACTGTTTGAATGGACGATCTGTTAAACGAATTTTTGACCGAAACCGGTGAGAGTATCGATGTTGTTGATGTTGAGCTTGTTAAGCTTGAACAAGACCCCAATAACAAAGAAGTTTTGGATAATATATTCCGCTTGGTTCACACCATTAAGGGGACTTGCGGTTTTCTCGGGTTACCCCGGCTTGAATCTGTGGCTCACGCTTCAGAGAATGTTCTTGGTAAATTCAGGGATGGGGACCTTGAAGTCTCAGAACATGCCGTAACGGTTATTCTCGAAAGCTTGGATCGCATCAAGGAAATTCTGGCCGGACTAGAGGCCACTGAAGAAGAGCCTGACGGTGATGATACCCAATTGATTGACCATTTGGGCTCGATTGCCGCGGGGCGTGGTATGCCTGCAGTTAAAGAAGTGCCAGAGACAGTTGAAGGGGCCATCGTAGATGTAACGCTTGGGCGGACATTGAAAGAAGGCGAAGTGTCCCTTGAAGAACTGGAAGCTGTATTCAATGCGGCACCGGGCCCTGGTGCAGATAGTGGGCCGGCTGAAGCTGAGCAGCCAGAGCCGAGTGCTGGCGGCGATACCGGCGGTTTGTTATTTGACCGGATTGGCGGAGAAGATACGTTGGCGGTTGTTGCCCATCTATTGGCGCAGCGTCTAGGTACTAATGCTGATCTGGGTAAATTCTTTGTAGGATCGTCGCAAGACCAGCGCAAAGGCCGGGTTATGGGGCTGATGCTATCGCTCTTTAAAGATGATCTGGATACAGCGGACAATGTTGGTAGGCAGCTTGTTACTGTAACAGGCTTTGGGGAAGAGCAATTTGATTTGCTTCTCGCGGAAGCCAAAGAAGTTTTGGTTGAATGCCAAGTGGACAGTGATGTGGCTGATGAAGCTGTCATGACGTTCGAGCTTGTGCGGGAATCTGTTATTACTGCCTCAAAAGAATTGGCTCAGGCAACACCTAATAAAGCGGGTAAAGCCAAGGCTGACACTGGTGATGCTGCTGGCGGGGCGCAAGCCGCCAACGAACCTAAGCGGAGCAACCAGTCTATCCGCGTTAGTGTTGATTTGCTGGAAGAGCTGATGAATATGGTGTCGGAACTTGTTCTGACACGGAACCAGCTTTTGCAAATCACGCGAAATATCGATAATGCAGAGTTGGCTGTACCATTGCAACGCCTGAGCCAATGTACAACAGAATTACAAGAAAATGTCATGAAGACGCGGATGCAGCCAATTGGTAATGCATGGGCGAAACTGCCGCGTATCGTGCGGGACCTTACTGTCGAGCTGGATAAGAAAATCGAGCTAGTGATGATCGGGGCTGATACTGAGCTTGATCGTCAGGTGCTGGAGCTGATCAAAGATCCTTTAACGCATATGGTGCGTAATTCAGCAGACCATGCCATTGAAACACCGGCTGAGAGGCTCGCTAACGGGAAAACAGAACAAGGTACTGTTACGCTGAATGCCTACCATGAGGGTGGGCATATCATCATTCAAATTAAAGATGATGGGCGCGGTATTCCTGTTGCTAAAATATCCGATAAAATTCTTGAAAAAGGCTTGGCTACAGAAGCTGAGCTAGCGGAAATGTCTGATGGGCAAATCCAGAAGTTTATCTTCCACCCGGGCTTCTCTACGGCAGAAAAAGTTACCAGTGTCTCAGGCCGTGGTGTTGGCATGGATGTGGTGCGGTCTAATATTGAGAAAATTGGCGGCACTATTGATATGGTGTCGATTGAAGGCACAGGTACTACATTCGCGATTAAAATACCTCTAACTCTTGCTATTGTAGCTGGCTTGATCGTGAAAGCTGGCGACAACCGCTATGCCATTCCGCAGATTAGTGTGTTGGAATTGGTTCGTGCGTCTGAAAACTCTGAGCATAAAATTGAGAATATTAAGGACACGCCTGTCCTTCGCTTGAGAAACAGGCTGTTGCCTCTCGTGTATTTGAATGAAGTTCTTGGGGTCATGACCCGGGAAGAGATTGAAACCCGTGATGCCGAAAGGGAACGGAGTGACGACTTTATTGTTGTAACTCAGGTAGGACCTTTCACTTTTGGCGTTGTAGTTGACCAGATTTTTGACACGGAAGAAATTGTGGTTAAACCTGTTGCTCCTATTTTGAAAGAGCTCGAAATTTACTCAGGCAATACCATTCTTGGTGACGGCAGCGTTATTATGACTTTGGACCCTAACGGTATTGCGACTAAGGCAAATGCCCATGTTGGTGACCATGAGCAGACTGATAAAAATAGCGAGGACAAAGCACAGCAGGCTAGCAGCAATGAAGACGAAAGCATGTTGCTGTTTACGGCAGGTGGGCAAAACCCTCGGGCTGTCATGCTTTCCCTTGTCGCGCGCCTTGAAGAGATCGATATAGAAAATGTGGAAAGGGCTGATGGTAAGCACATGGTGCAATATCGCGGCGCTTTGATGCCACTTGTGCCTGCCTCACCAGACCTTAAGCTGAAAGAAGATGGCAGGCAGCCAGTGCTTGTCTTTACCGATGGTGATTTCACCATGGGGCTTGCCGTTGATGAAATTATGGACATCATCGAGCAACCGCTTGATATCAAACTGGTGTCTGACCAGCCGGGGACTGTTGGCTCTGCGATTATTGATGGTAAAGCGACAGAGGTTGTTGATGTTGCACATTATCTTAATTTGGCCTTCCCAGACTGGCTGAAAAGTACAGATGCAGCAGATAGTGGTGCTCCTAGAGATGGGGCCAGTATCTTATTGGTTGATGACAGTGATTTCTTCCGCAACATGCTGCGTCCAGTCTTAACCGTGGCTGGCTATAAGGTTACTGCCGTGAATGGTGGCGCGGAAGGCCTAGAGAAAATGGCTGGTGGTGATATGTTTGATTTGATTGTTTCAGATATCGAAATGCCAGAAATGAATGGTTTAGAATTTGCCGCGGCGGTTAAAGCATCTGATAAATGGGCCAATGTACCGCTGGTTGCCTTATCTGCCCTTGCCAACGAACGGGATATTAACCGTGGTCTGGAAGCCGGGTTTGGTGATTATATAGCTAAATTTGATAAAGAAATGCTGCTTCGTAGCCTGTCACAACAGCTTAAAATCAGAGGAGATGCGGCATGAATGATCTCATTATACGCGATGACCTGAGTGTGGTTGGCAGTGGTCGTAAGGACTATGTAACCATTAAAGTAGAAGATCAAACGCTCGGCATACCAGTTTTGGCCGTCCATGACGTGTTGAACCCACAGCGAATTACACATATACCAC
Source organism: Kordiimonadaceae bacterium (assembly GCA_016765035.1). Classification (GTDB taxonomy): domain Bacteria; phylum Pseudomonadota; class Alphaproteobacteria; order Sphingomonadales; family Kordiimonadaceae; genus Kordiimonas. Next base: position 3,135 of record JAESQS010000035.1, on the reverse strand, counting down.
TTGCCCCTTCATGGGTTGCGGGTGTGCTTAATTTGCGGGGGCGGATTGTTACGGCTATCGACTTGCGAAGTCGCTTGGGCCTGCCACCTTTAGGGGATGACAAAAAGAGCATGTCGGTTGTTGTGGAGCACCGGGAAGACCCTTATAGTTTGCAGATAGATTCTGTGGGGGAAGTATTGTCTTTGGATGATCAGTTGTTTGAGAAAAACCCTGTTACGCTGGATCCTCGGTGGCGCGATGTAAGCCGCGGAATTTACCGGCTGGAGGGTGAACTGTTACCGATATTGGATGTAGATAGATTATTGGCTTTCGAGAGTAATGGGAAAGCTGCTTAGATTGGAATTATTCTTGGTGAAGGCAGTGTATGACTTCCAGGGGGTTAACTCAGGAGAGATTTACAAATGAAGTTATGTCTGGTCGTTGATGACTCAAAAGTAATCAGAAAGGTTGCAAGGCGTATCTTGGAAGAACTCAGTTTCGATATTGAAGAAGCTGTGGATGGACAGGATGCTCTTGATGCTTGCGTGCGGAACATGCCTGATGTTGTTTTGCTGGATTGGAATATGCCAGTCATGGATGGGTTGGAATTTTTAAAAGCTCTCAGGGCTTTGGAAAATGTTACTCAGCCTGCTGTGGTATTCTGTACAACAGAAAATGACATGGCACATATTCGTACAGCTATCGAGGCAGGTGCTAACGAATATATCATGAAGCCATTTGACCGTGAAATAATAGAAGCTAAGTTTTCACAAGTCGGTCTTATTTAGTTGGGTTATATTGAGTGAATTCAACAGTTATGAAAATTGAAACTTCAACGAATTCTGGCGGCCCCTTCCGTGTAATGGTGGTTGACGACAGCGCTATTATTCGTGGCTTCCTCTGCAGATACTTGACAGAGGATCCGCAAATAGAAGTTGTTACCACTGCAAACAATGGATTGGTAGCCCTGCGCCAGCTTGAGCAATATGATGTTGAGGTGGTTATACTCGATATTGAAATGCCTGAGATGAATGGCATGACGGCGCTCCCCAAAATGATGGAAATGCAGCCAGAGTTAACCGTGGTGATGGCCTCTACGTTAACACGGAAAAATGCTGAAGTTAGTTTGCGGGCCCTACAGCTTGGTGCGGTGGATTATGTGCCAAAGCCCGACACTGCCCGGTCTGTGAATGCCAATATAGATTTTAGGCGCGAACTTGTTGATAAGGTTAAAGCGTGGGCAGGACGCAGGCGTAAAAGACAAGGTTTACCTTTGCCATTGGACGCAGGTGCGGCGCTAGGTGCATCTGCAACAGCAGCGACTGGGTTTGCGAAACCTACAGCCAGAACTGCGGCGCCAGGGTTTGTCACCGTGTCACGGCCTACACCGCCAAAACCTGTAGTTTCCAGTTCTAGCGGGGATGACCTAACCAGTGCTGACAGCGCAAAAAATCGCTCTAATAGTGCTGGAATAAAATATTTGAAGGGCTCAAAGTATAAGCCTAGAGTTTTATTGGTTGGTTCCTCTACTGGCGGCCCGCAAGCGTTGCTGAAGTTTTTTAATGGCTTCAATAAAAAAGCACCGACTGTGCCGATTTTGATTACGCAACACATGCCGGCAACATTTACAGCTATTCTGGCCGATCATCTTGGCCAAGCCACTGGGTGGCCATCTTTTGAAGCTGCGGATGGCATGAAGCTTGAGGCAGGTTCCATCTATGTAGCGCCGGGTGGTTTGCACCTAGAAGCGCGAGAGGAAAAGGGGCAGTTGTTTGCGTGTACATCAGATGCTCCCCCGGAGAATTTCTGCAAGCCTGCGGTTGATCCTCTTTTTAGAAGTATCACGAGTGTTTACGGTGAAAAAGTTCTTGCCGTTATATTAACCGGTATGGGGCATGATGGGTTAAAGGGCGCACGTGAGTTAACCAAAGCGGGCGGTACTCTTTATGCTCAAGATGAAGCGAGTAGCGTGGTTTGGGGTATGCCGGGTGCTGTTGCTACAGCAGGGCTTTGTACGCAAATTCTACCAATTGATCAACTTGGGGCAGCAGTAGTAAGAAGACTAGAAGGAGGGATCCAATGAAGACAAGTGATTTTGAATTCCTTGCGAACTTGTTAAAAAATAAATCTGGGCTGATGCTAACGCCAGATAAAGTATATTTACTGGAAAGTCGGCTTACGCCTTTGGTGCGTCGACGCGGTATGGATACGCTTGAGGCGCTCATTCAAAAGCTGCGTCTTGGTGCTGAGCAGGATTTAATTAAAGAAGTCACTGAAGCAATGACAACGAACGAGTCATTTTTCTTCAGGGATAATACGCCGTTTGACTTATTTAAGAAGCATGTGATGCCTGCCATGCATAAGGCTCGTGGCACAACCCGAAAATTACGTATTTGGTGCGCGGCGGCTTCTACCGGGCAAGAACCCTATTCACTTGCTATGCTGCTAAAAGAAAATGCAGCCAAGTGGGCGGGCTGGAATATCGAAATTATTGGGACAGATATTTGCACACAGGTTCTGGAAAAGGCGCGGCTTGGCGAATATAGCCAATTTGAAGTGCAGCGCGGCCTCCCTATCACCCTTCTTATGAAATATTTCAAGCAAGATGGGGACGTTTGGCGCATTACCGATGATATTCGTGAGATGGTAACCTACAGGCCTTTTAATTTACTGGATAATTTTGCAGCCCTCGGCTCATTTGATGTGATCTACTGTCGGAACGTGTTGATATATTTTGATCAGCCAACGAAATCAGCAGTTCTTGATCGCATGAGTAAAGTGCTGGCAAACGATGGGACTCTATTCTTGGGGGCCGCTGAGACAGTATTAGGAATCACTGAGGCATTTCGTCCGGTTAGAGGGCAACGTGGCCTCTATGTGCCAAGTGCAGGCTCGGCTGAAGAGCTGTTGAACTTTGGCTAACTTTTGACGAATCGGTGAAATGCTCTGGCATGTGTAGGCTTGGGCTTATCCACTCTAATTAGTTACAGGTCTGCCAACGAGCCCGCTTGCTCTCTGGCCCCGCCGCCCGCTAGAGTATTTTGTGAATAGGTTCATGCATATCCTGAGTTTCTAAAATAGTTAGAACATTCTTCAGGTTGGAACTGGTCAATCAAGGTGCCTATCCGTTTCCAGGTGGCTCTTTTTGTGCGCTCT
>JAESQS010000289.1 GCA_016765035.1 Kordiimonadaceae bacterium | reverse complement strand
TGTTTTTCACGCTCTCTTACCTGTTGCGCATCCCGCAAAGCTCCCAGCAAACCAAAGGCGCGCGAGAAGACGGCCAAGCCGGGATTATTGCCCACTTCCCCGCTCGTTTCTTCGCGTTTTTCCAGCTCCTTAAAAAGGGCCGTTCTCATGCGGCGCTCTATCATGGCCAAAACAAAACGCTCAAACATCCGGCTAGACCATTTAATGGTGGGTCCGCTAAATTGTCCTTCGTAAGACACGGGTATTGGGGGCACGTCCACCGGCTTTGAAAGCGTAAGCGCACCTTTCAGAGTTAAATATTCGTCCAGAAAATTAACTTGCCCATTCAGGGTCAGGTCGCCCCAATCCCCTGCGGCTCTGGCGGTTTCCACCAGCATGACACCGCTATCTACAGAGAAGCGGCTATCGACAGTCTTCACGACAGTGGTGCCGGTCCGAAGCAAATTGCCAATTTTACCAAGGAAAGAGCGCCGTGATGTTGCTGCGGTTACTTCGTCCGAAATACTGTCTACAGAAATAAAATTCAATTCCCCAACACCGCCCGCTGTAGAGCCTGAAGCCGTTAGCGTTCGCAGAATATCAGGGCCAGCGGCTTTCCCGGAAAAGCTGGTTTCCAGCGATGTATGCACTTTCACCGCCGCAGAAATTCCCTCGGAAGACAAAAGCCCGCCAACATCCAGTTTGTTGGTCTTAATGTCCCCATCAAACAGAAAGTCCCCTTCCAGCGATGCATTCATGTCGAATGATGCTGGTTCTTGGTTTAAAAACGCCCCCTCCCCCAAAGAGAAACGTGCCATCCGGTCGCCAAAAATCAAGGTAACATTCGGGGCTGTTAGGCTTTGCCCTGCAATTTGAGTATCCGTTACAGAAAGGGCCAATCGGCCACCATACTCAGCAAACTGATGCAGAATGCTTTCTGAGGGTTGCCCAACAGAACTGCGGTTATTAATGCCGCTAAAATTGCCACCGGTTATATTTATAGCGCCATTTAGCTGGTTATGGCCGGTGATTTCTATGTCCCCATTCACAGAAATATCTCCATTGCGAAACATGGGAACTTTAAGGGACCAATCCGCCCCATCGTCAGAGCGACTATATAAAATTTCACTTCTTAAACTGGCCGCTCTGTCCAAGCCTGTTGCTGCCATGCCCAGCATGTTAGCCAATGCCCCTGCATTGTCATGGTTATATGATAAATCAAGCGCCTCAAGGCTATTGCTCTGCACTATTGTTGCAACCAAATTTCCCCCAACAAAGTCGCCAGATATTTTAGCTTCAAGGGGTTTATCGCGGGCGCTTTTAGCCAAGCTTATAGTAGCCCGTACAGGCACCGTTTTTAAATCAGCCACATTCAGAAGCCTTGCCAAAGGCGCAAGGTTGGAATGTATAAGGCTCCCTTGCATATCAACTGACGCAACCTGCTTGCCCACAACCCCCACCACGCCGGCAAAAACAACCTCTTCTGGTCCTTTGTTTGCCTCCAGCCCAACCCGCAAGGCATCCAGCGCGCCGACAGCAGTAAAAGTAGCATCCACTTCCGTAAAGCCTATGGCCAACAATGGTTTGCGGGCTTCTGGCACAAGAAATCGAACAAAAGGCAAGGGCCATTCATGCGCTTCAATCGACACATCAACGGCAGGAACATCGGCCTGCAACAAAACACTACCTGTTAGGGATATGCTACCGACACCCTGATGGGCCACCGCATGAGAAAACTCCAACCCGCCCCCAGCGGCCTTACCAACAAGGCGCACCTTGGAAAACCCTTCTTTCAACCACTGCAAGCGCCCAACTTCTACGTCAAACTCTATCGCAGAAAATGCCTTTGCCTGATCAGTGTTTGGCTTTGTTGCTGCAGGGGTGTTTTCGCTAGAAACCACAGGGAAATAGGCATCCAAATTTATCGTATCAGTCTGCAACTTAACTTGCTGCGGCACAAAACTGTCAAATGACCCACTTATGGCACCGGTTATTTTACTGGTATCAAAAAATCCATCGATGGCCGTAAAGTGCCAACCAGTTTTGGTCAGATCAATTTCTGTTTTAAAACCTGCTGTCGTCAACCTGCCTGCTGCTAAATTCTTGGGCAAAGCAATGCCAACCCACGATGCCAAATCAGACATTTTTCCCGTCTGCAGATTAAGCGTGCCCTGCCCCACATCTGTGCCCAGCTTCCCGGCAAAAGCAACTGTTGTTGCCCCCGGTAATAAAGCCTGCAAGCTACCAATATAAGCGCCGCCCGCATCAAAGGCGACTACAGCATCTATGCGCTGACCAAGCCCACCCCGTACTTGAATACCTTCCACAGTGACATCTATGGCACCAGTCCAGCTTTCCTCAGCATCAGGGTAGTCAATTTCAGTCAGTTTAATTTCGCCATGTTGCTCTGAGGGCGCAGGCAGAGCCGCAATCCAAGTATCCAAGTTGATAACACCCAGACTAAGCGTGCCATTCACATGGCGTTTTGTCCCTGTCTGGGCAAGTGTTAAATCAACCCGGGCTAAGGTTTCTTCAAATGATAAACTGCGGCTTACAATCTTGGTAATGCTAGATTTTTTATCTATCTGTAGGGCGAGCTTCAAAGGCAAGTCAGGCACGGGTTGCGCCCCCACAGCGGCAGTGGCCGCAGCAGCCGCAACAAATTTATTCAACTCCGTCGTTTCAAATTTCAAACGTCCGGTAAAATCACCACCTTTTTGGATACGCCCCGTTAATACGGCAGTGCTTCCAGCCAAGCTAAACTCGGTATTGATTGCAGTTTCATCCCGTACAGTCACTGGCCGCACACGCCCCACCGTTTTGATCTCCTGCCCGGCAATAGAAAACTTGCCATCCCATGATAGGGCACCTTTTTGTGGCAGGCCGTTAATTCTCACTTTTACGCCTTCCAGCACAACAGGAGCCATGCCGCGCGGGGCCACGACAATACGGCCGCCAGACAACCGAAAACGGTTAAGATCAAAGTTAGGGCCTGCGGTACTACCCGCGCCTAAACCATCACCACCGGAACCAACATCTGAGCTGCCATTTTCAGGCCAACCCCGAACACGCCATTTATTGGTTTCCCTTTCTTCAAGGGTAAGCTCAAGCCCGTCCAGCGTTAGGCTTTGAAGTGACAGCCTACCTTGCAAGACACCGCCAAAGCCCAGCTTAAGCCTGATGCGTTCAGCGGTGGCAACTGCGTCACTAAAGCCTTCTGTTTTTGGAAATAACCGAACAGCCTCAGCGGACAGGGATGGCCTTGGGAAGATCGCTAATGAAATATCGCCTTCTACTTCAACCCGCATATCCATTTGCGCCGAAGCCAAGTCTGACAAAGTCTCCCTATATTGGTCCCAATCAAGAAAACTAAGGACCAGCGAAGCCAGTGCTAGAGTGCCAATCAGGCCACCAGCTGACCAGTAGATAACTTTACTTAAACTAAAGCGCTTCACAAAAGCCCCCGAAACAGGTGTAAAAATAAGACCATAATAGCAAACCCGCTAATACGAAACCCCAACATATACACAAGTAATAACCAGATTCAGGTAAAGATAGGCAGATTCAGGCAAAGATAGGGCGATTTTTCTTAACCTTTGCGTTTCCCATAGCTACAGTAATCGAAAATTTATGTAGTAAAAGCCGATGATACTCGAACATACAGCACAGGACATGACACCTTTCTGCACCCCAAAAAGCACTGTGAGAGCTTTTAGTGGATAAGGGGGATGAAGGGTGGCTAGCAGCCATTGCAATGCGGGTTCGGGCAGGCATGTTCAATGCCAATAGATACGCATTTGGTGCTGTAACCCTGCTGGCAATTCTGGTGGGCCTTTTGGCCGGTTATGCTGCCATTGGTTTCTATTTGGGCATCGCCTCTATTCTTGATTTCAGCTTTGGCGTAGACGAAGCAACGCTGGCAACTGGCGCATCAACACTACCCGCGTGGCATATCATTGCCACTCTGGTTATTGGGGGCCTTATAGTGGGGCAAATCCTGCGTTTCATCACGGACCACCAAACCCAAGGTGTTTCTACAGTTATTGAATCTGCAGCCCTGCATAACGCCAAAATAAATGGCAAAGATGGTCTCTTAAGTGCGCTGGCTACTATCATTTCACTGGGGGCTGGTGCGCCTCTAGGCCGTGAAGGCCCTGTTGTGCATTTGGGCGCTACTTTAGCTGCCTTTGTCACACGCACCCTAAAGTTAAACCCTGCCACAGCCAGAACTTTACTGGGGTGCGGGGTCGCCTCTGCTGTTGCAGCGTCTTTCAATGCCCCAATAGCAGGCGTGTTTTTTGCGCTCGAAGTTATCATTGGGCATTACGCCTTACATGCCTTTGCACCAATTGTAATTGCAGCCATTGCAGGCACGCTTGTTAGCCGGGCACACATGGGGGACTTCCCCGCTTTCCAGCTTACAGACTATACTATTGTCAGCTACTGGGAATTTCCCGCCTTCTTTCTGCTGGGTATTGTTGCAGCGCTCTCTGCTATTATTTTTATGGTAGGTATGAATAAGGCGGACAAAGCCCAAAAATATTTCTCAGCAATTCCTTTTTGGCTGCACCCTCCAATCGCTGGTTTTTTTATTGCTTTGATCGCCATTGCCTACCCTGAAATATTAAGTGTCGGCTATGAAGCGACAAGCAATGCGCTGAATGGCGGCTATAGCCTAACGATACTTTTAGCACTGCTTGGCACAAAGATTATTGCCACCATCATTGCTTATGGTGGGCGCTTTGGGGGCGGGGTTTTCAGCCCTTCTCTCTTTATCGGCTCCATGGTTGGCGGGGCCTTTGGCATTATTGCGGCCAGCGCTTTTCCAGCTCTTGCTTCCACACCGGGCCTATATGCTATTGTCGGCATGGGGGCGGTGGCATCAGCGGTTCTCGGAGCCCCCATTTCAACCATGCTAATAGTGTTTGAAATTACGGGCGACTACAGTATCACCATTGCTGTCATGATCGCCTCTGCAGTTGCCAGCACTGTAACAAGTACTTTATTTAAACACTCTTTCTTTTATATGCAGCTTGCCAACAATGGCATTCGCTTGGAAGGGGGGCGCGCTACTTATTTGCTTAAATCTGCCAAAGTCGCAGATCATATGACCCGAGATTTTTACACAGTTCAGCACACCCAACCCGCAACAAAGGCACGCGAACTGCTGGTTATTCAAGGGGGTGGTATACTTATTGTAACTGACGAAACAGGCCATATGCTTGGCACGATTGGCTTTAACGAACTCCCTGCGGATATTTTTGAAGCAGAAACTGCCCAAGGCCACACAGTCGGCGATTATTTACATCAGGTTTCCCTAACTGTAAAATCCACCGATGCCTTGCAAATTGCCCTTTCCCGATTGGATACGAGTGGGGATGAAATTTTGCCCGTTGTTTCCCCAACTAAAGACACCATTGTAGTGGGACTAATCCGCCACAAGGACGTTATTCAAGAATATAACAGAGCGCTTCTTGAAACACAGGGACTGGATGGTTCACACCAGCGAACAAACTAAGCCTAGCCTGCAACAAACCAAATTTTCATGCCCAGTTAACATCACAATATTAAATCCAATGTTCTCTTTCCGTTCACCCCCAAGGGTGCTATAGACGCCCTATGAATGATCCCTTCGAACTTGATGATTTAGGCATGGAGCCCGAGCCTACGCCCCTTGCCCAAGCCCCTGCTGGCCCGCCGCCCTATCTGGACGGCTTGAACGAGCCACAGCATGATGCAGTTATGGCTGTAGATGGCCCCTTGCTTGTGCTTGCGGGTGCGGGCACTGGTAAAACACGGGTGCTAACAACACGCCTTGGGCACCTTCTTGCCACGGGCAAAGCGGCCCCATGGAATATTCTTTCTGTTACGTTCACTAACAAAGCTGCTGCCGAAATGCAGGAACGGGTGATGAAAGTCATGGGCCGCCCCGTCGAAGGCATGTGGATTGGCACTTTCCACAGTATCTGTGTTCGCATGTTGCGCAAACATGCCGAATTAGTGGGCTTGAAATCAAATTTCACCATTCTTGATACTGACGACCAAATCCGGCTTTTGAAGCAGCTTATCCGCGCTGAAAACATCGATGATAAACGCTGGCCAGCGCGCGCTCTTGCTGGGCTAATTGACCGCTGGAAAAATAAAGCGCTAACCCCCGGGAAAATCCCTGAGGGGGAAAGCTTTGCTTATGCAAATGGGTTGGGCGGCAAGCTTTATAAAGCCTATCAGGACCGACTACTTGTGCTTAATGCCTGCGATTTTGGCGACTTGCTGATGCATGCCATCACGTTGCTGCAAAACCGCCCTGATGTGCTGAAAGACTATCACAATCAGTTCCGTTATATATTGGTGGACGAGTATCAGGATACCAATGTTGCACAATATTTATGGCTGCGACTTCTGGCGCAAGCCTCCAAAAATATCTGCTGCGTGGGGGATGATGACCAGTCCATTTACGGCTGGCGCGGTGCAGAGGTTGGTAACATTCTGCGCTTTTCCGAAGACTTTCCCGGTGCCAAAATCGTACGGCTTGAACAGAATTACCGCTCAACGGGGCATATTCTTGCCGCCGCTTCTGCGCTGATTACGGCCAACGAAAACCGCCTTGGCAAAACACTCTGGACTGACCAAGGCGACGGTGAGAAAATTAGTGTGCACGGTGTGTGGGACGGCCCCGAAGAGGCCCGCTCCATTTGCGAAGAAATAGAAAACTTTCAGCGACAGGATCATGCGCTCAGCCAAATTGCCATATTAGTGCGCACGGGCTTTCAAATGCGTGAATTTGAAGAACGCCTCATCACACTGGGCGTGCCTTACCGCGTCATTGGCGGCCCTCGTTGTTACGAGCGTGCTGAAATTCGCGATGTTATGGCTTATCTACGGGTTATTGCACAGGCTGACGATGATTTGGCATTTGAACGAATAGTCAATGTGCCCAAGCGAGGCCTTGGCGCAACGACCATTCAGAAAATACACCATCTTGCTCGCAGCCACGGCATTTCTATGACCCGCGCGGCGCGACAAATCACTGGGCTTGATGATTTACGCGCCGCTGCCAAAAAATCACTCAGTCATTTGATGGATGATTTTGACCGGTGGCGTGCCCTGTTGCATACGCACAGTCATACAGAAGTGGCTGAAATGGTTCTGGAAGAGTCTGGTTACATGGAAATGTGGCAAAATGACAAATCCCCAGATGCCCCCGGCAAGCTTGAGAATGTGAAAGAAATGGTCTCAGCCATGGGCGAGTTTGAAAATCTTGGCGGCTACCTTGAGCATATTGCCTTGGTAATGGAAAATGCCAGTAATGACACAACTGAAAAAGTGTCCATCATGACCTTGCACGGCGCCAAAGGCCTTGAATTTGATACGGTCTTCTTACCGGGCTGGGAAGAAGGGCTTTTCCCCAACCAGCGCGCACTCGATGAAACCGGCGTAAAAGGCCTCGAGGAAGAGCGGCGCTTGGCCTATGTGGGCATCACCCGGGCCAAGAAAAAAGCATTGATCTATTTTGCAGGCAGTCGGCAAATATTTGGCCAATGGCAATCATGCCTGCCTAGCCGATTTATTGAAGAGCTGCCCGCAGAGCATATTGAAATCGAATCTGCACAAGGGCTTTATTCCGGTAAAACCACCCGAGGGTGGGGTGGGGATGACTATGCCACAGAAGCTACTAGCGTCAATTCATCCAGCGACAAATACGGCCCTGGTTGGCAGCGCGCGCAGGTATGGCGAGAAAAACAGTCCTCCAGCAGCAGTTATCATCGCGGAAAAACCATCAACGTCACACCAAAACGCGTTAAAAAAGCCAAGCCTAAACTTAGTGAATTTGCTATTGGCGAGCGTGTCTTCCATGAAAAATTTGGCTATGGCATCATCGAAGACGTTAGTGGTGACAAGCTAGAAGTAGACTTTGACAAAGCCGGCACAAAGCGGGTGCTCGATAGTTTTGTAACAGCCACCTAAAGCGCTCCCTCACAGAAGTAGGCCATAGGCCCAAAGGCATATAAGCCGGAGATAATAATGACTGAACAATCATGGTGCCTTTCTGGCGAACTCCCCTTCGCTGCGGCAGAAACTCTTGAACTTTTGTTGGAAGAAATTGCAGGGGAAAGTGGTGATTTTCCGCCAACTTTGTCATATTTTGAGCAAAAAGACCTGCCCTTATGGCGTGTAGAAATTTTCTTCCCCGCTGCACCGGATTATGGCCTGATCAATGCCATGCTCACCCGCGCAGGATTACTGGACTGGGACCATGACATAGCCCCCATTGAAGATAAAGACTGGGTTAGCGAAAGCCAAAAACTGCTGCACCCCGTAGAAGCAGGCTGTTTCTTCATCTATGGCAGCCATGATGCAGACAAAGCAAAGAGCATGTCGATCAACATACAAATAGATGCAGGTCAGGCATTTGGTACTGGGCAGCATGAAACCACAGCAGCCTGTCTTGAAGCCCTCTCAGACTATTCTACCACCTTAAAGCCAAACACTGTTTTGGACTTGGGTACCGGCTCAGGCGTGTTGGCACTTGCAGCCCATAAATTGTGGCCTGATGCAAAAGTTACGGCAAGTGATATAGATCCAATAGCCGTAGATGTATGCCGGGAAAATATTGATATTAATTCGGGCACAATACGGACTGACAGCAAAAATAATGCAGGCATCAAGCTAGCGGTTGCAGATGGTCTTGATGATCCGGCCTTTACGGATGACCTGCCGTTTGATCTGATCACTGCAAATATACTTGCAGGGCCATTGATCGATATGTCGGCAGATATATCAGGCGCATTGGCACCGGGCGGTGCGCTGATACTTTCAGGCTTATTATGTACACAGGAAAAAGAAGTCCTCGACGCCTATGTGGCGCGAGGACTAAGTATTCAGGGCAGAATTGAGAGGGGAGAGTGGTTAGCGCTTAAACTGTCAAAAGGATAAACACTAACCCCACGGGAAGAACATCATATCCAGCGGTGCTGGGTATGTGCACGGGCCAGCCCTCACTGGCCCGCTAAATTTAATGCGCGAGTGCGCCGCCACCAAATGAGCCGCCACCGAAGCTGCCGCCAAAACCGCCACCAAGGCCAGTTGGGCGCACAATACGAATATTGTATTTTTTTTTCGGTGCTATTGCAGCCATCTGGCCGTTTTCAACCATTAAGGAAAAGAAGTCACCCTTTGCAGTAAGGTCAGACGCAATCTCGCGAACAGTTTCTTCAACTGCTACTGTAAGAATTACTTTGTCTGTTGAACCGCTAACAGCCGCTGGTACTTTGCCTTCACCGGCAAGTAGAGCCATAAAGCTGAAAGGTGTTAATTCTGTGATGATGCTTTGTGCTTGTGCCATCATTCTTCTCCTAAAAGGGTCTCGCTATATTTTTTCCATGTCAGTCTTATACGCTGACAAAGTGTAAATAGGACTGGACCAACCATTTAAGTAGAGACAAAAAACGCAAACAAGCCATGCACAAAACGCATGGCTTCAAAAATATGACAGTTATGTGACGAATAACTGGACTCATAAGTCTATATCGTGATTTGGATCACGCGCACGAACAGACCAGCCAAGATCGCAGCCCCTATAAAGATTCCACAAAACATATAGGGTTTAGCCATTTTTGGCTTAAGCCACAGGCGTAGGCTTAGGCCCTTTGCTAGAAAAACAACAAGCGCTGAAAGATTTACACTCAAAATAGTGACGCTCAGTAGAAGCACAGCCCCATAGGCTGATTTGAAATTTTCAATACTCAGCACAAGCCCGGCTGTGACAGTCGGCGGCAACAAAGCCACGGCGACCATTAGACCCCCAAGGGTCATTCATGGACAAACCTGATGTAATAGACAGCACATCCCCGCGACCAGAAGCCACAACAAGGGCAACACTGCGATGCTAACCACAACAGCAACATCATCTTGTATGAAATTAAGGAGGACCACGATGCTCCCCCACTAGATAATTGATAGGCTCTAGTCTTTAGCGATAAGCGTCAGCCACGCATCTTCGCTCATGACACCCACGCCAAGGCTTTCAGCTTTCTTCAATTTTGAACCAGCCCCCGGCCCCGCAATAACAATATCAGTTTTGGCTGAAACAGAGCCTGCCACTTTTGCGCCAAGCGCCTCAGCGTTGGCCTTTGCTTCCGCGCGGGTCATTTTCACCAGCGCCCCTGTAAAGACCACCGTTTTGCCAGAGACAGGGCTATCATTGGCCTGCATTTCAACGGGATTAATAGTCAACTCTCCGAACAGAGCCAGCATGGCAGAACGGTTTTTTTCCTCAAAAAAGAAATCTTCCACATTCAATATGGCATCAACACCCACGCCATCAATTGCAGCAAGCTCTTGATTATGTAGATACAATGCGCGCGCTGCACCAAGGGGGAGCCTAAAGCCCTTATTCTCAAGCAAGGCAACTACAGTCTCTAAGTGCCCCACTTTTACATTCTCTGCTTTAAGCTTGCCAGACTGCATACGCTCAAGCCGGGATGCCGCCAACCGAACCACCGTGTTTGGATCACTCAGCAAGTCGCCTATCAATTCGCTTGGGGCCAAGGCCACTGCAAAATCTTTTAAGTGGCCAAATGTCATCAGTGTATAATTAAGGGCAGACACAGCTTTTGCATCCATGGCTGTGCAAAGCTCATCAGACAAAACAAGGGCTTTTTGCATGTAGGTAATAAGGGCTTTTGGCTCGCTGAAATACCGGGCAAATAACTTGGCCGTTTCCTGTCCAACACCGGGGGTGCCAAGGCCAAAGATAACACGGTAAAAATCTATGGTGCGCCGGTCTTCAATCGCCGTCATAAGATTACTTACGGACAGATCACCCCAGCCTTCCCATTTTTGCAGGGCTTGTTCTTCCTCTGCATTTTTCTTCGCGAGCTTAAACACATCAGCAGGCTCATGCACCCAACCACGCTCAAAAAGCTGTTCAATCTGCTTTTGCCCAAGGCCTTCAATATCAAAAGCATTGCGCGATACAAAGTGGCGCAGGCGCTCAACCCTCTGCGCGGGGCATATAAGCCCCCCTGTGCAGCGCACCACCACATCATCGCCTTCCGCAAGCGCGTGAGAACCACATGCAGGGCATATTTCAGGAAAATCAAAGGGGGTAGATGTTGTAGGTCTTTTATCCCTATCAACTGATACCACCTGCGGGATTACATCCCCCGCGCGTTGAATAACCACTGTGTCACCCACACGTACGCCAAGACGGGCGATTTCATCGCGGTTATGGAGTGTCGCATTTGAGACAACGACACCGCCAACCGTCACAGGCTCAAGCTTGGCAACAGGCGTTAATGCGCCTGTGCGTCCCACCTGAATATCAATACCCAACAATATGGTAGTGGCTTTTTCTGCTGGGAACTTGTGAGCAATGGCCCAGCG
>JAESQS010000034.1 GCA_016765035.1 Kordiimonadaceae bacterium | reverse complement strand
TCATTATTGTTGTGCTTGGTACTTTTGCTGTAACCGCCATTAGTTTCCGCTTTCAGGAAATGGGGACTTTGCCCCAAAACATATGGGTGTTGTTGCGTCACGGCCAACGCGACACCAGTGAAGAAGCCCTAAAAATAATGAAAATTGCCGCAGAAGCCCGCAAACATAACGATGTGATGATGCTGAACCGGCTTATACCCCGTTTAAGAGGCACACCGTTTCTGGCACAGGCCCTTCAATTGATTGTAGATGGGTCGCAAGCTGACGAAATTGAACAGATCATGCGTCGCGAAGCCAGCACGGCTTCGGCACGCCACATGCGCGCTGTAGAATTTCTGCGCAGGGCAGGAGATGTGGCACCTGCGATGGGACTTATTGGAACGCTCATTGGTTTGGTGCGTATGCTCGGCAATCTGGACAACGCTTCCACGATGGGCCCTGCCATGGCTGTGGCTCTTTTAACCACATTTTACGGGGCTGTTTTGGCGCATTTGGTTTTCATACCCTTAGCCGCCAAAACCGAACATTGTACAAGTGAAGAAGCGTTAGTGAATAACCTTTACACCATGGGGGCAACGTCTATCCGGCGGAAAGAAAACCCGAGGCGTTTAGAGATGCTTCTAAACACGATTTTACCACCGGCTAAGCGCATAACCTTTTTCAAGTCATGAAGTTAAGTACAACTGGTTTAATGCGCACGGTGCAGTTTAATAGGACGGAGACTAAAAAATGCGATTGCTAATTGTTGGAACATTAGACGGCCAACTAGGTGCCGCTAGCCAAATAGCGATGGACCGAGGGGCTAAAGTAATACATGCGCAAGATGTCGACACAGCCCTAGCGTTGCTCCGCACAAGAGGGGCCGACTTGATGATGGTGGATATATCGCTGAATATTCCAGCTATCATACCGCGCCTTAGAGCCGAACATTTCTCCGTACCAATCATTGCTTGCGGTATAGGAACTGACCCCAAAACGGCGGCAGAGGCCATTCGGGGCGGAGCAAAAGAATATGTGCCGCTGCCACCAGACGCGGAATTAATCGCTGCTGTCCTTGAAGCCGTTGCAGAAGATGATCAGTCCTTCGTCTATAGCGACGAAATTATGAAAAATGTCATTGCACTAGCAGAGCAAGTAGCGCCCTCAGAAGCAAGCATTTTAATCACTGGCGAAAGTGGAACTGGTAAAGAAGTGATGGCGCGTTTTGTGCACCAAAAAAGCCGCCGTGCCAATAAAGCCTTTGTCGCTGTAAACTGCGCAGCCATCCCTGAAAACCTGTTGGAATCTGAGCTTTTTGGCCATGAAAAAGGCGCTTTCACAGGTGCTATAGCCCGCAGAATCGGGAAATTTGAAGAAGCTGACGGTGGCACGTTGCTGCTTGATGAAATTTCGGAAATGGATGTGCGCCTGCAAGCCAAATTATTGCGGGCAATCCAAGAACGCGAGATTGACCGTGTCGGCAGCTCCAAGCCTATCAAAGTGAATATCCGCATCATTGCTACATCAAATCGTAACCTGCAGGAAGCGGTGAAAGAAGGCCAGTTCAGAGATGATTTGTTTTTTCGCCTGAATGTAGTGAACTTATGTGTACCACCCTTAAGGGACCGGCCTTCTGACATAAAAGTCCTTGCTGCTCACTTCGCAAAAAAATACGCCGAAGTGAACCATGTTCAAAACCGGGAATTATCCGAAGAATCCATGGTAGCCCTGACAAACCATAGTTGGCCAGGAAACGTGCGGGAACTTGAAAATGCCATGCACCGTTCTGTCCTTCTTGCCACTGGCGATACAATTTCCCCGGCAGCAATCCTGTTACCAGACGCAAGTGGCAACCTCTCCATGTCAACGCCTGCCACAAGCACTGAAAACGCCGGATCTACAAGGTCAAACACAGCATCTCTTGCTAGTGCGAACGAAGAAATTACTGTGCCCGGGCTGGTTGGTAAAACAGTAGCCGAAGTAGAGCGTGATTTAATCATCGACACATTGAAGCATTGCCTCGGCAATCGCACCCATGCGGCTAACATTTTGGGCATATCAATCAGAACTCTCAGAAACAAACTAAATCAGTATAACTCTGATGGTGTTCCAGTGCCGCAGCCTGGCGATTCAGTACGCCGAGCACCAGTTTAACGAAGGCGTAGTTAGGGTATAAGCATGAGTGACTCCGCGCCAAGCGAGCAAGCTAAATCTGACGGCAGTATTAGTGTCGGCGGGATAATTCTGTCTGGGTTGAAAAACTCAGACGTAAGCTTTGCCCTTGGCATGGTCTCTATTCTGCTCATGCTGTTTGTACCGATACCAAGCTGGCTATTGGACATTATGCTTGCGGCCTCCATCACCTTCTCAATTATGGTTTTGATGACAGTGTTGTTTGTCGAAAAGCCATTACATTTCAATAGCTTCCCTACTGTTCTTCTAGTGGCAACCATGCTGCGCCTTTCTTTGAATATTGGCTCAACCCGGCTTATATTATCCGAAGGGCATAAAGGCAGCGATGCCGCAGGTGAAGTGATTGAAGCATTTGGCCTGTTTCTGATGGGCGGCCAAGTTATCATTGGTGTTATCATCTTCGCTATTTTGGTCATTGTGAACTTTGTTGTCATCACCAAAGGTTCTGGCCGTATTGCGGAAGTTGCCGCACGTTTCAGCCTTGACAGTATGCCCGGCAAGCAAATGGCTATTGATGCTGATATGTCTGCTGGCTTGATCAACGAAACCGAAGCTGTTGTCCGTAGAAAAGAACTGGAAGATGAAAGCACTTTCTTTGGTGCGATGGATGGTGCAGCCAAGTTTGTGCGTGGTGACGCGATTGCAGGGCTTCT
Source organism: Kordiimonadaceae bacterium (assembly GCA_016765035.1). Classification (GTDB taxonomy): domain Bacteria; phylum Pseudomonadota; class Alphaproteobacteria; order Sphingomonadales; family Kordiimonadaceae; genus Kordiimonas. The sequence goes on along the minus strand of JAESQS010000034.1, from coordinate 10,339 downwards.
GATCACTGTCATCAATATTGTGGGCGGCATCATTATTGGTGTGGTCATAAATGACTTGACGTTTGCTGAAGCTGGCAGCCGCTATACCATGCTAACAATTGGCGATGGCCTTGTATCGCAGATACCGGCGCTTATTGTCTCTTTGGCAGCTGGTATGCTTGTTACCAAGGCAGGTCTTAGCGGCGCAACAGACAAAGCTTTATTTGGCCAACTAAGCGGCACGCCGCGCGGTATGGGTGTTGGTAGTGGGCTTTTGTTTGCCATGGCGCTTATGCCGGGCATTCCCTTCTTACCCTTCGCCTTATTTGGCACCACCCTTGGGGTACTTGCCTTTACCATAAGTCAAAAGAAATTAGTGCGAGCAGCAACTGAAATTGCTGTTGCTGCCGCCCAAGACCAAGAAGCTGTCCCTGCCGAAGAGCCTATCTCCGCAGCACTGGCCATTGACCAGTTGCGGCTTGAGCTTGGATACGGCTTGCTAACACTCATCAATGATGACAGCGGCTTCCGCCTAACAGACCAAATCAAGGCCTTGCGTCGGCAAGTGGCGAGCGAAGTTGGTTTTGTCATGCCATCTGTTCGCATTCTCGATAACATGCAATTGCCTGCCAACACCTATGTTATTCGGGTGAAGGAAACAGAAGTAGGCAGAGGCGACATTCGCCCCGGTATGCTGTTGATTATGGACCCTGAAGGCCAGCCTGTGCAGTTGCCGGGTGAAGCAACCACGGAACCCGCTTTTGGCTTGCCTGCCACATGGGTTGACCTCTCAGCTCGCGAAGAAGCCAACTTCCGGGGGTATACAGTTGTTGATGCTGCGACTGTTATTACCACGCACCTGACTGAGCTGATTAAAGATAATATGGCGGACCTGCTGTCCTACGCTGAAACGCAGAAACTACTGGACGAGCTTGCCTCTGAGCATCAGAAACTCATTGCTGATATTGTCCCCGGCCAAATTACTGCTTCTGGCATACAGCGTGTTTTACAGGCCCTTCTTGTGGAACGTGTATCTATCAGGGACCTGCCAACCATCTTAGAAGGCATTGCCGAAGCCACAGGCTTTACACAGAATATTGTTTCTATAACCGAGCATGTTCGTACGCGGCTGGCGCGGCAACTTTGTGCTGCATATGCTAATATGGACGGCCTTGTACCCCTTATTACACTGTCGCCTGAATGGGAACAGGATTTTGCCCAAAGCCTTATAGGCCAAGGCGAAGAAAAACAGCTGGTTATGCCCCCAACAAAACTGCAAGAATTTATAAACGCGGTGCGTATTGTTTATGACCAGCAAGCCGAAAGATCAGAAAGCCCCGTGTTGCTTACCAGCCCCCTAGTCAGGCCGTATGCCCGTTCTATTATTGAACGTTTCCGGCCCTCAACAATTGTCATGAGCCAAAACGAAATCCATCCACAGGCAAAAATTAGAACTCTTGGGCAAATATAACACGGCCCACCGTAAAGATACTGAAGACACCACCTAGGAGCACCAACCTAAAATGCGGCTTAAAACCTTTCATGCCCAAACGATGATGGCCGCGATGGAACTGGTTCGAACAGAACTTGGACCCGATGCTATCATCATTCAAACTGACGAGGGAAAGACTGGTGTCCGTGTTACTGCTGCGCTTGAGGCCGGTAGTACACCGCCGCCGCCGGCAAAAGCGCCTGCCACAAACCCAACACCTTTAGCATTCGAAGCCACACACCCAACGCCTAAAACAGCAGAATTTGACCGTGCAGACATAACCGCCGTCTTGAACCATCACGGCTTGCCCTTTGAGACGGCTGAGCATTTTAGCCAAGCGGCACTCGCAGTTGATGCCGCAAGCCTGCCAGAAGCATTTAGTAGCGCACTGGAAACTAATATCAATTTCAGCCCTTTAACCGATGCCCACGACAGGCCCATCATGCTGGTTGGGCCGCCGGGGGTGGGTAAAACTATTTGTGCGGCCAAGCTAACAGCCGATGCCTTGTTAAACAGCAGGACTGTACATCTTATTTCGACGGACACTGTGAAAGCAGCCGGCATTCAACAGTTAGATCACTTTGCACAATTAATGAAACAAACGGTTTCCACCGCAGAAAGTCCCGCTGAATTAAAAGCCGTTATTGGCAGCAAGAATACGGATGACACGCTGACCATCATTGACACGCCCGGCACCAATCCGTTTGATATGCACGAACTTGAAGTCTTGCTTACTTTCATTCAGGAAGTAGACGCAGAGCCAGTTTTGGTTTTGCCCGCAGGGCTTGACCCCTATGACGCACAAGAAATTTCTGGCATATATGCCCGCATGGGCTGCCAGCGTTTCATTGCTACACGGCTTGATGCAGCCCGCAGATACGCTGGTGTGCTTATGGCCGCAAGACCGGGCTATTTATCGCTTGCGGCTATCAGTAGAAGCCCCTTTGTTGCCGATGGCCTCGAAACCGCAACGCCCTTAGCCTTTTCACGCCTTTTAACAGCCCTGCCCGGGCGAAAGAAAAACACGCCTAAACTGGATAACTCGCATGACTGAAACACCTTTAAATGAAAAACGCCCTGGCGAAAAAAACCTCATTACAATCGCATCGGGCAAAGGTGGGGTTGGTAAAACATGGGTCTCTGTCACGCTGGCACATGCTCTTTCCAGCGCCGGTAAAAATATAGCTTTATTTGACGGCGACTTTGGCTTGGCAAACATTGATATCCAACTTGGTATCATGCCAGAAAAAGACTTGGGCCATGTTACATCTGGGCAAGGTACTTTTGCAGACATCGCCATACCCTACCGTGATAATGACGGCACCAGCTTTGATGTATTACCGGGCAAATCCGGCTCTGGGGCGTTAGGCTCCCTTACGAGAAAGACCCTGATAAGCATCCGCGAAGCATTGATCGATACAGCGGCCAACTATGACTATTTGGTCTTAGACATGGCGGCGGGTGTTGACCCGGCTGTCACGGAACTATCCAGCCATGCAGGGAAAATATTAGTTGTTATGACAGCGGACCCAACGTCCCTTACAGATGCCTATGCCTTTATCAAACTAAGCATTATGCAAAACCCCGCCTCAGATATTGCCATTGTCGTGAATAATGTTGCTTCCAAAAAAGAGGGCGAGCGTGCCTTTGAGGCTATAAAACGGGCATGTGAAGGATTTTTAAAGATTTCCCCGCCACTTGCCGGTATTATTAAAACAGATACAAAAGTGGTAGACTCTATCCGATCACAGGTGCCTATTCTAACCCGGCACCCCAATTCTAATGCAGCGGCTGATGTTAAGGCATTAGCAGCAACATTGATTGCAGGATAACACCACAGTAATTTGATGCGTGGGGGCGTACAGTGAGTGACATAACCGGCGGCCCGCCAATACCAAAAACAGTACAGCCAGTATCACATGGTACTGACAAGGCCGCTAGAGTTGCGCGTGACAAACAGCATACAAATGAGCATACCCGCCAAGACAGTGGTAAGGAAAATAAAGCTGAACAGCAAGGTACTGGTGTTAACGCCCGTGATCCAGCGGTTTCAATTTCTGCCAGCGCTGCCCACTTGCAGGTGGGGGAAGAGCTTAAGCAAAAAGTAACACGGGTTGACGCTGAAGGCCGCCCTGTCATTGAAACAGAAACAGCAACTTTTGCCTTGCGCCCAGATGCGGGCCTAAAAGCCGGTGATGATGTTACGCTGATAGTCCGTGACACACACAAACAATTGACTGCTGATTTGCTGCGCCGAAACGATACTGTCATAGACCCGCCCATCCGGTTAAATCTCACTGTGATTGCTTTTCATTCCAGTGAGCCACTACCGCAAAAGCCGGCCCCTGTAGCAGAAACAGAAAAACCACTTTCTTCGTCTTATCGACCCAACCAAACCAGCACAGTGAGTGCTGCGCCAAAACAAGGTGGGGAGGCAGAAGCTTTGGCACGTCTGCTGGGGCGCACCCCAACACTTCAAACGCCTCAAACAACAAGCGCCGAGCAAACCACAGCACCCTCAAGAAATTTCGCTAATAATCCACCGACAGCCGCCAACATGGCCACACTGATTTCTGCTCAACAGAAAGCGACTGCAATAATACCGCCTATCACGGCATCCCCCACCGATGCAGGGTTAGGAAGCCAGCCCGCAGCCCCCAACCATATTTTGCCCTCATCGCCACTGACAGAAATAACAGCTACTGCAATCGCAGCGGCAGCAGGCAGCATCAATACAGGGTTAGGGCCAATGATACCCGCTGTCATGATGAATGGTGTGAGTAAAACCTTGCAGCTTTTAGACCCAAGCATCAGCAAAGTAATACCGTCGGAAGTCGCTACAGTCATGTCGGTGCAACCACTTTCTACAACGGATGCCCGCACGCTGCCTGTAACTATCGCTTCTTTGGGCAACAATAGCGCCTTGGCGCGCGTTGAAACCAATGTTGGTGTCTTTGTCCTAAACCAAACAGATGCTTCTGCCCTGAACGGCGAGCTTGTTCGGGTTTCTCCACCCGCACCAACTAGCACCGGTGCAGCCCTAACGCCCCGCCGAGAAGCAACAACCTACACAGCCCAACTGCTAAGTAAGGGCGCAAGCCAAGCACGGCCTGTTTCAATTCAATTTCTTAAATCGGATGATGGCCCTCCACTGCAAGCAAATGACCGAACGGTCGCCGCGCCTGCCAATAATATCCCCGTTACGGCTGTGCACACCCTGCGCGCCTATTTAACACCCGATGGCCCTAAGAGTGACATTCGCGTTGAAACGCCCCTTGGGGATTTCTCCACAACACTAGCCAACAGTGCTCGGCCGATTGCTGGGGATATTGTCAGCATCCTGCCGCCACAGGCCGACGCCAGCGCTGCCGCACACGCAGCGAGCACGGCAGTAACACCGCCGTCTACTACTGTTAGCGCCACAGCATGGCCTGCCTTTGAACAAGCCGCTCAAACACTTGGCGCTGTTAGCACCGAAGCAGCCCAGTCCCTTGTGGCACGAACCGCCCAAGGAGGGGCCAAACTGGCAAATAGCGCCGTCTTCCTCCTATCTGCCTTAGGCAGTTCTGGCGGTGCTAATCCTAGTAACTGGCTAGGAAAAGCCGCTGAAAAAATACTAGGTGAGCGCAATTCGAGGCTGTTGGATACCCTCAAGGGAGACATTGGCCGGCTTTTCAATATGGCTGCTGACACATCTGGCGAGTGGCGGGCCTTGTTGTTGCCCCTTGATATTAGAAGTAACGATGTGCCGATGCTTGCTTTCCTCTATAGTCAAGGCTCTGCGCTAGACCCTGATGACCAAAATACGGACAAAAACGACAAGGGCAAAAACGACGAAAAAATGCAGCGCTTTATACTGGAAGTACAATTTTCAGTATTAGGAGCCGTGCAGCTTGATGGTTCGATCCAAGGTCAGCGTTTCGACTTGATGGTCCGGAGTGAAAGGCAGTTTTCACCACAACTTACGCAGGACACCAGCAACTTATTCAGTGCTGCCCTTACTGCCGGAGCTTTTACTGGTTCCCTAGGTTTCAGCGTGGAAGATACTTTTCCAGTGGATGTCGCTGCCGTCCTTGAAAAGATATAGCTCAACGAGTACCACCAGAGCATATCCTGCCTAATTAGGAACAGCTCTCTGTCCACGCCCCCTACCATGATGCGGTAAATGCTGGAAATATTACGGCTTAAATCGTACCCTTTTTAGCCTGCTACCAACGCACTATGTACATCTTCCAGCGCTTGTTGCAGTACATCAACTGTCAGGTCGATTTCCGCACGAGAAGCAATGAAAGGGGGGCAAAGTACCAAGGCATTACCTGTTGGTCGTACAATAACGCCGCGTACAAGTGCTGCTTGGCTCACATGTTCACAGAGAGCTAGTTCTATGGGGTATTGTGTACGGGTGGCTTTGTCCTGCACCAATTCAATGCCTGCAATAAGCCCGCATGTACGGACTTCCCCAACTATAGGACTGGCACTGAGCTCCTGTAGTTTCTGGGAAAAGTAAGGGCCTATGTCATCATGAATTCGCTCCACAAGGCGCTCTTCTGCAATAACATCTAGATTACGCAAGGCAACCGCTGCCATCACAGGGTGGGCAGATGTTGTAAAGCCATGCTGAAATACAGTTTCCCCGTCTTCTATTACAGTGGCGATATCATCATGCAAAACAGCAGCAGATATTGGGCAGTACCCTGATGATAGCCCTTTCGCTAGTGTCATTATATCAGCTTTGAAACCAAAAGTTTCCTGCGCGAACCAATGGCCTGTGCGGCCCAGCCCTGTCACAACTTCGTCTGCCACCAACAGCACATTATACTTGCGGCAAATGCGTTCTACTTCCGGGAAATAAACATCCGGCGGTATAATTGCCCCCATAGTTGCCTGCACGGGTTCTACAAAAACTGCGGCCACATTATCGGCCCCTGCTTCCAGAATTTTTTCTTCAATGGACTTCGCCGCAGCAAGGCCATGTTCTTCGGGTGTTAAATCACCACCATCACGGTACCAAAAAGGTGCGGCGGCGCGTAAAATATCAGGCCCGCTTTCAATACCAAACGGCTCTTGCATCGCAGCATTGCCATTCAATGCAGTGGTGGCAATTGTACTGCCATGGTAGGCATAATCTCGTGTGATGATAATGCGCTTTTCAGGTTTGCCTAGTTGCCGCCAATAAAACGCAATGACTTTCAAAATAGTTTCGTTCGCCTCAGAGCCAGAATTCGCGAAGAACACTTTATTCATACCATCTGGTGCCAACGCAGCGATACGCCCTGCCAAAGCTGCTGCGGTGGGGTTCGAAACTGCGGAAAAACTGTGATAATAACTCAGTGTCTGCATCGCCTTTTGCGCGGTGGTAGACAATTCCTCCCGCCCATAACCTATATTCACGCAGCCAAGCCCTGCCATCATATCCAGCAAGCGAATGCCCTGCCCCATTACATAACAGCCGTCTGCATTATCTATTAGAAAGGGAGGTGCCTGTCGCAAGGCGCTAGCGGCAGTAAAGGGATGCAAATGATGCTTTTGGTCCAGTGCCTGCAATTCTTCCAGCGACATACCATGTTGGTCATTTAATGGTTGATCCATAAACCCCTCCTCTTTCCTTAAAGCCTTAGCAGAAATAACGGGTTAGGGGAAATTTCTTATCTGCTTATCATGAAACAGACGAGAAAAATCAGCTTTTGCGTTTGTTAAGCACAGTCGAATCTAATACAGCGTCCTGACGCGCATGATTTTGTATGCCCAGCTCGTCAAATGCTTGCTGCTCCAGCCTCTTTTCTTCAAGCGCTATACGTTTAAGCTCTTGGTCCCGCCCAATCTCAAATGTCTTAAGTTCCCGAAAACCTTCTGAAACTTTCTCTCGCTGTTCCTCAATTTCTTCATCCTTGGCAAGGATGGCAGCTCTGATTTGCTGGCGCTTCTTATCAACGCCAGCCATGTAGGCACCCACTGTAACCGAAAAAACTTCCAAATCAGTTGCCACAGCCTGCTCAGCAACTTCAGCTTCTAGCCTATCTATTTGCTCAATCAAGGCGTCGCGCTCGCCCAAAAGCCCTGACAATACCAATCGGACTTCATCCAGTTCCCATTGCCGTAATCTAATAATATTATCGAGACGGGCCATGGTTACCCTGCTTCAGTGGCTTGGGCTGCAAAAGCGGCGATAGCCTCAGCCGCAGGCCCTTGCTCTAATATTTGGCGAAGGAGGACATAGCCTTCCGCCAAAGGCGTTTGATCGTCTTTCCACTGGCCCAAAAATTCTTCAATATGAGGATTATAGGCCATAGCTGCGTCTACATCGGGGTTACTACCTTGCCGGTAGGCACCCAAGCGGATCATTTCTTCCATATCCGCGTAGGTGGACATATACCGCTTGGCTTCCAGCACCAATATATTCTCTTCATCCGTATTACAGCGCGGCATTGTCCTTGATATGGACTTGAGCACATTAATGGCAGGGAAACGGCCCCGTTCAGCAATGGCACGCTCCATGACGATATGCCCATCAAGAATACCGCGCACGGCATCAGCCACAGGCTCGTTATGGTCGTCACCTTCTACTAGCACTGTGAACAGGCCAGTAATATTACCAGCACCCCGTGGCCCGGGGCCAGCGCGCTCAAGTAATCTAGGCAACTCGGTGAAAACTGTCGGTGTGTAGCCTTTACTGGTTGGCGGCTCGCCCCCGGCAAGACCAATTTCTCGCTGCGCCATTGCAAACCTTGTGACACTATCCATCAGGCACATTACATCTGTGCCCTCATCCCGAAAATATTCCGCAAGTGTCATGGTTAAATAAGCTGCCTGTCGGCGCATCAATGCCGATTCGTCTGAAGTTGCGACAACTACAACCGATTTTTTGAGTCCTTCCGGCCCCAAATCGTCTTCAATAAATTCCTGAACTTCTCGGCCCCGTTCGCCAATTAGGCCAATAACGCTTACATCCGCATCAGAGTAACGCGCAACCATAGATAGTAAGACAGATTTCCCCACGCCGGTCCCAGCAAAGATCCCCATACGCTGCCCTCGGCAGCAACTAATGAAGGTATTTAGAGCCCTTACGCCTAGGTCAACTTTGCCACCAACACGCTGTCTGCTGTGGGCAGGTGGCGGGCCGGAACGAAGCAGTTGCGGGCGGGTTCCATGCCGTATGGGGCCTTTGCCATCAATAGGCTCCCCCAAGGCATTTACAACCCTGCCCAGCCAACCACTGGACGGGAATATAACGGGGTCTGAATGGGTTAAAACCGCCCTACAGCCTACGCCTACGCCTTCAAGGGCATCGTAGGGCATCGCCAATGCTGTGTCATGGCGGAAGCCAACAATTTCAATGGGAATTCGGCGGTAATCACGGGCTTCTACTTCAAGCCGGGAACCAATGGAAATATGCTGCCCAATGCCTGAAACTTCGACCAGCAAACCCCGAACACCTGACACTCGGCCATAACGCCGCTCGGTCCGAATTCGGTCAATTTCTTGAATAAGACTATGCACAATACCCCTAACTCTTTATCCCATTCTCACGTACCAGATTTTGACGTAGTACGCGCCTTCACCTTCTGATTGTCTCATGATGCAACAGGCTGTTTTAAATATTCGTAAAAGCTGAAGCACGTATCGTCAAATCAATTAGATAATTTTAGGTTTTTTCTTGGATATCTCGTTAACCTTAGTTAATATTAACTGTGCAGCCATACTGTGCAGATCATTCTTCATTTCAAAAGTTTGATTGCGTTTCAAATGCCGACGTAAATAGGCCAGTAGCAATTTTCTACCTTAACCCAGGGGAAAGAATATGCGTGTTCTTCTTATTGAAGACGACCCGACAATGACCCGTAGTATTGAGTTGATGCTGATTTCAGAAGGCTTTAACGTCTATAGTACTGATCTTGGCGAAGAAGGCCTCGATCTTGGCAAGCTATATGACTATGACATCATTCTGCTAGACTTAAACCTACCTGACATGCACGGGTATGATGTTTTGAAAAAACTACGCACTGCCAAAGTAAACACCCCTATCCTAATACTTTCCGGCCTTACGGAAATGGAAAATAAAGTTAAGGGACTAGGCTTTGGTGCTGATGACTATTTGACCAAACCTTTCCATAAAGAAGAATTGGTCGCTCGCATCCATGCGATTGTGCGTCGCTCCAAAGGCCATTCACAGTCCATCATTAAAACCGGGAAGTTAGCGGTTAATCTTGATACTAAAACTGTGGAAGTGGCTAATCAGCGCGTACATCTTACTGGCAAAGAATATGCAATGCTTGAGCTGTTATCGCTGCGAAAAGGCAGTACGCTCACAAAGGAAATGTTTCTAAATCACCTTTATGGCGGCATTGATGAGCCAGAGCTTAAAATCATTGATGTGTTCATTTGCAAACTTCGCAAAAAACTTGCTACTGCCTCGGAAGGTGACAATTACATTGAAACCGTGTGGGGCCGGGGTTATGTGCTGCGCACCCCAGTAGAAGAAGAAACCGCAACCACTGCGGCAGCAAGCTAAGTTTCGTCCCTAAATAAGGCCCTACAGCACACCGTGCTGTAGGGCCTATTTCATGCTTTTGGCCCAAGCCTTTCTGACATAAGCGCACCGCGAGAAGTTGGTTGCCTCATCAACAGCATATTTTACTGAGAAAAGGTCTTTATGGACCATTAATTTCTCATAGGGTGAGGGATATCACGATCCCTTACAACACCATATGCGTGTACAAGTACCACTGAAATATAAATAGGCATCACCAGTCCACGGCCTTACCGACAGCCCGAAAAACGCCCTAGAGTCTCTTGTGAATAGATTGATTCTATAAGGGGGATTCCCTTTTCTGCCGTAATATGATTCAAGTTAAAGGCAGGCAAAGGAGG
>JAESQS010000288.1 GCA_016765035.1 Kordiimonadaceae bacterium | reverse complement strand
TTTATATTTTAAAAAACCATCATAGTTACAGGTGATTGTGCCCGCGCCAATATTAGCCTCTGCGCCTACAAAAGCGTCTCCGATATAGGATAAATGACTGGCTTTTGCGCCGGTACCCATTTGGGTGTTTTTCATTTCAACAAAGTTGCCGACCTTTGCCTTTTCGCCAACATCTGTGCCGGGGCGCAAGCGCGCGAAAGGCCCAACAGTTGCCCCTGTGCGCACAAGGGTACCTTCAAGGTGGGAACTGGCTTTGATGGTTACGCCACTTTCAAGTGTTACGCCGGGGCCAAAGAACACATTTGGCTCAAGAGTAATATCCTGCCCCAGCTTTGTGTCATGGCTGAAATATACTGTTGCAGGGTCGATCATGGTTACCCCTGCATCTAAGGCATTGGTGCGCCACAGGGTTTGGCGGGCGGCTTCTGCGGCGGCCAGATCAGCCCGGCTGTTGATGCCCAGCACATCTGCTTCTGCCGCTTCTACGACAGCGATGGTAAAGCCATCTTTGCGGGCGATTGCAACAAGGTCTGTCAGGTAATATTCCCCTGCTGCATTATCATTGCCCAACTGTTCTAGCCAGCCTTGCGCTTGCGCGCCTTTTATCAGCATCATACCACTATTGCAGAGTGTGATCTGGCGTTCGCTTTCGCTGGCGTCTTTATATTCCACGATTTGCTTTAGGCTGCCGTCAGTGTTGGTTACAAGTCGGCCATATTTACCTGCATCAACAGGGGTGAAGGCAAGAACTGTAATGCCAACAGTGTCTGCTTGCCCGGCGGCAATCATGTCTTCCATTACCGCTTTGGGGATGAAAGGCACATCACCAAATAATATGATGATATCGCCAGAGAAGTCCCCAAGGGACTGTGTGGCTATTTTTGCTGCGTGGCCTGTGCCTAACTGTTTGGTTTGTTCAACAAAACCAACATTAGGGAACTCTGTGTCTGGCAGGGCGTTGACCAATTGGTCTTTGCCAGAGCCAACCACAAGCAACGTTTTAGCAGGCGACAGGCTTTCCACCGTTTCAAGCAGATAGGTGACCATGGGCTTTCCGCCCACGGGGTGAAGCACTTTATGAAGGCTGGACTTCATTCTAGTGCCTTTACCTGCGGCAAGGATTATGGCTGCAAACTCTGTGTTTGGCATAAAATTTTAGACCTTTTAACCAAATTTGTGGCCAGCATAGCCTTGCTTGGCTGAATTATCGACGGAAAATTAATAATTGGGTAGAGAAAGCATATGCTTACCCTGTGGGCAGCTTGGTGTTTACGGGTGTTTTGGGCCGGTGTCTGATAAGTCACCAAGCATATCGCTGGGGTCAATGAGGTACCAGCTTGCTTTTGCGTTTTTCTTTTGTGCCTTTTTATCAGCCCTATCCCAAAAGACGTGCATGGCTTTGTTTTTGATGGCTTTTGCAAAGGGGACAAAAATACCGGGGAAGGGGTTGAAGGGGTTGTGGCGGCTATAGGCCCATAGTTCCAACCGAGAGGCACCCTCTGTGGCGGCACCCCTGCCGTGGAAACCGTTGGTGTTAGCCATGACCAAGGTGCCTGCTTTGGCAGTTATGCCGGTGGGGGCTGGTAGGCCGATTTCCTTCAGGTCCTCAGGGCTTGCGCGTAAGCTGCCTTTTTCTGAGTATTTGTCTGTCATTCCGGCGGCCTTTATGGAGCGGTTATATTCCCACTTCAGGCGTTTTATGGTCAGCCGGTTTGAGCCGGGTACATAGGTGAATGGTCCCATGTCTTCTGTCACGTCCTCAAAGAAAAGCCACGCTTTCATGCACGGATGAAATGTATCGCTATGCATATTTTTTTGAGGGTCTGTACCGTCGCCTTGCGCAGGCTTGCCGGGCAGGCCATTGCGGATGCGCTGGATATAAAGCAGCGGTGCGGCAATTTTGGCCCCTGTATAGTTTAAATATCTTTTTAATGTTGGGCTTTGGCAAATGCTGGTTAGGCGCGGGGCGTGTTTTAGGGTGTTGGCATCCAGCAGAAAACGCTGTGTTGCTGTGTTGCCTTGCATCATTTCCCTGACCGGGCCTGTGTGGCTTGCCACTTCCCTGTTTAAGGTTTTGACATCATCAGCGGAAATAAAATTCTCAATCACGACGAAACCATCCCGGTGAAAGGCCGCCCGGTATTTTTTTGGCATCATAGGGGAGAGCAGCATCCAGCGAAAATGCATGGATGCTCTGGCTAAGATAATCCGCAGTATATGAAGGCCTAGCAAGTTTAAAATACGAGAGCCAATGACAGGGTTTGCCTTGAAACTTTTAGCCTGCGTGAGGGGCGAAATAACCCAGTATGGCAGCTTTAATAGATTTAAAATTGCAGACATGAGAGGCAAGATTCACTTCTTGGTAAGGTTATGTATGCTAGCAAGGATTTCTCGTACTTTAGAGAACTCAATTTTTCTTTCAAGATGCAGTATTTCTTTTACACATTTTATTGTTGGCGCACCCTTGCCAACAATGGCTGATTTCGTACTTTGTTGCTTTAGTTCCGGTTGTTTTTGCTTTTACTTGCGGGGAGCTGACGATGGACTATCTATACCCGGGCCTTTTGGTTTTTGGTGGAACGCTGTTTTTGCTGATGTTTTTGTATGGGTGGTACCATATAGAAAAAATTCTGGGCGACGGGTTTGTTTTCATCCTTTCAGGCATACTTCTTATTGTTGCGGCAGGCGCAATAGGCATTGCGGGCATCTATATAGGCGACAGCATATTTTTTACACCAATAGTTGGCCAGTATGCTGCGATATTTGGTGGTGCATTAGGGGTTGCGTTTTTGGCTATGGGCCTAAGGCGCTGGTTTATTGGTCTACGGCACTGGTTCAAATATACTGTTAACCGCTCAAATCAAGTTGTTGAACCAAAGCCGACTGTTTCTCGTTCGCACAATAAAAAGGAAGAGCTTCAGCTTGTTTTGAAGCCGAGCGCAACGCGTGAAAAACCTGCCTATAACAGTCAAGACCTGATGCAGCCGCTTAATGATATTGTTGGCTTTTCAAAATTCGCAAAATCAGATGCTTTTGGTGTCCTTACGCCACGGCAATTCAGGGAATATGCAAACCATATCCACAGATGCAGCGTAAGCCTTTTGGAAATTGTTAATAATATGTTGGAGCAGGGGCGCGTTGAAGCAGGCCAGATGGCCCTGCGCGAAACCCAGTTTGACCTTGGCGAGCTTATGCAAACGGGATTGCGGCGATTGGCACCTGAGATTGAGCGCAAAGGCCTTTCTCTGGTCACGTCGATCCCGAAAGACTTTCCGCTTTATGCGGATGAGCACCTTGTTCATCAGGTTATTTTAAACTTGGTGTCAAATGCTGTCAAACACACGGAGCCAGCAGGGGTTGTTACTGTGGCGGTTTTCCCAATGCCAGATGGGGGCCAATCTTTCATCGTTAAAGATACAGGATGCGGCATGAAAGAAAGCGAGATTAAAGGAGCTCTGCAACCTTTCAGTCAATTGAATCATGAACTTGGCACCCAGACAAAGGGAGTGGGGCTTGGATTGGCGCTGGTTAAAGCCTTTATGGAACTTCATGGCGGTGACATGGTGATTGAATCGAAAGTAGGGCGCGGGACGTCAGTTTGCGTTATTTTCCCACCACACCGAACAGGGCGCACAGACTTGAGTGTTGCTGGCTAGGCCCCCGTGCCTTCTAATTTACCAACCAGTAACGCCTTATAGAAAAGGGTGCGCGCGCCGTTTTCTTGGGTAAGCGGTAATCGCTCAAATTTGATTTAAAGCATTATATTCATTTGCCACAGGTGCTGCATGACAATAGGCTAGGCTCCTGTATTTAATAAATTATATTCGGAGACTAAAATATGCCGCGTTTTTTCAACAAAATAGCTGCCATTGCCGTTGCTATTGCTGGTTTTTCAGGGGTTCAAGCTGAAGGCGGTGGAATAAAGCTGTATGCGCTGAATTGTGGCGATATTAATTTTCTAGATTTAGGTGTTTTCTCCCGCGAGGGGGAATATGAAGGCGAAACCAAGAAAGCGGCTAACGGTTGTTTTTTGGTTAAGCATCCCAAGGGCACACTGCTTTGGGACACAGGCTTGCCTGAAGGGCTAGTTAACCTTCCTGAAGGGTTAAATAATGGGAAATTTCACCTTAAGGTAACGCGCACACTTACGGACCAACTGGCCGATATCGGTGTGACACCTGCGGATATTGATTATTTATCTGTCTCGCATTCACATTTTGACCATATGGGCAATGGGGGGTTATTCGCGGGGTCTACTTTCCTTGTGAATGAAGTGGAACGCGCGCATATGTTCCGTGACGAAGCTCGTGCAAACACCAGTAATTTCGCGGCCTATGGCGCGCTTGAAGATTCTAAAACGATTGAATTTAAAGAGATGCATGATGTATTTGGTGATGGCAAAGCTGTTATTGTAACGCTGCCGGGCCACACGCCGGGCCACACAGTGCTGAGCCTGAAGCTGGAAAATGCAGGCGCCGTTTTGCTGACGGGGGATTTGTACCATTTGCAGCGTGCCCGTGAGCTGCGCACCGTGCCTACTTTTAACACGGATACGGCAGCAACGCATGAGTCCATGGATGCTTTTGAAGCAATGGCCGATAAAACAGGGGCGCGTGTTATTATTCAGCACAGCAAATCTGATTTTGAAGGGCTGCCAAAGCTACCGGCATTTTTAGATTAAAGTCAGGTAGGGTTTGCCAGAATATTTTTTGGTATGCCAACCCGCCACCAAAGTTGGATATAATGAAGCAGGCCTGTTTGGGCCTGTTTTTTTATGCATGTCAGCTATTAAAACGTATCCGTCTTAATTAGAACCATATCCACCCACGGCCCCTACCTAGTTTCTGGCCCAACCACCCCACAGTGTATCCTAGTGGGTGGTTTGGCCAGAGATTAGGTAGGGGCCGTGGCGGTGATGCATAGTAAACCAGATACGCTCTACTGGCGTTACTGCCCAGCTTTTGCATTGATAAAGCTGCGGATGTCATTGGCGAGGTTTGCCCGGGCAGTATCATCCAAATAAATCATGTGCCCTGCATGGTAATATTTTTTCTGTACCCTGCCGTGCCCTGTGGTTAGCTCTGCAAAAGCATTGTCTGCGCTGAAAAAGGGTGTCGCAAAATCATAATAACCAGATGTTACCAGCACCCGCATGTTGCTGTTGGTTTCAAGCGTGCGTTGCAGGTTTGGAATAACACTAATATAGCGCCCGCCAGAGGGTATATTGTCGGTGCCCCACACATTCCAGTTCCAGTGCCACCTGCGACTGTCACGGGCGGATGTTTTGTATAGATCATGTTGCGGTGCAATCTTTAAAAAAAGCCGCATATAGTTTCTATGAGCAACACTGATGGGGGATTTTATAGTTGCTTCTAGAGGGTCTGCCCCATAGCGCTTTTGGTTATGGCGGGCATTTTTATTGGTGTCATCCGCCCCATATATGCGCCCATCTAGGCGGCTGAGCTTCTGGCCGTTATTGGCCAGTGCCTTCTGTAAAAACACAAGGGGTTTTACACGCAGCTTTTGGTTTAGAAGGTAGTGTGTGCCTAGCCCTGTATAGCTATTCATTTTCACGGCTATTGCTTTTTTCTCACTTTCAGAAAGCCTGTTTCCTGCAATAAGTGCCGTCGCATACTCGCCGCTGGCAAAAGCAGTGGCGCTTTTGATAAAGGCATCAAACGTATTTGATGTTTCAGGTGTGAGCTTATGATGCCATGCCGTGGCTGCCAGCGTAGGAAACGCTGAGACATACCCCAATATGCTGCCATCCGCATAGCGCACATTGCGGTAGTTTTGCACAGCGGATAGCAAGATTAAACCATCAGTATTTTGGTTATGCACCCGCAATAATTCGTCCGCTACAAGCGTAGCGCGCAGCGTCCCGTAACTCTCGCCAAGAATATAAATAGGGCTATTATGACGGCCATTATCGTCCAGCCATTTTACAATGAAAAGCGCTATGGATTTTGCGTCTGGCACGATGCCCCAAAAACTAGATTTTTTTCCGTCCCCTAAGGGCCTGCTGTAACCGGTGCCGACCGGGTCAATGAAGACAAGGTCACTGACATCCAGAAGGCTGTCTTGGTTGTCCACCACTTCATACGGCGGCAATACCTTTGGGGGCAGGACAACGCGTTTTGGCCCAAAGCCTGCTATGTGAAGCCATAGGCTGGCTGAGCCCGGTCCGCCGTTAAACAAAAAGGTAACAGGGCGTTTATCTGTGTTGCCGCCGCCTTTTTTAAAATAGCCGAAGCTAAAAATTGCAGCTTCTGCCCTGTCTTTTAAGCTGTCTTTTGAGCTGCCTTTTAGATCGCCTTTTGGGCCACCCACCCGGGTTTCCCCCGCAAAGGTGCGGTAGGCCAGTTGCAGGTCTCCTGCCTGTAGTTTCTGGTGGGTTTCATAGGGTTCTGCACTTGCGGCGGTGCAGCCTAGGAAGGCGACCATAAGGGCCAAGACGCTACGCTTAAAAAGCAGGTAAGCCTTTTTAAAGTTTACTATTTTTTTCAAAATAACCATGCCCTAGACCTACTCTAGAATGCCTATGGGGGAAAGCGGGTTTTTACTATCGGGTGCCAAGCAGAATGCTGCGCTCGCTGGTAATCAGTGTACTCAGGAATGTGCGTACGCTTTCAATATGGGGTTGGGGCTGTGTGTCGTTGTGGGTGCTTAACCAAAGTTCACGGGTAATGCTAAACTCACGGGGCAGGATGCTTGTCAGGCTTTTTATTCTGTCGGCAACAAAACATGGCAGGAGGGCGATGCCCAGCCCAGATTCAGCAGCATGGGCTTGTCCTGTTACGTTTGTTGTCCGAAAAATTACATTAGGCTCCGGTATTGCCTTATCTAATATTTGCAATTCAGGCACTGGCAGTAGTTCGTCGACATACCAAATGAACTGATGGTGACGAAGGCCCGAAAGTTGAATGATAGGGGGGTGGGCCTGTAAATATGTGGGCGATGCGTAAAACCCCAGCCGGTAATTCCCAACATGCTCGCTGTTGATGCGGCCATGTTGTGGCTTTGCCAGTGTAATGGCGGCATCGGCTTCGCGTTTGGTGAAGGAATGAGGGCGCGTTTCTGCTACCAGCTCAAGTGTTATGCCCGGGTGCCGGTCGTGAAAGCTGTTGCAGCGCGGCGCGAGGAACTGGCTACCAAAGGCTTCAGGGGTTACAAGGCGAACAGTGCCTGTGGGGCCAGTTTTGGTGGGGGCTACTTCATCCAGAAGTGCCAGAGAGCTTTCTTCCATTTTCTCAGCGAAGGAAAGCAAGCGTCTGCCTTCGTCGGAAAGAATATAGGATCGGTTTTCACGGTGAAAAAGGGGGATGCCCAATTTCTCTTCCAGTGCGCTGATGCGGCGCGCGACAGTGGTATGGTCAACACCAATGCGTACAGCGGCCGCAGACAGTTTGCCCCGCCGCGCAACTTCAAGAAAATACCGTAGGTCGTTCCAGTCAAACATGTGTTTCAACTCTGCATTCGTGCGGCCTATCTGTGGCCTGTCACTGGAAAGTAAGCAGCACAGGACAGACTTATTGTAGGTGACGCGGCACTATAAACAGACTAAAAGCCTAGGATCAAACCTTTTCAAACAGATGTCTTGGGCCTTGAGTGACAAAGCAAAATACCATATCAGCGGATAGGATTATCACAGCAGTTGAGCCGCAGGAGCTTGGGCAGCTAGTCCTGAGCTCAGATGCGGCGTTGCTGCGCACGCCTCCACGGCCAAAGCCACTTCGTCAAGAAAGTTATGACGAAGAATTTGATTTTTGCACGCTTTTTTATGATGCGTTTTTTATGGCAGATTGCAGCCATGTTCGCCTTGTTGGGCCGTCGCTCCTGAACTTGAAAGGCCATATTGAAAATGGCAGTGTACGGGCCCTAGGGCAGGGTGCAGATGGCAGGCCAGAGCCTGTAACATTCAAGCTGACATCGCTGCAAAAAACCGACCAGTTAGATGTCGTGTTTGATAAACCCCTTGAGACAGCCGAGTTGGAATTTGACTTTGGTGCGCTCGGTAAGCACCGGGTGACTGTGAATGAAAATAATAATGATATTTTGGCTGGCCACCGGGTCGTTTTCACAATGTTTAAATATGAGCCTTTGCCGTGGTTGGTGGATTGGGCAGACTTTAATGTGAAATATCACGGCGCTGATGCCCTGTTGGTTTACCACAACAACAGTGTGCATTATAGCACCGCAGAAATTAGCGAAGCCTTGGCCGCTGTTGAGGGGCTAAAGCGCATCATTGTTGTGCATTGGCCGTTTAAATATGGCCCCGGTGCGGACGGAACAGGCCATTGGGACAGCACTTTTTGTCAATTGGGTATGTTCGCACAAGCACGTGCACGGTACTTGGCCAAAGCAAAAAGCGTTTTGAATACCGATATTGACGAGCTGGTGATAACAGAAGGTCATAAGTCTTTGTTTGAAATGGCAGAGCAATCAACTGAAGGTTATGTCCCGTTCGGTGGTGTTGCAATTGCTGGAGAAGAAACTGTTGCCGATGCCAGCGAGCATAGACGCCATAAAGACTTTACGAGAAGGGGAGATACCCCTTTTGGCGGCGCAGTTGGCAGAAAATGGGTCGCGGTACCGCATTTGTGCCAGCCAGAAAACCAGTGGGTGGTGCACGGTGTAAAAGGCATGGTCTTCACGAGGCATTGTCAGCTAAGGCAACGCTTTGTCATTTTATGGGCATCAGCACCCATTGGAAGCCCGGCGCAAATCGTGGCTGGAAAAACGCCCGTAAATTCCCTGAGTTGGAAGAAGCTTACGCCAAAATTGGCTGGGAATAGCGGGTTTCTTAGTATGTGCAAAAATGCACAAATTATAGTGCAAAATATCTCAGTGACATGCGATTGTGCAGATTATAGGGTGTCTCTCCTTGTGAATTAGAATTTTGAAATGGTTATGGCGTTGCCCTGTTGGGCATGGACCGCCACCATTTTTTGGAGAGCACTTATGTTTGAGCGGCATCATTTTGTAGCGGGTAAAGAGCGCGTAGGCACGTCCGGCAGGTTTGGCCCGATTTTTAACCCTTCAACAGGGAAGCAAATTGGCCAAGTTTCCTTGGCAGCCAAAACGGAAGTCGAAGATGTTATTGCCGTCGCGCAAGCTGCTTTTGCTGAATGGTCTGGTACCTCAGTTGTTAAGCGGGCGCGTGTACTTCAAAATCTGGTGCATATTCTTTACCGCGAAAAAGATGCCCTTGCCGAAGCGCTGGCGCTGGAGCACGGCAAGGTGTTTTCTGATGCACAGGGAGATGTGCAGCGCGGGCTTGAAGTGGCTGAATTTGCGCAGGGTATTCCGCACCTTATCAAAGGCGAGTATAGCGACAATGTTTCAACCGGGATTGACATGTATAGTATGCGCAAGTCGCTTGGTGTGGTGGCAGGAATTACCCCTTTTAATTTTCCAGCGATGATTCCCTTGTGGAAAAGCTGCATGGCCATTGCCTGCGGTAACACCTATATTTTGAAACCTTCTGAGAAAAACCCCACTGTGCCCCTTATGCTGGCTAAGTGCTGGCAGGAAGCAGGCTTGCCTGATGGTGTTTTCAATGTGGTGAATGGCGACAAGGAAGCTGTTGATACATTGTGCACAGACCCACGTGTCAAAGCAGTGTCTTTTGTGGGCTCAACCCCGATTGCGCAATATGTTTATGCAACAGCAACGGCCAATGGCAAACGCTGTCAGGCAATGGGCGGTGCAAAAAACCACATGGTTATTATGCCAGACGCTGATCTGGAACAGGTGGCGGATGCCCTTATTGGTGCGGCTTATGGCTCAGCGGGGGAACGCTGTATGGCTATTTCTGTTGCAGTGCCAGTTGGTAAGGCTGTGGCTGATAAGCTGGTGGCAATGCTTAAGCCCCGTGTTGAAGCTTTGAAAATAGGCCATTCAATGGATGCATCTGCGGAATTAGGCCCGCTGGTAACGGCGGACCATCACGCTAAAGTAAGTGGTTATTTAGACCTTGCAGAACAAGAAGGCGCAACCATTGTAGTTGATGGCCGAAATTATGAATGCACAGAAGAAGGCTATGAAGGCGGTTACTATATGGGGGGGTCCCTTTACGATAATGTCACCCCTGATATGCGTACGTATAAAGAAGAGATTTTTGGCCCAACACTTCAAATCCTGCGGGTGGAGACTTTCGAAGAAGCCGTAAACTTGCCGTCTATTCATGAATTTGGGAACGGCACGTCCATATATACGCGGGACGGCGATACTGCGCGCGCTTATGTAGATCAAGTTGAAGTGGGTATGGTGGGTATTAATGTGCCCATTCCGGTGCCGCTTGCTTTCCATTCCTTCGGTGGGTGGAAAAGCTCCGCTTTTGGCGATATCAACCAGCACGGGATGGAAGGGGTGCGCTTTTTCACGAAAACCAAAACTGTTACCTCCCGTTGGCCAACAGGTATTCGGGCCGGGGCAGAGTTTGTTATCCCAACCCTGAATAGCTAACTAAAATTAAAATGTATCCCGCACAATAGAAAATAGTGCGGGATTACACCTATAGATTACATAAAAACGTGAAATAGTAGAACTAAAGACTGTGGTCAAAGGCTTTGCAGAAGGAACACGCAGGTTGTAGAAGGGTTAAGAGGGGAATCCCATGGCGGGATTTTTAACGCTATTGACGACATGTGGGAGATAAAAACATGAAGACCACAAAATTCATGATAGGTGCTGCGCTTTTGGCCATGCTTACAGCATGTGATGGGCAGGTTGGCACCAAAAGCGACAGCACGGATAAGGCGGCTATTAGCACTGTTTCTGAGCCTGGCATAGACCTTGAAGTTCATATTCCGTATGAAAAGTTTACCTTGGATAACGGCTTGCGCGTTATTGTCCACACGGACCGTAAGGCACCGATTGTTTCCTTTGGTGTTTGGTATCACGTGGGGTCGAAAGACGAACCCGCAGGGAAAACCGGCTTTGCACATTTGTTTGAGCAT
>JAESQS010000287.1 GCA_016765035.1 Kordiimonadaceae bacterium | reverse complement strand
TTCTGACTAGCCATGTGTTTAACCAAATTTCTTTCTTAATTCTATCATTCTGAGGGCTGCAACTGCTGCGCCGCCCCCTTTGTTTTTGTCGCTTCTGTTCGCACGTGCCCATGCCTGATCACTATTTTCAACGGTTTGAATGCCGTTTCCAATAGCCAAATCATGGTGTAATGCCAAATCTGTCAGGCCACGAGCACTTTCACCACACACAAGTTCATAATGGGTTGTTTCACCGCGAATGACACAGCCAAGGGCCACATAACCGTCATAGGCTGTTGCGGCACCAACTTCCGCAAACTTGATAGCAGCGGCAATCTCAAGGGCACCGGGCACTTCAACTCGTTCCCATGTACCGCCTGCAGCTTCAATCGCTTCAATAGCGCCCGCCGCCAACTCATCCAGTAGGTCAGTGTAAAAACGCGCTTCAACAATAAGCAAGTGCGGCGTTGCCATAAATAGTCCTTAACGTTGATGCTACCCAAGACATACAAGGGCCAAAATCATTTTACATGCTACTTCGAAAATCACCCAGTTACGGTAAATTTACTCAACTACCGTATCACTCAGGGATTTTGCGGTGTTCTACGATATTCAAACCGTATCCTTCAAGCCCAATAACGTGGCTTGCTGTATTTGAATATAATATCATGTGACGCACCCCTAAATCACGGAGTATTTGCGCCCCGATGCCATAGTCCCGTAAAGCGCCCTGCTCTTTGGTGTGCGCACTGCTGTTAATGACAAGTGAAGGCCGGATAGCTGTCAATCCCGGGAATAAGACCACAACACCTTTGCCATCATCTTCGATAGCCTTCATCGCACGAGCGAGCTGGCCGGTACGGGGGTGGTCCATTTCAAGCACATCCTCAAACGGATTTAAGGAATGCATCCTTACTGAAACAGGCTCTTCGCTATCAATATTCCCTAAGGTTAGGGCAACAGTTTCTTTACCACCATCTATTGCTTGATACACAGAAACGCGCCATTCTTTGCCGCTTTTTCTGCGTAATTCAGTGTCGGAAACACGCTCAATAAGTTTATCATTTTTCAGACGGTAAGCGATCAGGTCGCGAATGGTGGCAACTTTTAATTCATGTTCTTTGGCAAATTCTACAAGGTCTGGCAATCGTGCCATGGTGCCATCTTCATTCATAATTTCGCAAATGACGGCCGAGGGGTTAAGCCCTGCAAGGCGCGAGATATCAACAGCAGCTTCTGTATGCCCCGCACGCACCAAAACACCGCCATCACGGGCGATTAACGGGAACACATGGCCCGGTGTGGCAATGTCACTTTTCCCCATAGCTGGGTCAATGGCCACTTCAATAGTACGGGCCCTGTCTGCGGCAGAAATCCCTGTAGTGACACCTACTTTAGCCTCGATAGAGGTTGTGAAGGCGGTTTGGTGCCGCGACTGGTTGTTTGTGCTCATCAAATCAAGGCCAAGCTCCGCAACACGTTCTGAACTGAGCGGCAGGCAAATAAGACCACGGCCGTATTTAGCCATGAAATTTACATTTTCAGGCGTTGCCATCTGTGCGGGAACAATTAAATCCCCTTCATTTTCGCGGTCTTCATCATCCACAAGGATATAGATTTTACCTTGGCGGGCATCTTCAATGACATCTTCAATAGGCGAGAGGAACCTTTCAGGCACAATTAGCCCCTTTCCTGCAAGCGAGCTACGTAGCGCGCAAGAATATCAAATTCTATATTCATTTTATCCCCAACTACATTGGTGCGAAATGCCGTAGCATCCTGTGTATGCGGAATAATATTAAGAGAAAAAACCGTT
This sequence comes from Kordiimonadaceae bacterium, assembly GCA_016765035.1. Classification (GTDB taxonomy): domain Bacteria; phylum Pseudomonadota; class Alphaproteobacteria; order Sphingomonadales; family Kordiimonadaceae; genus Kordiimonas. Next base: position 5,888 of record JAESQS010000287.1, on the reverse strand, counting down.
GTGGTGTCCGTGTCCGTAACATCATTCACTGTGAGGGAAACGCCGTCGACTGTTACACTGCCTTTTTGGGCAATATGTTTGCCTATATCTGCGCTAACCGCAATTTCCAGCAACATAGAATCACCCGACGGCTTAAAAGTCTCAATATTCCCAACAGCATCCACATGGCCTGTTACAATATGGCCGCCCAATTCTTCACCAAGCTTTAAGGCCCGCTCCAAATTGACAAGAGATCCCTTTTTCCAGCCAGACAAGTTGGTCACTTGAAGGCTGGCATTAGACACATCCGCAGAAAACCAGTCTTCGCCTTTATCAACCACTGTTAGGCAAACGCCTGAACAGGCAATGGAGGCCCCTATATCAATCGTGCTTGTATCAAAGCCCGTTGTAATGGCAATACGAAGGTCACTGTCGCCCTCAATTGAGCGTACCGTGCCAACATCTGTAATAATTCCTGTAAACATGGGCTTGAACTACTCCGCATTTCTATATGTTGCAAGCAAATCCGTACCAATTTTGCGGCTGCTTACCAGTTTTAAATGGGGCGCATTCTCCAGCAAGGCAAGTGAAAGTTCACCCACGCCAGCAATCCCTTCAGAGCCAATCACTTTTGCAGCCGTAAAACTATGCAATTGGTCACACAGACCACTACGCAAAAAAGACGCATGTATAGTGCCGCCGCCTTCTACTAAAACACGAGTAAGCCCTTCGCCCGCCAACACTGCTGCAACTGATTTTAAATCTCTGGTACCTTTAACAAAAAACAGCTTGGCCCCTGCTTTGACCAGCATATCTGCGGCGGTACTGCCTTTGTTTCGAGCATTGGCAATAAGCCAAACATCTGCACCCAATGGCCCCTGAAGCATTTGTGCTGTCGCAGGGGTTTTTAAATTGCTGTCTAAAACTACCCGCACTGGCGATCGGTGGGATAGACCTGCAATGCGGCAGCCCAAATCAGGGTCATCGGCCAAAACTGTTTTCACCCCCACAAGGATTGCATCATGAGTTGCCCGCAGCATATGGCCATATGTGCGCGCTGCATTCCCGGTAATCCATTTGCTTTCACCGGCAGATGTTGCAATTTTTCCGTCAATCGTGGTGGCAACTTTAAGCGTGAATAAAGGCCTCGCTGCCCCAACCTTTAAAAAAAATCCTGCATTTTGGCGCTTTGCTTCATCCTCAAGCACGCCTTGCACCACATCAAGGGCAGCCTCTTGCAATATTTGCAAACCTTTGCCCGCCACACGCGGGTCAGTGTCGCCTGCAGCAATAACCACCCGGGCTATGCCTGCTTTTACCAGCGCCTCAGCACAAGGGGGTGTTTTACCGTGGTGTGAGCAAGGCTCCAGCGTGACATAGGCTGTGGCACCTTTGCCAGCGGCACCAGCCTGTTCAAGGGCCACCGTTTCTGCGTGAGGGCGACCGCCCGGCTGGGTCCAACCGCGCCCAACGACAATATCGTTCTTAACAATAAGGCACCCAACCGCCGGGTTAGGTGCCACAGTACCAAGGCCTCTTTCAGCCAGCGCCAACGCGCTTTTCATCCATGCACTATCACGGGGCAAATGAATATTCCTTAGACGCCTTCTTCACCGTCGCCAGTACCGGACATTTTGCCAAGGAACTTGCCAAAGTCCGATGCTTCACGGAAATTACGGTACACAGATGCATATCGCACATACGCAACCTGATCCAAGCTTTCCAGCCCTTCCATCAGGAGTTTACCAATGGTTTCCGAATCAATATCTGATTCGCCCATTGATTCGAGTTGGCGGACAATACCATTGACCATCCGTTCAACGCGCTCTGGCTCTACAGGGCGCTTACGAAGGGCAATATCTAACGAGCGTTCCAGCTTTTCTCGCTCAAACGGCACTCGTCGTCCGGTCTTTTTAAGGACAGTTAATTCCCGCAACTGCACCCGTTCAAAGGTCGTAAATCGTGCACCGCAAGCCGGGCAATAGCGCCTGCGCCTGATGGCAGATTTATCATCAGTTGGTCTGGAATCTTTAACTTGCGTATCTTCGTTCTGACAAAACGGACACCGCATAATACCCCCACTCCCTTAATAACAACCGCTTCAACAGCGCCATAACTAGCCATTTATTCAAAGGCACAGCTTCCCAACTGTGCCCATGAATTCACTCTAGCCCAATTATGAGTAGATTGGGAAGCGCTCACATAGGCGCGCTACTTTTGCCCGCACAGATGCTTCTGCCGCTTCGTTATCATCAGGGTTTGCAGCGAGGCCATCCAAGACTTCAGTAATCATGTCTGCAATATCTGTGAATTCAGCCTCAGCAAAGCCGCGCGTTGTGCCGGCAGGTGTACCAAGCCGAATACCAGAGGTAATGAAAGGCTTTTCAGGGTCAAACGGCACGCCGTTTTTATTACACGTCATCAGTGCCCGCTCAAGCGCTTCATCAGCCGCCTTGCCAGTCACACCTTTGGGGCGCAAATCAACCAAAACCACATGTGTATCAGTCCCACCAGAGACAATATCAAAACCGTTTTCAACAAGGCGCTTGGCCAAAACTTTGGCATTCACAATCACTTGTTCGGCATATTTTGCAAATTCAGGCCGCAATGCTTCGCCAAAAGCAACAGCTTTGGCTGCAATCACATGCATCAAAGGCCCCCCCTGCAAACCGGGGAAAACAGCCGAATTTATTTTTTTCGAAATGGCTTCGTCGTTGGTCAATATCATACCGCCACGAGGCCGACGCAAAGTTTTGTGGGTTGTTGTCGTCACAATATGCGCATGTTCCAGCGGGTTTGGGTGCTTTTTACCAGCAACCAACCCGGCGAAATGGGCCATATCCACAAATAGATAGGCACCAACACTGTCTGCAATTTCGCGGAAGCGCTTAAAGTCAATCACACGCGGGTAAGCCGAACCACCAGCAATGATGATGGTTGGCTTATGCTCTTTGGCCAGTGCTGCAACTTCATCATAGTCGATAAGCGCATCTTCACGGCGCACGCCATATTGCACAGCATTATACCATTTACCGGAACTAGCAGGCTTTGCCCCATGCGTCAGGTGGCCACCAGCATCAAGTGACATGCCCATAATGGTGTCACCTGGCGTTGTAAGCGCCAACATAACTGCGCCGTTCGCTTGTGCGCCCGAATGAGGCTGCACATTCACATAGGCTGCGCCAAAAAGCTCTTTCGCGCGTTCAATGGCAAGGCTTTCGGAAATATCGACATAATGACAGCCCTGATAATAGCGGCGGCCCGGATAGCCTTCGGCATATTTATTTGTCAGGACGGAGCCTTGTGCCTCAATAACGGCTTTACTAACAATATTTTCAGACGCAATAAGCTCAATCTGGTTTTGCTGGCGCTTAAGCTCGCCTGTAATTGAATTAAATACGTCCTTGTCAGTGTCTGCAAGTCCTGCTGAAAAAAACCCATCTTGTGTATAATTAGTCATTCTGAAAAAAGCCCTATAATCCAGAGAAAAAACAAATGGTGCTAGTCGCTAGCTGGTTAAGAATACCCTAGGAAATGCTTCCCAGTTTATCAACACGCCGTTGGTGGCGCCCCCCTTCGAAGTCAGTTGTCACGAATGCATCAACGCAATCCAGCGCGGTTTCGCTGCCAATAAGCCTAGCGCCCAATGCTAAAACATTTGCATCATTATGCTGGCGGGCCAATTTGGCAGCCAGCCCTGTTTGGCAAAGTGCCGCCCGCACTGCCGGGTTGCGGTTGGCAGCAATGGAAATGCCAATACCAGACCCACAAACAAGCACACCTTTGGCTGCTTGCCCGGTTTCAATGGCTTTCCCCATTGCATGGCCAAAATCAGGATAATCAACAGAATCAAGACCATCTGTCCCTAAATCGACCACTTCATGGCCTTTAGATATCAAATATTGTTTCAATTCTTCTTTGAGCTCGAAGCCAGCATGATCACTGGCTATGGCAATATGGTTAGTACTCATCAACATTACCCTCGAAAATCCACCGTAAAACAGGCGGAATTCAGTAAACCTTGCCGGTCCATATCATAGATGCCAACACAACCCAAGGAATGCTTCTAAAATGTGGCATCAGGCCAATTGAAGTATTAAACCTTACATAGAGTAAAAATTTTCAGATATTTACGTAAAATTAATTTTTATAGATGTATTTACTCCATTACACATTGTATTACTCTCATATATAGTGCATTAGCATTACTAGAAACATGTGTTATGGAGCACAAATAAATGCCTGAACAGTCGACTAACTTAAAACCCGTAAACCAAGTACTTGGTTTGGCCGCAGATATAGTTACTGCGTACGTAAGTAACAACTCAGTTACCTCTGCCGAATTACCCACAGTCATTTCGTCGGTATATTCAGTACTTCAAGACCTTGAAAATGGAAAAACCGGCACACCCCAAAAACCAGCTGTTGCAGTGAAAAAATCATACACCGATGACTATATAATATGTTTGGAAGATGGGAAAAGGCTAAAGATGTTAAAACGCTACCTAAGGTCGCATCACAATATGTCGCCTGAAGAGTATCGCGCCAAATGGAGCCTGCCTGCTGACTACCCTATGGTTGCGCCATCTTATGCCGCCAAACGCTCCGAATTCGCGAAACAAATTGGATTGGGTAGAAAACCCGGATACACCGCGCACGCTTAAGCGCTTTTCCGTAAAGCTACAGCAAAACCCAACTCAGATGGAATCCCTGTAATTTAGCCAGTAATTTCGTAGCTGTGCGCTATATTAATAACCCTGATAATCAGGAGAGTGTACCGAACGCCAAACGGCTTTAGGCAAAAATGCCGCCTTTGCCGGGCGGTGCATCATCTTCTTTGGCCATTACAAACCTAAGTTTGTTAGCGGCCACCCGTTTCAGATGCTCTCTGCTGGCTTTCGGGTCGCCTACAATGCTGACTTCCCGGCCCGTGCGTTCACAAATAGCGCAAACCTTGAGCGCACTACCCACATTAACAAATTCAATAATGATTCTACCCGGAACAGCCATGAAAAATATTATATAGCAATTGCTCTAGATAAGCCAAGCCGCTTCCACACATCCGTCAACGCTTCAATCAACCCATCCATTGAATTCGCATCATGAAGTGGCCCCGGCGTGAAGCGCAGGCGCTCTGTACCGCGCGGCACAGTGGGGTAATTAATTGGCTGTACATAAATACCATATTCGTTCAACAGCATGTCAGACGCTTCTTTGCAAAGCACAGGGTCCCCAATAAAAACAGGAACAATATGGCTTACTGAATCCATCACAGGCAAATCAGCGGCCTTGAGGCGACGCTTTAGCTCAGCAGCATTTTTTTGTTGTTCAATGCGCTCATGCGGGCTGTTTTTCAAATGTTTGATACTTGCCAGTGCACCTGCCGCCAATAAGGGGCTAAGTGCTGTGGTAAAAATAAAGCCAGACGCATGACTGCGGATAACATCCACCAGTGATTTGGAAGACGCGATATAACCGCCCATCACTCCAAATGCCTTTGCAAGCGTGCCTTCAATAATTGTTAAACGGTCAGAAAGCCCTTCCTGCTCAGAAATGCCGCCACCGTGTTCTCCGTACATGCCAACAGCATGTACTTCGTCAAGGTAGGTCATAGCACCATACTTGTCCGCCAAGTCACAAATGGCCTCGATCGGCGCAATGTCACCATCCATGGAATAAACAGATTCAAACGCAATGATTTTTGGTGCTTTTGGGTCCACTGCTTTCAGCAGTTCCTCAAGGTGCTCCATATCATTGTGGCGGAAAATACGTTTTTGCGCACCACTGTGCCGTATGCCTTGAATCATAGATGAATGATTAAGACTGTCTGAAAAAACAACACAGCCGGGCATCAGTTGCGCCAACGTGGACAGTGTCGCTTCATTAGAAATATAGCCTGACGTAAAGAG
>JAESQS010000033.1 GCA_016765035.1 Kordiimonadaceae bacterium | reverse complement strand
TGGTGTTTTTCTGCCGCCAACAGGAAATGGCCCATGTGAAAGAAGCTCGGCATGAGCAAGCTAATATTGCGGTCTATTCTGGCACTTATGACCTTGCCCCGCTTAGTGTTGGTGGCGGCGGGTATTTTCAGTGGGAAAAACCAGAAGCAGCACCAGAAGCAGCTAACGCAGCGCCTGATGCATTGCTAGTGCTGGCCGCACCTGCCAGCGATGCGGATTTTTTGTGTCAAACATTGCAGCGCAATCGCATGGGAGACCCCAAAGAGTTTATAAACCGGACTGTTGTTGCATGGGCTCAAGAACAAGATGATTTCCAGCTTTTGCGCTTCTTGCAAGGCGTTGTTATGCAGCAGGGCAAGAAGGGGCTGGACTTTCTTTTATATACAGATGTTTTACTGGACTTGGTTGATGTTACCCGCTTCACATTATCGCGATTTGTACGACTGTTAGAGCGGACAAACACTCAGATGATTTATTTTACCCGCCGGGATAAATGCACCCAGTCCGCTTTACTGCCCTTATTAACGCATAGATTAGCCCGTTCTATATGGACTATGCCTGCGGATGTTATGGCAGACCTTGCAGGTCAAGTGCCGACACCGGAGGATATGCACACGGCTACATACCAATTGCTAAAGCAAGAAGTGCAGATTGAAACAGCGCTTGAAGGCTATAGCAGCTATAAAAGCGTGACACTTGAGGAAGTAGCCGAAAGCCCCAGCGAAGTGTTGGATATGGTGTCAGTATACTTAGACAGGAATGCGCCAGACCAAGTCGATTGGGTGGACTTTTCTGAAGGGTATAAAGGCTTGCCCAAGATACTTTCTGCCTCCAATAGCCATAAAGAGGCTTTGAAAGACCAGCTTGGTTTATATATGAACGAGCATGGGTCTTATGAATTTAGAGGGGCACTTTCGTAGCCGTAATACGAAAGCGTCTTAAAATCAGCAGTTCACTTTTATTTCGCTTACGGCAAGGCTGACAAAAGCATCGACACCAACGGCAAGGCGCCCTGTGCCGGGGGATTGAAATCTCAGGATATAATAGGGCCGGGGAGCCATGGCTGGCAAGGTGCCTGAATAGGTCCAGCGGTTGAAGCCGCGGCGCGACAGGCCAAATTCCAACTGCTGGTCATCCAGCCATAATGTTGTTTCCTTTAGGAAGCGTCTTTTGGTAAAGCCGCACCCTCTGATGCTAAAGCTTCTAGGCTCACTTAAGTCTATTGGTAAGAGCATGGAGCCTATGCGGCCCATCCAGCGGAAAGCTGTGCCATCACGCCTGCTTCCAATGCTGCTCCAGCCTGTGCCAATGAAGTCATCAGATTCCGCCAGAATATGAGTGGACACTGGCTGCGTTGGGACTATATCAGCGGTGCCTGTCCGAACGGTATTTAATTCTTGCTCAAAGCGGTCCCTTTGGATGGTGAGAAGAGAGTCTATATAGTCCACAGCTGCTTTGGGAAAGCGCGGTTCTGGGGCTTTGAAAGAAAGCACATTATCTCCGACGTTTTTGGGTTTTTCAGCCATGGGTCAACCATTCCAGATTAAAGGTACACTTTGCAAGTTTTTGCAGCATTAAGTCGCACGGTAGAGGGTAAAAGTTAACAGGATGTGATGCTGTTAAGGCAAAATATAAAATTCCGTGTCCTGTTGTTGTTAAAACTGCAGAATTATTTTTTTCCAACAAGGAAGTCTGGGCAACATCACTCACCACAAAAGCGGTATCCTCTGTATCCAAAGACAGAGAATAAGTGCCAGACAATCCGGAAATGATAAGGCACTCCAGCTTGTGCTCTGTTTGGTTCAGTTGCCAATAAAGCCCTGTTTCCTCAATGAAGCCATCGGTGGCTTGATGCACAGGGTTTTCATGGACAACAGATATTAAATCAAAGGCTGTGCTGTTGGGTTTGTCGCCCCCTTCAGGAAGAAGCGAATGGACCCGCGTGGCCCCTTTGATGTCACACTCAAAACACAAGGCACGATCAGCAGACTTTAAATCCTCTTTCACGGCTAACCAGTTTGAACTGGTTTTTGGGTTATCGGAGGTACCCTCAGGTGCTATCAAGATGCTTTCAAAGCCTAACCGCGCGAGAATGATGGATTGGTCCGTCCGGGTTTTTGTTGCCAGCAATTTCGCCAATTGGGGTGTTGCAAAACGCGGGCTTGTGGCCAAATTAATGCCGGGGAAAACCTGCTGCAAAAGATTTTGCGGAGGCACTGACCCAATGAGGGCTATAGGCTGGGGGGTGTCTGTGGTCTGCAATAAATCCCGGCACATCTCTGTCGCTTGCGGCTGTGGCACATATGGTTCTTGGGTTGGTGCTACAAGGGACAAGGGGGCCAGCTTTTGTGCCAGAAGTGTAGTTGCGATTTCTGCCCATTTTTTTTCGGCCTTTATTGTGGCCCAAAAATCCTGTGTCTGGGTTTCTAGCCAAGGCTTCACGGGGCTTTCCCCTAGCAAAGACCCAAGGGCGGCCACAAGCTCGTGCTGGGCCTCCTGCGTTTTTATAGGTAAGTGGCAGCCGGGGGGAAGGGCGCGGGTCCATGGTTGGCCTGCCGTTATGATGGCTTTTGCTGATTTGAGAGCGAGGGACAGGGCCGGGGGCGGCGTTTGATATGTTTTATCAAGTATGCAGATGGCATCAGCAGCGTCGAGAGTTTTGGCCAGTTCAGGCTCGGCCCCTGTCAGCAAAACAAGGCTGATATCTTTGCCAAGCTTTTGCAGGGTTTCTGCAGCTTGTTCTGTTATGCCGTCGCCCACTGCTGCCACAAGAAAGCGATTGTCTTCTATGTTGGTGGGGTCTGTTTTTTCAGGCAGCTTGCAGACAGGCGGTAAGGTAATGCTATCAGTCGGCCACGCTACCATGCTCGCATAGTTGGTGATGGCATCATAGCTTGTGATTTCAGTCTCAATCACGGCTGAATGCCGCCTTTGGCCTGTTAATGCATTGGCAATCGCCTCGCCCCCTGCGCCCAAAGACGCTTGCAGATAGTCTGTATAATTTTTGGGCCAGCCGTCGCTGGTTTCAAAGGAGGCTTTCAGCAGTTTATGCAGGCCTTTGTCTGCAATGAATACAGGGCCGGGGGCTTCTTGCAAAAGCCTGAACGCCCACAGGCTTTCGTAACTGTCGCCCAACACATAAAGCCGCGCTGAGGCGCTATAGGTTTTTTGGTCAGCTCTCAGCTCACGCTCTCTGCAAATGTGAATGCCTGCGGGGAAGGCAGGCGGCGGCGCAGCATGGTCGCTGATGACAAGCGTAACGCTGACTGTTTCCTTGAAAAAGAGGGCAAGCTGCGTGGTCATCGCTGCGGCATTGCTGCGAGAAGGGGCTGTAGCACCAAAAATAAGCAGGGCAGGCAGTTTTTTTGTCATGCTATTTCGCCTTGCCCGCCAGATTTCTCGCCAGATTTTCCGCCGGCTTGTGTTTTGGCTTGTCCACTGGCTTGTTCAGAGTCAGCCCTAGTTTTTTCTGGGAAGATCTCGTCCAGTGTATGTTTTTGTGCTTTGCTGTAGCGAGTGAAAACCACGCGGCCGTTTAGGACAAGGGCTTCTACAGCCGAAGGGTTGCCTGCAAGATCAGACAGTCCTTCCAGAAGAGAATTCAGGGTTTTATGAAGATGGTCCTTTTCAGATGTTTCAATGCCTATCATCGCGTCATAAGTGGCGACCAGCGGTTTGCCGTAACTGAGCGCTTCTACAGATTTAATCTTTAGGCCCGTGCCGCCCAGGTTGGGGTTCAGGATGATATCCATTTCTTCATAAAAAGTTTCGAGCTTGTCAACAAAACCGCGTTTTTCAAACGGGCTGTCCTGTGCCACATCACAGCCGCATATGGCCCCGGCCAGATGCAAGCTTACAGTGTCGAGCAAATGGGGGTGATGTGGCAGTTCTTGCACCAATTTATGCAGGGAATGTTGGTTGATAGGGTTGTTGCTTGCCAAATAGCCCACTTTTAATTTTCTGTTGTTTGATGACCCTTGCTTTTTATCTGGCGCAGAATCTGGGGTAGCATCTGGCGCAGACAAAAAGTTTGGCGGAATATAATGCCCCAGTGTGGCCACTTGTGTTTTGGTTATTTTCTGAAAAACTGCTGCTTCGCTTGATTGTATGGCCAGCACCACATCTGCCCGGTTAAGCGCTTTGGCTTCTTCTGCTGGCGTGGTGGAATACCATTTGGCGCTCAAGCCGTCTTTTTTCATGTTTTTATTGCGGTTGGCAAACATGTCGTGGGTATCAAGATACTTGGGGATGCCGGCTGGCACATCTAGCAGCCAGCGGCTAAACCACACATAATTGGCAAGGCAATAATCAATATCCCACACTTTTAAAATGCGCTGGGTAATCTCGGTGACAGCAGGCACATACCAATCGTCGATTAAATGGTGCGTGCGCTTGGATTGTTTTCTGCGCTTTTGCTCGTACGGTACAATATACACATGGTCCCAAGTGGCGCGCATGGCCAGTTCTTGCTCAGGGCTAACCCCTTCCAGCCCGCCATACACAAAATGCACTTTATAGCCGCGTTGTTGCAGCGTGCGGCACAGCGAATACACACGGGCCCGATTGCCGTGGTTTTGCGGGTGCGTTGGGATGGGGGATGTAACCAGAACCTGCATAGCCAAGAACCTGTTTTATATGCCAAAACCTGCATACTATGGATGGCTGGCGGCCACCCATAATCTCAAAGTTGATTTTTAGTAAGATACGCAGGCCCTTAGCCAAAGGCAAAATATTTTGCTGTAGTTTTGGGCTGTGCGGGGTTGGCTTTATGTGTTTGCGGCATTTTTCTGCATAAATTGCCATGCGTGCGCGACCATATCATCAAGGTTTGGGTAGGCTGGCTGCCAGTTGAATGTTTTTTGCGCTTTGGCGGGGTTGGCCACCAATTGGGCAGGGTCACCCGCGCGGCGGCCTTCTTCAACCACAGTGAAGTTGGTGCCCGTAACACGCTTTGCTGATTCGATCACTTCCCGCACGGAAAAGCCTGTGCCTGTACCCAAATTGAAAGCATCGTAAAAACCTGCCGCTTCGCCTGAACCGGTTTCTGGCAAAGCCAACAGGTGCGACAGCGCTTTCACATGGGCATCGGCTAGGTCACACACATGGCTATAATCCCGCACGCAGGTACCATCAGGTGTGGCGTAATCCGTGCCAAACATTTTAATGTTATCGCGCTGGCCGCTGGCGGCTTGTAAAATCAGCGGAATAAGGTGGGTTTCAGGGTCGTGCCGTTCACCGAGCTTGCCAAAAGGGTCTGCCCCCGCCGCATTAAAGTAGCGCAGGGCAACCGCCTTTAGTGCCCCGGTGGTTGCTGTGTCCCGCAACATGCACTCCACGGCCCATTTGCTTTGGCCGTAAGGGTTGATGGGCGCTTTTGGCATATCTTCTGAAAGGCTCGTTGCCTCTTCCATTTGGCCGTACACAGCGGCAGTGGATGAAAATACAATGTTTTGCACGCCCGCGTTTGTCATGGCGCGAATCAGCGTGAGGCTACCGCTGGTGTTATTGTCATAAAATTTCAGGGGGTCGACCACACTTTCCCCGGCTTCGATAAAAGCAGCAAAATGAATTACCGCATCAATGGCGCGGTCGCTGAATATTTTTGCGAGCAATTCCGCGTCCCGAATATCACCTTCAATGATATCCCCGCCCACAACGGCATCCCGGTGTCCATTGCTGAAATTATCCAGCGTGACAGTATGATACCCCTGCGCCAGCAAGGCAGAAACAGTGTGCGAGCCAATAAACCCCGCCCCGCCGGGAACCAAAATTGTTTTCATATTTACCATGCCTCACAGTGTGCCTTATCGCGCCAAAACGGCGTTTGTTATCGCAGGTTCATAAACCACCCCTATGATAAAGGCCACTTCATCATTGCGAAAGGGCCAGTTTTTAGCTAACCCCTTTCCTTATAATAGTTTGGCTGCGCGCCTATGTGTCGTGGCCACCAGTGAGTTTCAAAGTCGGGGGCGCAACGCGTGCATATTCTTTTTGTTCATAATAATTTTCCGGGCCAATATCAGCGTATTTCAAAATACTTATCGCAGTTCCCAGAATTTAAGCTGCACGCTGCTACATTAAGCACCAATCAGCAAAAGTCTCCGCTCGTGCGCGCCACCTACAAACCGCACCGTGAAGCAACCGGGAAAATTCATCCAGCCCTAGTGGCTACGGAGAGGGCCGTAATTATGGGACAGGCTGCTTACGGCAGTTTGTTAGGCTACAAAAAAAAGAACGGTAGCCCGGATATCATCCTGTCTCATTCAGGATGGGGCGCAAATATGTTTTTCAAAGACCTATTCCCAACCAGCAAACTACTCACGTATTTCGAATGGTATTACCAGTGTCACAATAGTGATGGCGAATTTTTCATGGATAAACCTTATGATGCGAACGCTGAATTGCGCCTGCGCATGAAAAATACGCCTATTCTACATGACCTAGCTGCAATGGACTGGGGCCAATCCCCCACTAAATTTCAGCATAGTAAATTGCCCGGTGTGTTCCAAAGCCGCGTTAGTGTGTTGCATGACGGGGTGGATGTTGATTATTTCAGCCCTGAAGAAAATGCCTCAAGCCCCACAAAGGTAAAAGTGGGTGACATTGAATTGTTAGTAGAAGATGAAATCATTACCTATGTCGCGCGCGGCATGGAAGAATATCGTGGTTTCCCACAGTTTATGGAAGCCGTGTCTGAGCTGCAAAAACAGCGCCCAACGTTACATGTGGTGATATTAGGGGAAGACAGGGTTGCATATGGCGCATTGCGCAAAGATGGCAAAACATTTAAAAAGTGGGCGCTGGAACAGTTTGACTTTGACCATAGTCGCCTACACTTCATGGGCTTACAAGGCCTCAAGGTGTTTCGCGACCTCATGCGCATAACATCAGCGCACATATATTTAACGGCTCCTTTCGTACTGTCATGGTCGTTAATGGAGGCTATGAGCACGGGTGCCCTGATAATTGCGTCAGATACTGACCCATTAAAGGAAATGATAACTCATGGCGAAAATGGCTTATTGGTACCGTTTTTTGATGTTGACAAGCTGGTAACCCAGATAAACAGGGCGCTAAATGACAAATCTGAATATCGTTCATGTTGCGTTAAGGCACGTGCGACTATCACAAACACCTACTCTACCAGCGATCTATTGCCGCAATATCGGCAGTTGATAGAAAATGTTGCAAATGGGCAACAATTTCGGGGCTAGAACGAGTTTTTTGCGGCGGCGCGCATACTTTTGTTGAAAAACGTTGGCAACTAGGGTGATGTGCGCATTGATACGATAACCACATTGTTTTATCTTGACTATTAAGGGTTTGGTGATAAATATGTGGGCGATTAAGGGGTGCTTTCTTTGTAAGGTGGTGCTCTTGGCATGACCTTGTAGGTTTGTGCTTTTTTGATATTTGGTCGGCTTTTTCAGGAGAAATACTATGGCAGACATTACAGGTTTAGTAGGCAATGACGGGGACTTACAGGGTACAGCAGACGCTGATACTATTAATCCCCAAACAGGTGACGATTCAGTATCCGCGGGTGCGGGTAATGACGTAATTACCTATTCTGGTGGTGCGGATACAATTCGCGGCGAAGCTGGTGACGATACTATTCGGATCGATTCTGCATTGACTACAAGTGCCACTATTTTTGACGGTGGTGCAGGTTCTGATACGTTAGTTGTTAATCAGGATTTCTCAAACGCGCTGGCATTTACAGCTTTTGATCAATCAGGCACAAGCACGATTGCTTTGACTCTTGGCGGTGTAACAACTGCGTCTCTTACTGGTATTGAGTTCATCCAGTTTAATGATGTGACGCTTAATATCACTGCAGGCGCGGCATCTGTATTCACTACAGATGTTACAGTGGCATCTGGTACTAATCGGGATGTAACCGTTAACGCTACAACCTTTGATCCATCGAATGGTTTTGCAACTGTTATTGCAGACTCCAGCGCGAGCTTCACTATCAAGTCTATCAATGGCGAAGCTGTAGATAATGTTGGTCAGGATGATACTACAACATTGGCTAGTGGTAGTACTTTGATCGTTAAGGATACTGTGGCAGGTACTGCGGCTGATGACTCTCAAATTGATTATGTTTCAGGAAATACTAATAATTTTGAAGACACGACTGAAACGGTTTCTATTGTAATCTCTGATGGCACGAACGACATTACTCAAACTGTCGTTTTCACAACTGCAGCAACTGCAGCGCCGACGAGTGGGCCTAACACAAATGTAAACGGTAGTGCTGGGGCTGATAACATTAACCTTCTCGCGGGTAATGACGAAGCACAAGGTAATGCCGGTAACGATACACTGACTGGTGGTTTCGGAGACGATACTCTTGAAGGTGGTACGGGTGATGATGTGATTGCCGGTGATGATGGAACTGACGTTGCCGTTTTCCTTGGTTCTATTGATGCTGCAGCTGGGTCGATTAAGGCTTCTGTGACGACTACTGCTAATGCTTCTGATGCTGGTGTTTCTGATGGTACTGATACTCTTACTAGCATTGAAGGAATTGTTGCTCGTAACCTTGGTACGGCTGCAGATGATGGTGCCTTAGCTGAAGGTACAGTTAACGCTGGCGCGCTTACAGGTACCTCCCTTAATCTTGGGGCAGATGCAACATTTGGTGGGGTTGCTGCGGTAACTCTTGCTGGTGCGGGCACTGCAACGGTCAACTTAGCATCTTCATTGCTTACTTACACAACGGCTACAGGTGTAGTTGCAGTAGCAACTGCGGCAACTGGTTGGACTGTTACCGGCATTACTTTTGGTGGCGTGTCTGATGTAGCAATTGCTTCGGGTGATACATTCACTATTGGTACTCTAGGTACATTGACTGTTGCTGATACGGACCTAACCAAAACTGGCAACATTACTTATACTGCTTCATCTAGCAATGTTGGCGGCACAGCTCAATTGGAAGAAGTTGTTGTTACAATCACCAATGGTGGTGATGTGCGTCACATCATCCTTGATCTGACATTGGGTGGTATAAATGATACGCTTACTGCGGACGCAGCTGGCGAAGCCGTCTCATGTGGTGATGGTAATGTCACTATTACCGGCGGTGTTGGCGACGA
>JAESQS010000286.1 GCA_016765035.1 Kordiimonadaceae bacterium | reverse complement strand
CATCATGGCCCGACCCGCCGCCAAGCACATCATTGCCCGCGCCGCCATAAATACTATCATTGCCAGACCCGCCCCAGATTTTATCAAAGCCATCATCACCCCAGGCAACATCATCGCCAGAAGCGCTATAGATAATGTCATCGCCACCGTTGCCAAAAATATCATCATCGCCAGACCCACCGCCCATCGTGTCTGAAAAATGGCCGCCAACAAGCAAATCATCGCCAGCCCCGGCCCACATGGAATTGGTTGGCGCAACAGAAGGAAAAATTGCAATAACAAACTCAGCGCTTACTTCTTCGCCAAGCTGAAAAACACCATCATCCAGCACAAGGCCATCTTGCCAACCACCGCCAACAAGCGTGTCGTTACCTTCACCGCCCACAAGGGTGTCGCTGCCTTCAAACTCAGGGCCATCAACTTGAATAGCCACAAGCGTATGCAAGTCGCCGTACCAGTCAACATCAACGAAGGCACCATCGTCAAAACCGCCGCCGACAATAAGGTCATTGCCTTCACCGCCGACAAGGTAATCATTTCCTTCGCCACCCGTTAAAAAGTCATCGCCTTCGCCAGCTACAAAATCACTGTCGCCACCAGACCCGGTGTAATTGATAGAGCCGTTTATTATTACGCTGTGCGCCATTCTTATGTTCCTTGACTGTCTGTAACGCTATTAAGCGCGCAGGCCGCTGAACCAAGTATGAACAGGGTGTTTAGCTTAGGGCTGATGTGCCTAGAGTGTGTCCTAGTGAGTGGTTGGGCCGGAGAGTAAGCGGGGAGTGGGCGGATATGTAGCTAACTAAAACAGATAACGCTCTAGCGTATCCACTCAACTTAAGAGGCTGCAAGAGGCAAAGAAGGGCCTATCAGGCAAAGGAGGCGCTGCCGACACCCATTTTATCGCCTAGGGCCGGGATGCCAAAGCCAACGTCTAAAAATTCTGTCCGGTGGGTTTCTTTACTTGCTCGCGCGGCTGAGGATATAGCGCCTCCCCAACCCTGCGTGCCAAGGCCTTTCACACCGGCCATAACAGCTAGCACTGTGCTGCCATTTTTGGTTTGAACCGGTAAAAGCAAAAGCTCTCGCACAAATATATCCCCGTTTTCTGCTGTGAATGTATCCTTTGAAAGGCCGCCACAGGGATGTGCTAGCATATGCTCCACAAAACTAGTGAAATGCCCTCGGGTTTGGCGCGGGGAGATATCTGCAATCGTCAACCCACTAATATTACGCCCCCACAGCTCATCAAGGCCCGTGCCAGAGCGTAAAACCGCTGGCTGCCCAGCCTCGTTCAAATGCACAATGGAATAATACGGCGTAAAATATTTAAGATCACGGATCGTAATATCCGCCTTCAACGGCAAACTATCGCCTGTACGCAGGCTTTGCCACAAGCTATATAAATGAGCCTGTGCTTTGCCCAGTTTCTGTTTGATTTCCATTAGTCCCCACCCGAATTAACTGAGGGGACTATAGCATTTTATATGCACCAACCCCACTGAAATTAAGGCTTTCACAACAAGTGCTTGTATATTACACACTGGCAAAAAATAGTAAAAACAGGTATAAAACTATAAAAAACGAGCAAAATGTGACCGGAAACGAAACAAAAAAGCGACTCGCCACAATTGGTGCCTTTTTACTGCTTGCTGCCATTGCAGGCTGGGCATGGTTAACCTATGAAACGGGGGGAGACAGCCAAAAACGGCGCGTTGGCGATGCGGTTTTTCAAGTGCCGCAAAAATACATTGGCCCAAAGCCAGATACAGTGGAGGAAATGCTCGGCACCTATGTTGCCAGCTTTGCCGAAACACACCGGTTTGAAACCCGTGCCGTTGAATTGATGCCCAGCCTAAGGGGCCAGCCTGCGCGGCTTCGCCACTCAGCCGTTATATGGACACTGTCGTCCTTGCCCAAACAGCCAAATGCCGCGCCGGTAACACCTACAAATAATACAATGCTACCGGACAAAGACTATGCCCTCTTGGCCGACACCCCGCCGTATATTGGCAGGGCTGCAACAAAAATGGAAAATGGCCTTACAAAACTAGTGCACGGCTCTGCGGGCAAAAGAAGCTTCGCTGTCACCAACTGGCAGCCCACGCCCAACGGCGTTGCGGAAAGCCCTATACAAAAAGACCCCGCCTTATGGCTGGCCCACTGTATTGAATTTAGGGTGATACGGAAAAATACCGGATGGGGAAGATGCAGCCGAACGGTGCATTTAAAAGATGTAAAACTAACGTTTCACTTTGATGGTATGTTGCTGACAAAAACAGCAGCTTTAACCACCGCACTGCAAAACACAGTGGCCGGTTGGCGCGCTGAATAAGGCGCTGAGGCATAAGCCCACACAAATACGCTTTAAAGGCCGCGTCCGCCGACCTTTTGCAGGTTCAAGCGCCTGCCAAACTTCGCGACAAACGCGTATAATCATAAGAATTTATTTATAAATTTACGCTAAAGTTGAATGACTGGCATATGCCACCATAATGCAGGTGGGAGCAACACTAGCTGGGTGATTGGCGTCCTCTGGCCAAGCGGCCACCCACCTGCATTATTATTTCAATTGGAAGTCACGCGCCCAAATCATAATTTTGCAGTATAGGTTCGCGGCATCAATTAATTGGGAAAAGAGGGACATCGTCACCAGATAATTCAGGTGTTATTGCCCGTATGGCTGCATAAATACCATCTTCAAACCAACCTAAGTCCACATCCATGTCAAAAATAGCTACATATCCGGCATGTACCTGTGGACCAAAAGCTATTTTAATTTTTCCTGAGACCTCAGGCTTAACGGAAATTGATACTGTAACAGGGCCTGTATCAATTTCTGCAACCTCATATTCCAATTTCCTTGCCACAGAGCGTGCTTTATCTTTCAATTTTTTTCGGGTTCCTGATTTGTGCCCCTCCACATTCCGCGCCTTATCAGCAGCCGACCTTCTTTTCTCCGCCGCAGACTTACTGCCATTTTTCAATCGCTCACCAGTCTCCAAGTCACTCTCTAATGACAGAAACTCTTTTGACCCTAAGCTATCAGTTGATTTAGATAATTTAGTATCTCCAGATAAAAGATTGCTATCCAGCTCAAGGTCACCCAACGGTATACCTTTGACACCAAACCATTTCACGTCCGGGATTTTCGCCCGTTCGTTTTTAAAACCTAAACGCAAAACCACCGGCCCAATAGCGAGTTCATTCTGTATGCTTATACCAGAGCTAAATCCCCCGACATCTTCTATACGTTTATCTAGAGTAGTCATCTCAGCAAACAAACCGCCGCTAGCAGCAGCCCCAAGAGACACTTTACCTTCCAAATAAAAATATTCTTTTTCGGTATTGGGGTCGAGCAAAATACCAACTTTTACTGCCAAACCAATAATGAGTTTAAGCTCAAAGCCCGCAGCAAACAATACGAGTTGATCTCGTTTCCCTGACTTATTTTGACGCTCTTGAATTGTCTTATATGTCTCTGCAATACCTTTTGAATAAGCGCCTCTAAGGTCCAATATTTCACCAGCTATTTTAGCCAAAGATGCTTCTGCCGCATTCACAGTATTAGGCTTAACTATATAGCGCTCCATATCGGGTTTTTTAACAATTTTCCGCCAAGGTCGAACTATTGAACTCAGTAGCTTTTTTTCGTACTCGCCTGGGGGCGCTTTATATGGATTAGGGATCTTACGGCTTTTCAAACGCTGCGTATCTACTGCATTCAACAAATACGGCCCTGTAAAAAAAGGGAATTTTTTAGTCTTAAATTCAATACTTCCATCAGGATTAATTGACAGTTTGACATCGCTAACTGGAATATTTTTTAAGATAATGGAAAAATAGGCCTCAGAAGGTTTTTCTATGACCTTATTGGAGGCAGCATCATAGAATTTTTCTTTGGATACGAATGTAGCAACAAACTCGCCCGCATTCGTTAGATCAACATTCTTTACTTCAAATTCTATAATCGCTTTTTGCAAGACTGAGAAAATCTTCGACCCAAGATGAGGTGGTATTTGCATCTCTTTCAATTTTGGTATTTTAGGCACTGTTTTAAGTGCATTTTTTCTCAGAAAAAAGGTCGTTTTGAACCCACTGTGAAAATGAACTTTTAAATTTGAAAGGTCTTGTTTCACGCCCGACTTTAAAGTTCGAAAAGTGGCTCCATTTGGGACAATAAGGCCCTCTTGCTTAGCAGGTTGGTTTGGCCCTATCAGCTTCTTCGCTTTTTGAAAAGAAGTGATATTATCTGCCAAATCTTCACCATAAGCACCTGTCGGCTGTTCCTTGAAAAAGTTACTTACTTTTTGAAACCGCAATAAAGCCTGAACAATGGCCACATCACCTTTTTTATTAGCTCCATCCTTCCCCACTGAGCCAGAAATAGAAATCCCCATCGCATTACTACTCCCTACTTCTCGCGGCTGACGCCTTTAATTTTTTCTACGGTGCGTAGGCCGCCTAGGCCGAGCATGGACAGCAGCACAGTGACCAGTGTTTCACTGCCACCAAGGACGGGCGGTGCTGGCATGTCGGGGAAGAAGGCAACCCGCGCCCAGCCGAGCAAATCAGCGCCCATAAAATGCCAAAACAACGCCACGCCGCACACCCAGCCAATGAAAGGCCGCCACCCGGCCACAAACACGCTGGGGTGCTGGGCCTCGGTTTTGTTAATTTCCATTTGGCCCATGCCAGTCCGCAAAATCTCCATTTCAAGCTCATGCTTAAACTCGGCTTTTTTGTTGTTATCTGGCACTAATTTATCAAGAGGGCCTTTGATGATGCCCAAAATGCTATCGAGAATAGGAAGTCCCATTTTACATACTCCAGTTCCAAATTATCTGTCCCAGCACCACCAGCGCAGACAGCGCCGTGCCGGTGTGAAATGCCTCTGCTAGGCGGTTATGCCGCCGCATGGGCCGTTGCCATTTCTGCGCGTGATGTTTCAACTGAGGGGGCAAATTCTTGCGCGGCAGTGCCTGCACCCGCCTCTTGCGCCAGAAAAGCCGCCACCGCCTTAACGCCCGTGCGGGTGTGGCGCTCGCCACCATTTTGGCAGATGGTCAGCACCTCGTGCCGGTTGCCGCCAAGGCGCTTGTGCGAAATATGGATCCACTCAATTGGGGGGCGGCTGTTGTGGGTGCGAATTTCGTAAATCAATTGGTCAAAGGGCAAATCATCTTGCGCCGCAAGCGACAGCGCTGCATCCACCATGGGCATCCCACGCAGGCTGATGTCTGCGGCTTCACCATAAAGATGCTGGCTTTGCCCTGCACCACCAATAAGCCGGTTAAGCGTGCCGCAGCGATAGCCCGATGTGATAACCAGCGGCCTGCCCAGCACGGTGCGGGCTGGTTCCAGCACCTTTTGCGCCAGCGCCTTTAGGTTTGCCAAATCACATTCCTCGCGCGGCACATTATAGAGTTGGTATTTGGTTGCCGTTTCACTGCGGGTAAATTCCGCAAGGCGAAAATTAGGCGACAGGGCCTGCCGCACATCAAAAGTATGTGTCATAAAAACCACCCCAATTTATCTGCTATAAGGAAAAAAAGCAGCCCACCCAGTTTGGTGAGCACAACGAACATAAGCTTCATTACGATGCCCCAGCGGCGGCCACATTCGGCCTCGTGCCGGGCCATACGGTCCAGCGCAAGGGTCGCTTTCATCAAGGCGGCATTGGCTGTGGCGCTGCCCTCCAAAGTACGGCTGGCCCCGTTTAACAGGTTGGCCTGGTACTCTG
>JAESQS010000285.1 GCA_016765035.1 Kordiimonadaceae bacterium | reverse complement strand
GCATCGGACAACGTCAGTTAGACGATGACGACGACGACGAAGTTGCCGGCATGGTCGATACGTCCCTTTCAAGCGACGACACCTAACCAAGGAACATGAGGGCGCCAGTGTGCGGCCCTCATACATTCCAAACGGTTAAAAAGCATTCCTCGTGCGGGTATTTTAAACCGACTTTATATACCGCGCCGGTGGCTCTGCCACTGAATGCCTTTGTTAAATGTGGGGCCGTAGCTCAGCTGGGAGAGCGCTACACTGGCAGTGTAGAGGTCAGGGGTTCGAGCCCCCTCGGCTCCACCATTTAATTTGTTGGATTTATTTCTTCTTCAAGAAAATAGCATGATTTTTTGATCGCTGCGTGTCTCACGCAACGCTTGGTTCTAACTAAAGCTGATAGCTTCTAAGCTTCTTGTATTTCCGCGTTTGGTGATGTGTCTTCTTCTAGGGGCTTTGGCGTGTCACTGCTCAGGGTGTCCAGCAGTTGTTTTAATTCTTTTATGTCTGCTGGCGTTAGCCCGCGCAGGGTTGTTTCCTCTTTGGCTAAGCTAGCATGGGCTTTTTGCATCAAGCCAAGCCCTTTTTTGGTTGCGACAACCCAAACCTGCCGCCGGTTCACCTTGTCCGGCAACCGGTGCAGCAGTTTGTCTCGTTCCATTCTGTTTAGCAATGTGGTGGCAGACGGGCGGCTAATGCGGAGTAATTCTGAAAACTCGCTTGGTTTTACCAGTTTTTTGTCCCTGAGGATGCAGAGGGCATACACTTGAGTGGGCGTAAGGCCAAATTCCGCAGTGCGCCGCAGATAGTCTTCCTGAACAGATTGTTGCGCCTTCTTCAGCTTGTAGGACAGGCTGTTGGTAAAAACATCGATATAATTCATGGATAGGTAGCTCTTAGTTTTTATAAGGTTACTGGTACACCGTTGGTCTTCTTCATCAGTTAAGGCGCATGCGCCCTAGCGAGTTGTTAAGCAGTCCCAGCTGTATATATGGAAAATAATGATACACAATTAGTTATTAAATTATCCTAAATTTTATTTGAAATTATATATATTTAGTCTTTTATATTCAATAGTTTATCGGAAAACCCTAGGGAATTTTTAAAGCTTCGTTCAGGCTTTGCCTATATTGTTTAAAGCTCGCGATGAAGGTGTAAACGTCTATTTATTGAATGGAGGGCATGATGCGGATTCTAGCGGTGACATCCCAAAAGGGTGGGTCAGGCAAAACAACAATATCAGGGCATTTGGCAGTTGCAGCGGCCCGAAGCGGTGCCGGGCCTGTTGCCCTCATTGATATGGACCCGCAGGGCAGCCTTGCCGCCTGGTGGAATGAGCGCACAGCAGAGGAACCTGCCTTTGCTCAATCAAGTGTGCAAAGTTTGGATGCTGATTTACTGGCTCTTAAAGAGGAGGGTTTCCGCCTTGTCGTCATTGATACGCCCCCTGCCATAACCCGTGCCAACCAAATTGTTATCGCGCGGTCTGACCTTATTTTAATTCCCACAAGGCCTAGCCCACATGATTTACGGGCCGTGCCAGCAACCATTGAGCTTGTAGAAAATGCTGCAAAACCAATGATGTTTGTTATTAACGGGGCGACGGTTCGAACCAAATTAACAGCCGAGGCGGCAATTGCCCTGTCTCAGCACGGTACAGTGGCCCCTGTTATTTTGCATAACAGGCAGGGTTTTGTTTCTAGCATGATTGATGGCCGTACGGTGATGGAGACAAGTAAAGCCCAAAAGTCTGCGGAAGAAATTGAAGGCCTGTGGCAGTATGTAGAAGCAAGGCTGAAAAAACTGCCAGTGAAAGCAAGCTTTAAAAAGCTAGCAAACCCCCGAGCATCTTTTGGGAATAAAACAGCATTATTAGAAGCTGCACACTGAAGATACTCAGATACTGAATGCTGGGCGTCTTCCTCTTGCTGTGTTTTTGGCTGGCGCATTTGAAACGATAGAGAAGGAACCTAAAAATGGCTGTGGCAAAATTAAGTGCAAAATTGCTGGCAAGAAAAGGCGCAGCAATGCCGTCTGCTTACCAACCAGCTATTGCGCGGCTGGTAGAGCGCGATGAAAGATTCACCTTTTTAACAAAGACTGCCACACAGGCTTCTTCTCAGGCTTCTTATCAGGGGCGACGGGTCAAAAAAACCGTAAAATTGGAAGCAGCGCTTAATCGTAAGTTATGCCTTTTATCGGCGCGTCTGGGCATGAGCCAGCAAAAATTGATGGAAAAAGCAGTTCTTTCCCTGATCGAGCAAGCGCAGGCAGATGATAGCTGTATTTGTTTAATGGATTGATCCAAAATCCGTAGAGACGGCTGTTTATGGCCATTTCAGGTGTATATTCTTCACCCAGTACGTATTTTTCGTCCAGTATGTATTTTCAGTAGAGCAAAGTTTAGCTCAAACCATATGTGTGGTTAAAGCGCTGAACCGCCGCGCCCCAAAGCTCACGCGTTGTATGAGCATTATATAATACCCTTTAATAGGATATTTGTGGTCGCTTTCTATTGAAGGCGTGGCCTTTTTAGTGTTGTAGGGTTTATCAATTTATAGTTGTTAACTCATTGCAAGCACTTAAGGTTTTGACTCTAGGTTGTATCTGTGACAATATTGCGTATGAGAGCGTTGCCATTTGTTTTTGGGGCGACAATGAATTTACTTTTATAGTGAAACGTACATTGGAGAAAATTATGCGCTATGCAATGATGGTAGCAGCTCTGGGATTGGTACTTGGTGCCCCTGTGGTTACGCCAAGTTTCATGTCAAACCCAGCGGTAGCTCAAGCAGTACTTGGTTTGGAAGATGCGCTGATTGCAGCAGCAGGTGATTCTGCCGCTGTTCAGAGAATTATTGATGGTGAATTGGCGGCGGGGAATGCCGACGGGCTTGCTATTGCGCTTTCCAAGGCAGCCGTGACACTTACCACAACAGATGTGACGGCTGCTGCGACTTTGGTTGCGCAAGCGGTGACTGTTGCGTCAAATGCCAGTGTGGCAACGCAGCAAGCAGTTGGCGGCGTTGCCAGCGCGGTTGCGACCACGGCTTCAGAAAGTGGTGATGCAGGTGCTGCTGCGGCTGTGGCTATTGTTACGACAGCGGTTAATGGCGCTGGCGGTAGTTCAGCGGCATCGTTCCAGTCTGCTGGCGGTTCCAATGGGGCGAATGTGAATAACTCAACGGCTGTTGTAGTAGTGCAGGCGACACCGACACCACCCCGAGCGCCAACGCCACCTACTGGGTCTGACATTGGTGGTCCAGGCGGTGATCCAGTTGGCGATCCAGGTGGTGACCCAGGCGGCGATCCAGGTGGCAACCCAGGTGGCAACCCGGGTGGTGATCCAGGTGGTGATCCAGGTGGCGATCCAGGTGGCATTCTTCCTGTTCCGTTTGCTCCGCCTGCTCCGCCCCCTCCTCCTCCTCCCCCTCCGGTCCCTCCGGTTGAGCCGCCCGCGTCTCAGTCTGGCAGCCCAACGTAGAGGTTTGGGTTATATAGGCTTTGCGGGGCTGACTATTCTATAGGGATATGAGAGGCGAGGAATTTTCTTCGCCTTTTTTGATTCTTAGACTATTTAGGTCGGAAGTGATTTTAATTAAACCGGATACGCTATAGGCCATATCTGGTTTACTATGCATCACCGGCCCACTCCCGCTACCCAAACCGCCCGCTAGGATACACTGTGGGGTGGTTGGGCCAAAGAGTAAGCGGGGATTGGGTGGAAATGTAACTAATTAAAGTCGGATACGCTCTAGGGCTGTTGACTGATAAGGTAAACTATGGGTTTTTGGCAAAAATTATTCGCGTCGCCGGCTAAGCCTGCGCCCTCCTATTCTGTGCCTGATAATACACGGGTATATGCTGTGGGCGATATACATGGGCGCGCAGATTTGCTGTTGAAACTGCAGGCTTTAATACGGGCTGATATTGAACGCCACGGTGTGGGAAAATCCATCAAAGTAATTTTCCTTGGGGATTATATAGACCGGGGGTTTCATTCAAAAGAAGTGATTGATACCTTGCTGAAAATGGATATGCCGCAAGTGGAGTTGGTGTTTTTGGCAGGCAACCATGAAGACATGCTACTTCGGTTTTTGGATGACCCTGCTGAAGGGCAATTATGGCTGGGTGTTGGCGGGCTTGCTACGTTGGCGAGCTATGGTGTTTTTCTGGGGGATGACAGCAGTGTTGAAGATTTGGTCGATGCTTCTGTTGAGCTGGCGCATAAATTACCTGATGCGCATTTGGCCTTTTTGAAAAACCTGCCCACCCTTGATGCCGTTGGGGATTACCGTTTTGTTCATGCAGGGGTTCGCCCCGGGGT
>JAESQS010000284.1 GCA_016765035.1 Kordiimonadaceae bacterium | reverse complement strand
TGGAAGCCGGATACGCTCTAAGGTGTTGGATAGCAGTATTTTATCTTAAAGGATACTCAAGATGATGTGTCTATTACAGCGCAGTAGCTGCCTTGGCTTTGTACGGCGTTACATAGTTGTTGGGCCGCGCCTTTTTTCTGTACGCGTATGCCAAGCCTGATGGCTGTGCTACCCCGCGCATTAATCTCCCATTGGTCGATAATACCTTGTAGGGCGGGGAATTTTTTCTCAAGCGTGCCTTTGTTTTTCGCGGCACTTTCGATGGATGAATAGGATGCTAAATGCACAAACCATTGACCAAACGGAGATTGCCCTGAAGGTGCAGAAACTGTCATGCGCGGCCCACTGTAGCTCGGGGCGCTTTTGCTGCGGGTTGGTTTTGTACTGGGCGGCAATCCTGCGTGCAGGGGCCTATGCGGGCGCAAGTCTGTATCAAGCAGTGCTAGGTTTTGTGAAATGAGGGCAAGCCTGCGGGCTGCCTCGTCTAATATGGTGCCATTTGCGAGTGTAGTGCCGCCGCAACGGATTTTTACAGAGTCTGTGGTGCCAGACCGCATCACGCTCACATAGAGAGACCGCGCCCGTGCCGGATGGCCTGCTTCCTCTAGGGAAAGGGCAGCGAAAAACTTGTCTGCGGGGGAACCAAGAGGTTCCGCTGTTAAAAGGGTTATTGCGTCACTGGCGCGGCCTTCGCAGAGGGCGCTTAGTACATTGTCGGGCATACGGGCCGGGCCGCCGCTGGTGACGCGCCCCGGTGTGCCAGATACAAAGCTAGGGTTTCCTGAGCAAGCAACGAGCATTAAGAGAGCTGTGCCAGCGACAAGGGCTTTGAAGGGTTTAAGGGGGCCAAAATGGAGGTGATTTCTTTTCATGTCAAACCCTCCAACCTATTGTGGGCGCGCATCAAGAATGATGCGGTTATTTCGGTTTTGCAGAGGCCGGGCGGTGTCGCCGCCCACAATACCGCGAATCAAAGCAATCTGCTCTTTGGAGAACTCAATGGGTGTTTTCAAAATATACCAGTTTACACCTTCCCTACAGGGGGGCGTGGTCATCGAGCCCATATAGCGGTAATAGGCCTTGTCAAAAGGCATCAAATCACGGGCATTCACCAATGTTTTAATGCGTTTCATCACTTGGTCAGGCTCAAGGGGCAATAGTTCCCAGAGTTCCTGCCCGGCAATGTTGGTTCGTCCTTCTTTTACCTGCACTTCGATAATAGCGCGGCTGCCATTGCGTGCCCGGTGCATAAATTGAATGGACATAGGCATTCTTTTGCCTGCAATGGCGTGTTCCGCAGGCGTATGAAAGTCAAAGCCCTCTAGCTCGTAAACCTTTGTACCAACAGTAAGAATGCTGCCTTTTTTATAAAACATATTCACGGAAATACGGTTATTTTTCAGGTGCACAGGGGTGACCAAATAATTGGTTTTTAACCGGTGCATTACAGCGGGGTCGGTCCCTTCAATATTGATGGGGGACTGCTGCCTGCCTGCTCGGCAAAGGCTGTTTGCACCGGATATTTCGTGCCATTTATTGGGGCCATTCGACCCACTATAGCTCCAGTTACTTTGCGCATTAGCACTAGCCGTAAAAGCCATTGCACCCACCAGCGCTGCTGATAAAGCCCTTGCTAAAAAACGCACGTTGGCATTAGCCAAAAGTTTCCCCATCGCCATTTCCCTATGATCCCGCTGTTGTAATCGCCCGATTAACACACCGCAGGCTACTATGTGCAGCATTTGATTAAAAGACTGTTTCTTCATTAGTATTTCTTTTAATTTATTTTCTTTTCAAGGGCTTGCGCGAAACGGGCAAGCAAAGGCTCAATTTGGTCATCGGGCAGATTTGCGAAACCGAGCAAGATGCCTTGGTGGTGCGTACGTAATTCTACCCCAGAAGTTTGTCCATCACTGTGGGTATTACCAGTTTTTTGGTACCTATATGTGCCGGAAAGCGCGAAGGCCCCAATGCCGATGTTTTGCGCTAGCTTGGCAATGCTTACATCAGGGGGTACTGGGTCATGGCGTGTGCAAATTTCAGGCAAGAGGCTGGCCTTTAATCGCGCCACCATATGCAGCCCGGCATCAGAAGGCTCTAAGTCAAGGTAGGCCCCTAAATAAGTGGGGAAAGCGTTAGTGAATATGTGTTTTCGCCGCGCATGGGTTTTTCGCAATTTTCTGATGTGGCGGGCGAAATGCCCGCTTTCCATAAAGGATGCCAAGGCGATTTGCGGCACAATAGAGGGATAGCTATCAACGGCAGCCCTGTGGGTAATAAACTTGGGCACCAAGCCTGCGGGCACAACCAAATAGCCAAGCCGTAGCGCCGGAAAAACAGACTTTGAAAAGGTGCCGCCATAAATAACATGCTTGCCACCATCGATGCCCTGCAGGCTATTGAGTGGTCGCCCAGAATAGCGGAACTCGCTGTCATAATCATCTTCCAGAATATAGCTGCTAGTTTCCTGTGCCCAGTTGAGTAGTTTAAGCCTTCGGTGTAATGGCATGGTCATACCCAAGGGGTATTGCCGTGAGGGGCTGATGACCAACATGCCGCGCTTTGTGGTGGTTGGTGGTATGGCGCCATTATTATCAACGGCTGTAAAAAGGGTTTCTTGCTGCAAGGTAGCGGCAACTTGCGCCATGCCGTGATAGCCGGGGTTTTCCAAAATAACAGCATCACCCTTTGCCAGTAAACATTCCGCAGCAATTTTGAAGCCCTGCTGCAAACCAGAAAAAATTAGTATTTGATCAGGGCCTGCCTCAACACTCCGCGAGGCCTTTAAGTAAGAGGCAATGGCGCGGCGCAAAGGGGCGTACCCTGCGAGGTCATCATGCATCAATGTATGCGCGCCTGCGGTACGCCATGCACTGCTGGTAAGGCGTGCCCACAAGTCTAGTGGAAATTGGTCGAGCGCGGGGGCACCTGATCGCAGTGTAAAATCAGGGTAAGTGTTCTTGCTGACTGTTGGCATGGCTTGGGTGGCGCTGCCCTGCTGGGGCTTTGTTTGGGCTGGCTCGGTGAAATAGTCAGGGACTTGCGTGCTGACATAGGTGCCTGCGCCTTGCCGTGTTTCCATATAGCCTTCTGCGACCATCTGCTCATAGGCGGCGAGTATTGTATTGCGGGAAACACTGTGTTGGGCTGCTAACTGTCGGCTCGCAGGCAAACGAGTGCCCGGTGCCAATTTCCCCGTAAGGACAGCCTTCCGTAATTGGCTATAGAGCTGATCTTTCAGCGGTGTGCCTGTTTTGGCACTCAGGTTTGCGAAAAATACTGTTTCAGGCAGCTTACTCATAAATTGGTACTTTTAATTATACAAAATTGGACCTTTATAAGGGATCAATATAAGGCAATATCCTGCTTAAGACCAGTGCGTATCCGGTTTGCTATGCATATCCGGCCACTAACCGCCCGCTAGGATACTCTGTGGGGTGGTTGGGTAGGGGGAGTGGCCGGATATGCAATTAATTTAGACAGAGACGCTTTAGAGCCGCTTAATTACTTGGAAGATATAATGCCTACAGAAAATAACAGTTTTACCAAAACAGCCAAAAATACCGTAAAGCGCGGTCATAAGCGGGCGCTCTATGATGCGGACACGGTTTATTCCATTTTGGACAGTCATTTTTTATGCCATGTGGCTTTCGAAGTGGAGGGCCAACCCCATGCTATTCCCACGTGTCATTGGCGGGAAGGCAACAAGCTATATTGGCATGGGTCTTCTAAAAGCCACATGATCCAGCATCTTTCAAAAGGGAACCCTGCATGTGTAACTGTAACCCAGCTTGACGGCTTGGTGCTGGCGCGGTCAGCTTTCAGTACCAGTGTGAATTACAGGTCCGTTATGTGTTACGGCACACCGCAACTTGTAGAAGATGCCAAAGAATGGGACCGGCAAATGGAACTGTTTTTTGAGCAGCTTGCCCCCGGTCGCTGGCCCCAGTTGCGCCCCATGACGGCGCAGGAGCGCAAAGCCACTGGCTTGCTGGTAATGGAAATTGAAGATGCGGCAGCCAAAGTACGCAGCGCTCCGCCCGGCGACGCGGATGAAAGCGAATATC
This sequence comes from Kordiimonadaceae bacterium, assembly GCA_016765035.1. Lineage (GTDB taxonomy): Bacteria > Pseudomonadota > Alphaproteobacteria > Sphingomonadales > Kordiimonadaceae > Kordiimonas. The sequence continues at coordinate 4,579 of JAESQS010000284.1, read as the reverse complement.
CCGTGTGGGCAGGTGTTGTCCCGTTGAAAACTGTTGTTGGGCAGCCACAAGTAGCCCCAGAAGGGGAGGCCGCGCCGCTAAACCATTCTATAATGACGAATTTTTGGTAAGGAAAAACGATGTTGGAATTGCGCCCAAGCTGTGAACATTGTGACAAAAAATTGCCGGCCAATTGTTCAGATGCTCGAATTTGCAGCTATGAATGCACTTTTTGTTTGGCCTGTGCAGACGGTATTCTTGCAGGGGTTTGCCCTAATTGTGGCGGTGGTTTTGTACCGCGTCCTATACGCCCCCAGAAAGAGTGGAAACAGGGCCTTTCCACAGCAAAACAGCCCCCAAGCGATACACGCGTTTATAAGCCTGTAGATGTTACAGCCCATAAAAGCTTCGCAGCAGCTATTCGTATAATGCCAGCAGAAGAACGGTGAATTGCGAAGGAGAATTTGGCTAGCAGCAGGTCCATCCACGCCTCTTATTCAATCATCCCACAGTATATCCTCGCGGGTTGTTGGGCAGGGGGCGTGGGTGGATTTGTTACTCAGTAAACGGATAGGCTCTAAGCGCCCTATGCCCTATGGGGTTTTTTCTTTTAAAAGGTCGTAAGCCGTCTGAATTTGGTAAAAACGCTCTGCCGCTTGGGGATCACCGGGGTTGGCGTCTGGGTGGTATGTTTTGGCTAATTTCCGGTATTGGCTTTTTATGGCTGCTTGGTCTGCCGTACCGTCTAGCTCCAGCGTATCAAAGGCTGCTTGCTCTGTTGAGGTGAAGCCATTTTCATCTACTGCGCCGCCCCATTCATATGTTTTTGTATGGGAAGAGGCGTCAGCAGATTGGCTGTTGTCATGCATATGGCTCTTGGCTTCTTCGTCGCTCATGCCAGCAAAGAAGTCCCAGTTACGGTTATATTCTGCCGCGTGGGATTTGCAAAAGTGCCAGCGGTCTTTGGAGCCGGGAGACTTTGGCGCCGGGTGTGGGCCAGTCTCGTTACAGCCGGTATAATCGCACATTTGCAAAGCTTCTGTGTCTTTATCGCGGCCATATTCTCCCCAACGAGGGAACCCAAAACTTTTTATATAATCGTTCGCCATTGCACTACTTTACGCTAAAACAGGTTTTAATGTTATTATAATCGCCGGAAAAACCGGTCAGTTCATGATTTGGGTGTACTGTATAAAGACAATCTGGTCCAGCAGGGAAACTATCAAAATACGTAAAGCACTACCAAACGTAGTTTGCTCGTATTTGGTAAAAAAAGCGCGACCTAAAAGAGCCGCGCTTTTTTACCTATTGCTATAAACTTCTTAGGCAGCAGTTGGGGCCGCGGCATTTACATCTGCATCCACATGGGCTGCAAAATCTTCGAAGTTTTTGATGAACAGGCCAACGAGATGTTTGGCTTTTTCATCATAAGCATCTTTGTCAGCCCACGTGTTGCGTGGGTTTAGAATGTGTGTGTCCACACCGGCTACTGCCATTGGGACTTCAAAGCCAAAGTTTTCGTCTGTCCGCATTGGAGCGTCATTCAGGCTGCCATCAAGCGCAGCGTGTAGTAAGGCGCGGGTGGCTTTAATGGGCATACGGTGGCCAACACCGTATACGCCGCCTGTCCAGCCTGTGTTTACAAGCCAGCAGTTAACGCCGGTTTCAGCAATTTTCTTGCGCAGTAAATCCCCATATACACTGGGGTGACGTGGCATGAAAGGCGCGCCGAAGCATGTTGAGAATGTGGCGGTTGGTTCAACCACACCAATCTCTGTTCCTGCCACTTTGGCAGTGTAGCCGCTTAGGAAATGATACATGGCTTGCTCTGGCGTTAAGCGCGAGATAGGAGGCAATACACCAAAGGCATCAGCCGTCAGCATGATGATATTTTTTGGCTTGCCACCCCGGTTATGCTCAGACGTATTTGGGATAAAATGGATGGGGTAGGCAGCACGGGTATTTTCCGCGAGGCTGTTATCATCTAAATCCAGAGCGCGGGTTTCTTCGTCCATCACTACATTTTCAACCACAGTGCCATAGCGCTTGGTCGTGGCGTAGATTTCGGGTTCTGCTTCTGCGGACAGGTTTATCAGCTTGGCGTAGCACCCGCCTTCAAAGTTAAACACACTGTCATCTGACCAGCCGTGCTCGTCATCGCCGATGAGTGTACGGCTGCTGTCGGCTGACAAAGTTGTTTTGCCGGTACCGGAAAGACCAAAGAAAATTGCCACATCGCCTTCAGGGCCAATGTTGGCAGAGCAATGCATGGGCATAATGCCTTTTTCAGGCAGCAGATAATTGAGGATGGAGAAAACGGACTTTTTATTTTCGCCCGCATAGGCAGTGCCACCAATGAGAATAAGGCCTTTGGCAAAATTCACGGCAATGACAGTGCCGCTGTTTGTGCCCATTGTTGCTGGGTCAGCCTTGAAACTTGGCAAGTTTATGATGGTAAACTGCGGCTGCATTTTCTGCGCTTCTGCCGCATTTGGGCGCACAAGCATGGTACGGCAAAAAAGGCTGTGCCAAGCAAACTCGCCAATAGTGCGAACCGCAACACGGTGCTCTGGGTCAGAGCCGCCCCACAAATCCTGAATAAACAAGTCTTTGTCTTTTGCGTGTTCGATGAATGCTGCGTGGATCGCATCAAAATGCTCGGGTGTCATGGGGCGGTTTACTTTGCCCCAATCGACAGTGCTTTCTGTTGTTTCATCGCGGACAGTGAATTTGTCATTGGCGGAGCGACCAGTGCGCTCGCCAGTGGCGACAACAAGCGGACCATCCTTGGCGAGCTTGCCTTCGCCCCGACGAATCGCTTGTTCATAAAGCTGTGATGTTCCCAGATTCCAATATTGGTCACCTGAGCTGGTGATACCCTGGGCATCAAGCCCAGTCGTGTTTGAACGGGCGCCGAAGACTTGCAACGTCTTTCCTTCCAGTGGGTTAACGCGGGCCTCCTTTTTACAGGAGTTCGCTATTTCATACCCGAGACTTATTTGGTCAGTTTTTTTGTGTCTCGTTAATCTTTTTTTTACCCTCTTTAAAACCGGGGTGCCGATAAGCTTGCGGATATACTGCATGGATGCAAGGGGAATTTGGAATTCTTTTATCATTTAGTCTGCCAGATACAGGAGGAAGATTTTCAGGGTTTATCTGCCTAGTTCCAAGTTTAAATGCACCGTTAGGGACGGTAGCCATGATTTTGTCGCAAATGCCCCTTACTTCGTGGAATGTTTCTGGTTTAGAGTATGAAAACCAGAAAATGGTGAAGCGCCTTAGGCGGGACTAAAACTATAGGATAAGGGGGGAGCCCTCAGTGACAGCATCAATTGCACTTGTAGATGACGACCGAAATATTTTGACATCCGTAACCATTGCGCTGGAAGGGGAAGGTTTCTCTGTGCGTACATACCCGGATGGGCAAAAAGCGTGGGATGCTCTTTCCAAAACTCCCGCTGATGTAGCGGTGCTTGATATTAAAATGCCGAGGATGGACGGTATGGAGCTTTTGCGCCGTATGCGGGAAGTCTCTGACATGCCGATCATTATGCTGACATCGAAGGATGAAGAAATTGACCAATTGCTTGGCCTTCGTATGGGGGCTGATGATTATATTGGTAAACCTTTTTCCCAGCGGTTGCTGATTGAACGCATTCGCTCCTTGCTGCGTCGTTCTGAAATGCGCAAAACAGCCCCTGAAGAAACCGAAGAGCAGCAGGAAGCTGTTATGACACGGGGCAAGCTGGAGCTTGATAGCTTGCGCCATAGTGTTACTTGGAAGGGGGCTGACGTAACATTGACTGTGACAGAGTTTTTGATTCTGCAAATACTTGCCCAGCACCCCGGCCACGTAAAAAGCCGTGATTCACTTATGGATGCGGCTTATTCAGATGATGTATATGTGGATGATAGAACCATCGACAGCCATATTAAACGCCTGCGCCGTAAATTTAGGGCAGTTGCAGATGATTTTGATGCCATTGAAACGCTATACGGTGTTGGCTATCGCTACCGCGAAAGCTAGGGCAATCATTTGGGGAAAAATAAGAGGCTGGGCGACAACAAAGGGTTTGGATGCGTGTGACCGAGCAGCCTGTTAAAAATAAAATAAACCCCCACCCATTGGAAACTGGCGGGCGGTGGCAGGGCAGTCCGCGCCACTATACCCGTGGTTTATCACCGTTGATGTTGCGCATTATGGCAGTGAATGCCATTGCCTTGATAATCCTTGTTGGCAGTGTTTTATATCTGAACCAGTTTCAGGAAAACCTTATAAGTGCGCGGGTTAATGCGCTGCGCTTGCAGGCGGAAATTATTGCGGGCGCACTGGGCGAAAGTGCGGCTGTAGGGCCTGAAGCTACACAGATTGATTTGGCCCCGGCGCGCACCATTATCACCCGTCTGGTTGGCCCAACGGACAATCGCGCGCGGGTATTTTCTGTTGAAGGCACTTTGATTGCAGACAGTCTTTTTCTGGCAGGTGACAAACGGCTGGTGGAAGAACCGCTTCAGCGTGTTGACTATATACCCGGTGTTTATGAACAATTTGTAGAGACGCTGGATAGACTGCTGCTGCTGTTTGCCAAGCAAATAGAAG
>JAESQS010000283.1 GCA_016765035.1 Kordiimonadaceae bacterium | reverse complement strand
AATTGTTTCTACCCGCCCAACACGAGATGTAATAGACACGCTGCTGGCATCCTTCAGGCCCCGTTCGGCCATATCATCCGGGTGCATCAGCAAATGCCACCTTGGTGGCCCCTTTACCAACCGGGGGCTATTATGCATCCATGAATTATTACTGCGCACATGCCGCCGACCAATAAGCAATAATTGCCCATCCTCACAAGAGGCTTCCACTGCCTGTAAACGGCTTAAGTCAGCCATAATAAGGTCATTATCCAGCTTAATGTTTGGTGCTTCGCCCGCCAACCGCGCCAACAAACCGGGCTCCAGCGGGCCAAGGTCTATGCCATGCGGATATTTTTTCAATTTTTCCAAATCAAGCCCCAACGGTGCACCAGATGCACTGCTATAAGGCCCTGCTCGTAAGCCATCATCCAACATCACGGCTGGCTCTTCTTGGGCTTTAAAGTCCTTTTCTTTCTTTTTACAAATAGCAGCAGCAAGGCCATTCATAATTTCCCAATCATGAAGCGCACCTTCTGCTGGCTCAAAGACAGGTTCATTGAAACGCGCTGTGTTATGCACTGCCAAACGGTTGAAAGAAATGTCATAATTATCATGCTCAAGCGCTGATGTAGGCGGCAAAATAATATCAGCATGACGGGTGGTTTCATTGATATAAATATCGAGGGACACCATAAAGTCTAAACTGGACAGCGCCTCGCCCATGTCGCCACCATTGGGTGTTGATAGTGCCGGGTTGGCCGCAATTGTTATAAGCGCTTTTATCTGCCCATCACCCGGCGTCAAAATTTCCTCTGCCAGTGCCACAGCGGGGAATTCACCGCTAAAATTGGGCAGCCCGCTGACCCGTGAATGATCAGCCGCAAAATACCCAGCGCCTCTTGAGGCTGCCGTAATATTGCCAAAAGCCGGGGTTGGCACAATAGCGCCACCGCGCACGTCCATATTGCCGGTCAAGATATTCAAAACCTGAAGCGCCCACTGGCATAATGTGCCAAAGCTTTGCGTGGAAACGCCCATACGGCCATAACAAACAGCGGCTTCTGTCTCCGCCAGTTCCCGCGCCAATGTACGAATGGTTGCAGCAGCAATGCCGGTTCTTTCTGCCGCCATTTCTGGCGTGAAGATAGCAACTGCTGCTTCAATTTCCCTGATGCCTTCAACCGCCGCTGAAAGATGGCCTGTTTTAACCAGACCGCCCTCAAATAATGAATGGATCATACCCATCAGTAGGAAAGCATCACTGCCCGGCTTGATGAAATGATGTTCATCGGCAATGGCCGCTGTTTCTGTCCGGCGCGGATCAATAACCACAAATTTTCCGCCGCGTTTCTGAATAGCCTTAAGGCGATTTTTAACATCTGGCACAGTCATCATACTACCATTGGATGCCAGCGGGTTAGCACCGATCAACAGCATATGATTTGTATGGTCAATATCTGGCACAGGTATTAAATATTGATGCCCAAACAAAAGATGGGCCACGAGCATATGCGGTAACTGGTCCAGTGACGTAGCAGAAAAATTATTTTTGGTTCCAAGTGCCCGGCGCAGCAAACTGCCATGAGTCAGCGTGCCATAATTATGCACACTTGGGTTCCCGGCGAAAAAGCCAACAGCATGAGTACCGTGCAGGTCTTGCGTTTCCACAAGCTTTTCAGCAACAGTTTCAAACGCTTCTTCCCAGCTAATTTCCTGCCAGCTATCCCCTACGCGCTTTACGGGCTTTTTCAGCCTGTCAGGGTCCTCTTGCAAGTCTTGTAGGGCGGTGGCTTTGGGGCAAATATGCCCTCGACTGAAATGATCTTCTTTATCCCCTTTGATCGACAGGATTTTGCCAGCTTGCGTTTGAATAACGACGCCACAAATTGCCTCGCACAAATGGCAGGACCGATAATGGGTTTTAATCTCTGCGTTCAAAACCTGCTCCCTTTGGGATAGATAAAATAGTATTATATAGAATATGGTAGGGGGCTGCGGCACAAGGTCAAGGAGGATCGGCAATTAAAACTAGTTTTCTACTGTCCAAGCAGGCAACCGTAGTTTTTTCCGCATGGCAGGATCAAGAAAGCTTTGCCGTATCCGCTCAGTTAAGCCATCCTTCTGCATCTGCTGAGTTGCTGCTTTCATTATTTCATAATCCCCATTGAGCTTCGACGCATGAGACGCATACAGGGTCATTTCCTGCGTATCCAACTCAAATGGAGACCCAAGCATATCAGGCGTTACACCCGCCCGTTGAAGATGAAAAATCACGCCATCTAGCGTCCCGACCATTGCATCCACGCGCCCCTTCAAAAGCAAGCGCACGGAATGTTCGTAACTGTTTGCAGTTATACTTTGCCAATTTTTGTGAGTACTAAACATTTGGTCAAATACACCCCCCCGCAGCGCGGCAACTGTCATGGTTTCAAGCGCTTTTAAACTCTTAATTTCCGTGCCTTGAAGGCCAATTATAATATTTGGCAAAGCCTCAAGTTCAATGATAGGGGTGGAAAATTCATTTAAATGCGGCGCTTTAAAAATCATGGCAAGGTCAAAATACCCAGATTTTAGCAGAAACTGGACACGTTTATAATTCACCAGAGATACTTCGATATTATACCCCGTTAACGCCGCCAGCGCTTTATAAAATTCGACTTGAGACCCTTCTATTTTTCCATCTTCCATAAAGCCAAAAGGCCCTATCCAAGGCACCGCAGCCTTAAGGGTAATACCCGCGGAATTGCCAAAAACCCTTTTTCTTTCAACAGGCTCATTGGCACCGGCGGGGGCCAGAGCTAAGGGAAATAAAATCACAAAAATATAAAAATAGAGCCGCATATATTGCGAAGGTGCCAGCAAATTTACTCCATCTCAAGGGATTTTAATGCAGGGCAGCCAAAAGACCTTAGAAACTTATACTTGTAGGATACTACAATATTCAATTAAAAAGAGTAATACTATCTTTCTGCCCTTCAGCTTCTGCCGTACCGGCTCTCAAACCTAAGCCCCAAGCTAAAAAACAAAATAATGATGTTTACGATGCATGTAGTTCCTTCAATTTTCGGCTGAAAAAATCAATCCATACTTCTGCTTTTTTGGTTAAACCTTTCCGGCTCGGATATAAAACATAATAGTTAATCAGCGGGCTCTGCCAATCAGGAAGCACCCGCACCAACTTTTCCTGCGCCAGCGCATCCCGGGTTACATATTCAGGGATGAAGGCAATACCCCTACCGGATTCAACCAAACTTCTTAGCGCTGTAAAATCGTTAATGGCCGCGAGTGGCTCAATTTCAACCGATTGTATCTTCCCTGCAATATTTTCTAAAAACCACTGGCTGCCATTTCCTGCATTACTCATGGCTAAAACTTTATGATCAGACAGACTAGCCACTGTTTTAGGCAACCCGTACCGCACTGCATAGGCTGGCGATGCACACAGATGTGACCGTGTCTGAGCTATCAATTTACACATTAAGCTGCTGTCTTGCATGGCACCCACTCTGACAACAAGGTCATACCCCTCCGTAATTATATCAACACGCCGGTTATCCAAGTTTAGATGCACTTCTACATCGGGAAAATGTTTGCAAAATTGCCCAAGGTAGGGCGCAATCAAATATTGCCCAACGGACACAGATACGCTGATGCGCAACAACCCACGCGGGGCTTCCAACATTTGGTGCACAGATTCAACAGCACTTTCACTTTCTTCCACCACCCGTCTACAATGCTGGAGAAAAATACTCCCCATTTCAGTTAATTGTACGGCTCGGGTCGTGCGTTCAAGCAACCTTGCATTTAAGGCAGTTTCCAAGGCTGCCATCCGGCGACTAACTTTTGATTTAGGAACGCCCGTTGCACGGGCAGCAGCGGAAATACCCCCTACTTCCGCCACCTTGGCAAATAACACCATATCATTCAAATTCATCATCGCTGCCATTCCCTATCGTTCTAAAAATAGAACAATATGATGCTAAATACGGACTACACAACAAATTTAAAACGATTAGATATAGTTTACAGTCGTAAATTAAAGAGTTTGAGATGAAAGAAATTAGCCGAATAAACCATATAGGCCTACGCATAAGTGATTTGGCCACCTCCCGCGCATTCTATGAAAAGCTGGGGTTTATATTTCTTGCGGGCCCTCTCGGGCCTGAGCCAGTTGCCATTGTTGAGCACCCGTCAGGCATTAATATCAATTTTATCCTGAATGCAAACCAACCAGAGAAAAACAATATCCTGATGCACAAAGAACAAAAGCACACAGGCTATACCCATCTGGCTCTTGAAATAACCGACACTGCCCCCGTGATAGAGCAATTAGCACAAAAGGGCATACCTCTCAGTGGTGGCCCTATCACCGTGTCCAGCGGCACATCATTGTTCATCCGTGACCCAGACGACAATGTCATCGAATTTATCAACTACACAGGCTTCAAAGCCTAATCCGACCCCTTTTTAAACCCCCTGAAATTGAGTGGAGACAATTATGAAACTACTAGCCTTTGCCGCCAGCAACAGTAAGCAATCTATCAACAAAAAACTGGCGACCTATGCCGCCAACTTATTCAAAAAACATCATAAGGAAACCACTGTCGAAATACTCGATATCAATGACTATGAAATGCCCCTTTATAGCGTAGATAAAGAAGCGGAGTTAGGTCAACCTATTGAAGCAAAACGATTTTTAGAAAAAATTGGCAATGCAGATGCCCTTATCGTCTCTTTTGCAGAGCATAATGGCACATACACCGCTGCCTATAAAAACCTGTTTGACTGGGTTTCCCGTATTGAAGGCAAATTTTTCCAAAATAAGCCCATGGTCTTGCTTGCCACAGCACCTGGGCCGGGAGGCGCGGCCTCTGTTCTAGCAACGGCGGAAACCTCAGCACCATTTTTTGGCAGTGATGTAAAAGCATCCCTTTCTGTACCCAATTTTTACGAAGTATTCGATACAGATACCCTCGTAATGCGCGACACCGAAACTGACAAAAAGCTAAAAGAAACCGTAGCAGCCCTATTAAAAAGCTAAGGCGCGCGACCTCCTTTTGCGCCTGTAATCCCTCAAATCCCTGCCGCCTAAGCCTCATAGCCAATGCCAAAGGTTAGTAAAACCCAATTGCTTTGGGGCTTGGGTGGGTTTCTTTTCAAACAAATTAAACCAGCCATTGAAGATGGCCTGACAGCCCCATTCCTTGACAAAACCAGCATTGGCTTATATTTATATCAGTAATGAATGAACAGTCAGTCAGTTAAGAGCGATGAGTAAAACACCATGCGGCCACAGTTAGGAAAAGACAAAATAATGCAGGCAGCCATACAGCTGTTTTCAAAAACCGGGTTTCACGGCACGTCCATCAGCCAAATTGCCAAGGCCGCCGATGTTTCAAAGGGGCTGATGTATATTTACTTCGAAAGCAAAGAAGACCTCTTGCTTGCCATCATAGAGCAAGCCAACGAAGGCATGTTTGAAGTGGCGGGCGCCCTGACCGCGCCTAACAATTGCTCGCTGGAAGAATACCAAAAACTGCTGCAACAATTTCTTGGCCAGTTTGCTGGCCTTCTCGGGGCTAACAGCGATTACCTGTCTTTTCAACTGAGCTTACTTTATCAGCCGGATTTAAAACCCCTTGTGTCTGGCCCCTTGCAAAAACGAGCTGCACATTTACTAGCTGTCACAGAAGGCATTTTCCGCAATGCCGACGTAGCAAAACCCCAGCTAACCGCCCGCCGCTTCATGAGCGAACTAGACGGCATTGCATTGCATCATTTGTCTGTGTTTGAAGACTATCCTCTCACCGAAATGCTGGAACAAATGTTTCAACATTATAAGGACCTGCCAAATGCCTAATCTCACCATCAGCAAAACAACTGCGGCGTCCCTTATGGCGTTACGGCAGCAATATTACCAAACACTCACCACCCCCCTAGACGGTATGTGGGAACAATTTGCGTTGGCTGCTGATCAGTATCTAATCGAAAAGGCGGACGGAACCCCCATTGCTTATGGTGCCGTTAATGCAGACCATAAAATACTGCAATTTTTTTCTGTCCTTCCAGCCCTCGCCCCCACCGCATTTGCCACGCTCGTACAGGAGCTTGATCTAAGCGGCGCAACAGTCGCCACCAGCGACGGGCCTTTCCTCGCGTATTGTATGGACCACCAGCAATCAACAACCGTGAACGCCCTTATGTATCACTCAGCTGACACACGGGCCGCAGCCCCCACTTTCCCACAGGAGACCCAATTCAGGCTCATAGCCGCAAATGAACTTGGGGCCGCTGTTGAGTTTGCCTTCTGTGCTTTGGGGGCAGACAGGGGCTGGCTAAGTGGATATTACACCACGTTGATAGAGCGGCAGGAACTGTTTGGCTTATGGCAAGCCGACAGCTTAATTGCCGCTGGGAGCGCCGCATAAGTGACACACAGAAGCCCTATGCTGATGTAGGCATGGTAGTAGCCAAGGACTGGCGGCGCAAAGGGCTAGCAACAGCGATTTTACAGCAACTGGCGCTGCTTTGTCGCGGTGAAGGCTTGCGCGCTATTTGTTCTACAGAAAGCGGCAATATAGGCGCACAAAAAGCCATTGAGAATGCAGGCTTTATCAGCACCCAGCGCATTTTAGACATTAGTTTTTAAAAACGTATCTGATCTAATAAGCAACACCGGCCCACGCCCCCTACCCAACCACCCGCTAGGATACACTGTGGGGTGGTT
>JAESQS010000282.1 GCA_016765035.1 Kordiimonadaceae bacterium | reverse complement strand
TAATACTGAAAAAATATCCCATATGGGACCTGAAATAACTTGAGAATAATCCCGCATTGGGATCCTGAAAGGAACTACAAAGTGGCACTATCAATTCGTCTTTCTCGCGGTGGCGCAAAGAAACGTCCTTATTACCGTCTTGTTGTGGCTGATAGCCGTATGCCTCGTGATGGTCGTTACATCGAGCGTTTGGGCACATACAACCCAATGCTTGCTAAAGATGACGAGAAGCGGGTTACCCTTCTTGAAGACCGTATCAAGCATTGGCTTTCTGAAGGCGCACGCCCTTCTGACCGTGTAAGCCGCTTCCTTGAAGCTGCTGGCATGCTTGAGAAGAAAGCTCGCAACAACCCGAACAAAGCAAAGCCTGGCCAAAAAGCGCTGGATCTGATCGAAGAGAAAAAAGGAAAAGCTGAAGCTGCTGCTGAAGCTGCCAAAGAAGCAGAAGAAGCAGCAAAAGCTGCGGCTGCAGAAGCTGCTGAGGCTGCAAAAGCTGCCGCTGCTGAAGCCGCTGCTGCTCCTGCGGAAGAAGCACCTGCTGAGGAAGCTGCTGCAGAAGAAAAGCCAGCTGAAGAAAAAGCTGCTGAGTAAATCTAATTTGGCCCACTCTTTAATTTGAAGGTTGGGCCATTTTTCTGGATATTCAAAATGGTCGAAAAGCGAGATATCGCTGGGCAAGCTGAACGTCAACAATCTGGTGTTCATGGTGATTGGATCTGTGTGGGGGCCTTTGCTGGTTCACACGGGGTGCGCGGTGATGTGCGCCTCAAGTCTTTCACCGAAAACCCAAAGGCCATTTTTTCCTATAAAGAAATTCACGAGGGGGCTGATGGCCCCTTGGTGTCCTTTACCAAAGTACGCGACGTTAAAGGTGGCTATGTGGTGCGGGTTGATGGTGTCTCAACTGTTGATGAAGCGCAGCGCCGCAAGAGTATGCAACTTTTTGTGCAGCGCGATAGCCTTGCCAACGAAGCGGAAGACGAATTTTATCTTGCCGACTTGATTGGGCTTAAGGCTCTTGATGAGGCTGGTACCGAAATTGGCTTTGTCCGGGCAGTGGAGAATTTTGGCGCAGAAGACTTGCTGGAACTTGTTCTTGATGAACCTGTAAAACAGCTTGGACGCCAAGTATTTGTTCCCTTTAGGAAAACGCTGGTGCCGGTGGTGGATATCAAAGCTGGCAGCGTGACAATTGCCTTTACTGAATGGCAGAAAATTCATGTCAGTGAGCGCGACGAAGATAGCGAAAATAACAGCGAAACAAGTGGGGAAGAATAATGTCTCCCCTATTCACGGCGCAGCTATTAACTATCTTCCCAGAGATGTTCCCGGGCACATTGGGGCAATCCCTTGCTGGTAAAGGCTTAAAAGACGGTAAATGGGCGTTGAAAACGCTGGACATACGCGATTTTTCGAGCGATAAGCACCGCTCGGTGGACGATACCCCCGCAGGCGGTGGCCCGGGGATGGTAATGCGAGCCGATATTTTGGGTAAAGCGATTGATGCTGCTAAGGCAAACGCTAAACCAGAATGGCCCCTTGTTTACATGAGCCCACGCGGACGCCGCTTTGAGCAGGCAGACGCGGTACGGTGGCAAAGTGCAGGGGGAGTGACGATACTTTGTGGTCGCTTCGAAGGCGTTGATGAACGTGTTCTTGAGGCCCATGACGTAGAAGAGATAAGCGTTGGTGATTTTGTGCTGTCAGGCGGTGAGCCAGCAGCCATGGTTATGTTAGACGCGGTGGTGCGGTTGCTGCCCGGCATTATGGGCGCGAACGCAACATTGGATGAAGAGAGTTTTGAAAATGGGCTTCTCGAATATCCGCACTATACCAGACCACAGGTTTGGGAAGGGCGCGAGATCCCGGCGGTGCTTACAAGTGGGCACCACAAAAAAGTCGCACAGTGGCGGCACACTAAAAGAGAAGAGTTAACGCGTATACGCCGGCCAGACCTCTGGTCGTCCTATGTACGGGATAAAAAATAAAGGTGTAAAACAATGAATATTATTCAGAAACTAGAGCAAGACCATATTGCCAAGCTTACAGAAGGCAAAGAAATTCCTGAGTTTGCTGCAGGCGATACATTGCGTGTTGATGTTAAAGTGCGTGAAGGCGATCGTGAGCGTACTCAGGCATTTGAAGGTGTGTGTATTGCACGCGCTAACAAAGGCATCAGCTCTAACTTCACAGTGCGCAAGCTGTCTTACGGCGAAGGCGTTGAACGTGTATTCCCACTCTATGGCCCAGTTGTAGACGGTATAACTGTGATCCGCCGTGGTAAAGTTCGTCGTGCGAAGCTATACTATCTGCGTGGCCGGACTGGTAAAGCTGCTCGTATCGTTGAGAAAAGAGATTTTAATCGCAAATAGAGATTGCGCAATAAAATTACAAAAACCTGAGATGGTTTAATATTTTATTGCTAACCATTGCGGTTGGTTCTATTAGAGCGGGGGCGAGCGAAAGTTTGCCTCCGTTTTTGTGTTTTGAGAACGGTAAGACATATAAGTACCGTAGTTCTACGAACATATTTGCTGATATTAAAAGACCCCCCCTTACGCTGAGTTTAGCGTACCAAGAATGTGACGAAAGAGCTGATCTATGCTGAAGACTATGTACGATAAGATCTGGGGCCATCATGTTGTTGAAGACCGTGGTAATGGCATGGCGCTTTTGTACATTGACCGGCATCTGGTTCATGAAGTGACTAGCCCTCAGGCATTTGATGGCCTACGCGCCGCTGGCCGAAAAATTCACCGCCCTGACAGCATCATTGCTGTGCCAGACCATAACGTGCCTACAAAAGATCGTCATTTGCCAAACCCTGACCCTATGTCAACGGCGCAACTAACAGCGCTGGAAGCCAATGTAAAAGAGTTTGGCCTTGAGTATATCCCTATGGATGATGTCAGGCAGGGTATTGTGCATGTTGTAGGGCCTGAGCAAGGCTTCACGCAGCCCGGTGTCACACTTGTTTGTGGTGACAGCCACACATCTACACACGGGGCCTTTGGCGCATTGGCGTTTGGGATTGGCACATCTGAAGTTGAGCATGTATTAGCAACGCAGACGTTGCAGCTTAAAAAATCTAAGAATATGCGCGTAAGCGTTACGGGTATTTTATCCAAGGGTTGCACGGCAAAAGATGTGGCGCTCGCAATCATCGGCGCCATTGGCACAGGCGGCGGCACAGCGCATGTTATTGAATTTGCCGGGCCTGTGATTGAGGCCTTGACCATGGAAGGCCGCATGACCCTTTGCAATATGTCTATTGAGGCTGGTGCACGCGCTGGGCTTGTGGCCCCTGACGCCAAAACATTTGAATATGTCAAAGGCCGCCCCTATGCGCCAAAAGGCGGGCAGTGGGATGCGGCTGTTGCCTATTGGGCATCGCTAAGTTCTGACGACGGCGCCATGTTTGATAAAGAAATTGTCATTTATGGCAGTGAAATTGCGCCGCAGGTAACATGGGGCACTAGCCCGGAAGACGTGGTGCCGATCACTGGCTATGTACCGCAGATAAAATCCTTCGCTGACCCGGCCAAGCAAGAAGCTGTTGAGAAGGCGCTTGCTTACATGGGGCTTGCCGAAGGGCAGGCGATGACAGATGTGAAAGTGGACCGTGTCTTCATTGGTTCCTGTACCAACAGCCGCATCGAAGATATCCGGGAAGTGGCTGAGGTTGTTAAAGGCCGAAAGGTGGCGAGCAGTATTATAGAGGCGCTTGTTGTGCCCGGTTCTGGCCTTGTGAAATACCAAGCGGAAGAAGAAGGCCTCGACCAAATTCTTGTTGAGGCGGGTTTTGAGTGGCGTGAGCCAGGCTGTTCTATGTGCCTTGCAATGAACCCTGACAAAGCAGGAGCAGGGGAGCATGTTGCTTCTACCAGCAACCGCAATTTTGTTGGGCGGCAAGGGCCGGGTGCCCGCACGCATTTGGTAAGCCCTGCCATGGCGGCCGCGGCGGCAATTGCCGGTCATTTTGTCGATGTACGCGACTTGTAGGGGAGCAAAAGACATGGAAAAATTTATCAAAGTCAGTTCAATAGCTACACCCTTCCCACGGGTGAATATTGATACAGACATCATCATCCCTGCCAAGCACCTAAAGTCGATCAAACGCACAGGGTTTGGCGAACATGCTTTTGAAACCATCCGCTTTACGGCAGAGGGTGCCCGCATCGAAGATAATATCTTTGACGGTGAGAAGTATAAAGGCGCGAAAATACTTATCACAGGCGATAATTTTGGCTGTGGTTCAAGCCGTGAACATGCGCCGTGGGCCATTGCAGAGCTTGGGTTTCGCTGCATTATAGCGCCAAGTTTTGCTGATATTTTTGCAGGAAACTGTGTGAAGAACAACATTCTGACTGTTGAACTACCGCAGGAACAGGTTGATGCGCTTGTGATTGCGGCAGAGGCCGGGCATCAGATCCATATTGATTTGAACGAACAAACAGTATGCTGTGAAAATGCCTTTTATGAATTTGAGTATAACCCTACGCATAAAGAGATGCTTTTAGGTGGTCTTGATGAAGTTGGGCAAACCCTTCAGTCAGGCGCAGCGATTAGCGCTTATGAAGACAAAACCAAAATGATGACACCTTGGTTATATAGAGGGTAAGCAACGTCGTAAGACAGCGTGATTTAGGAATTTAGCGATGACAACACATTCTATTATGTTACTGCCAGGTGATGGTATTGGTCCAGAAGTTATGGCGCAGGCTCGCCGTGTGATGACATGGGTTGAAGGCGCTTATGATGTTACCTTTGAAATTTCCGAAGGCTTAATCGGCGGGTGCGCCTATGATGCAGAAGGCTCGCCACTTACTGATGAAACGCTGGCTAAAGCTC
>JAESQS010000032.1 GCA_016765035.1 Kordiimonadaceae bacterium | reverse complement strand
AATGTAGGTGCCCCAACCAGTGAAGCAACCAACACAGCACTCACGAGTACTTTATGTCGAAGGCATATCTGTACGCTACAACTCACTTACTGAATTCCTCCCCTACCTCGCAAACATCTTTGTACGAAAGCGCTTGCTTGGTTAACTACTAACACTGTGTGATATGCATCTCGCCCGGACACATTGCTCAATAAAGGCTATTTTGTGGGTTTTTTATCCAGTTTACTATAATACAAGCGTCAAATATTTGTATAATAGCTCCACGTGAATGGGTCTGTTACAGTCCGTACCCCTCATGTCACACTTTGGCTGTAACCCTACGTTTGAATATCAAAAAAAGGCGCGGCCTACTGAAGTAGGTCGCGCCTTTTAAAAGTGCATGATAGTTTAATTACAGCCCCTTTGAAGTAGCCTTATGCAGCCTCGCCTTTATGAGCAAGAATGCGTTTAATACCCACCGTACAAAGCGGCACTATAATAAGCACGATAAACACATAAGTGATTGTGCCGTAGCCTTGCGCTATCAAATTCACCAAACCCACTTTGGCCGCTAATACAACGGAGACAAAAAGCGTTCCGATAGCAATAGCAGGGCGTACCCATGGCTCAAGCACACGGCCTTTTTCATGGTAAACTTCGGCAACACGCTCGTTAATTGCATGAATTAAAGCCGCCCCAGTCTCAATGAAAGTACCAAATAGGATGATTTCAAACAGTACTTTGAAAAGAGGTATATTCAAGACTGAAAGCAAATGCGCAACTGGCAAGCTTTGTTCTTTGATTTCCGGGTAAAACCCAACCATAGCAACAAAAAACAGAAAGCCGGGGATCATTGCAATAGGCCCTGCCAGTAGTCCAGCACCAATCGCCTGCTTACGGCTTGTCAGGTGGCGAATGCAGAATAAGACCGCTGCAAAGCTCGCAAGATTATAGCCAGAATATTGCAGGCCACCCATAAACCAGCCCGGCTGGACTTCAGCAACCGAAAAGGCGTGGGAGATATCAGAGCCAAATGCCTGAAAACAAAAGACAACGAATATTGCGTATGACGCATAGAGAAGAAACGACCAGCCGGCCATGAACATCTCCAACACCGCAGAACCATAGAAAACCAGCACCGCGATAATGACCATCATGGCAAGCGTGCCCCAAATAGGGTCAATACCAAGGTTTAAGGCTGCAATTTCACCGGATGCAGCCCCTAGGGTGGAAAGCACAAGCACGATAAGCGCTATATAGGCCACTTCAAAAGCGACCCAGCCTCGACCCAGCATCACTTTAAAGAAGCTGCGGTAATCATAACTTTTGGTTATGCGTGCCACTTCAAAACACAAAGCTAAGGAAATGCTCCATACGATCGTCGCTACTGCCATCGCCAGCAAGCCCCCAATCGGCCCTGTTGGGAAGAAATATTCAACAAGCTCTCTGCCTGTTGCATAGCCTCCACCAATCACCACAGATTGGAAAATAAGTCCTGGTAATAAATACTTGCGGAAAAAATCAACCACGTCGTCTGTCCTCCCTTATTAAGCCCTGTCAGCTTACACCTCAGTTAAAAACTACCCCCATAACTTGGGTGTAAGCCCTTTTACAATGCCACCGGCATATGTCATTGCGTTCGGCCGGTCTTTCTTTAAAAACAAAGCCCCGTCCAAATCTACAAAATCGCAAAATTGTGCAATTACGAGGCTAGGAGCCATCGCAAGTGAAGTTCCCATCATGTTACCAACCATAACCCCCAAGCCGCGTGCAGTGGCTTGCCTTGCCAAATCGAGCGCTTCAGTCAATCCACCGGTTTTATCCAGCTTAATGTTGACCACACTATAGCGTCTGGAAGCTTGCTCTAATTCACCTGTATGAAGGCAGGATTCGTCCGCACAAAGAGGAAGTGGCGGCTCATAGCCTTCAAGTTCAGCGTCCCCGCCACGAGGCAGCGGTTGCTCTATCATTTTAACACCCAGTTCCTTGAACTTTGGTGCCAGTTCAACCAATTGCTCAAAAGTCCAGCCTTGGTTAACATCAACCATAATCTCAGCATCAGGCCGGGCATCAACAACGGCTTTTATGCGCTCCAGCGGCATTTCGTCACTGAGCTTTACTTTGATTTTTGGCGTATCCAAACCAAGGGCTGTTTCCCGCATCTTTTCAAGACTACCAATCCCCACCGTGTTCACAGTGATGGTTTCCTTAAGCACGACACCCGTAAGGTCCCAGATGCTTTTTCCCGTTTGTTTGGCTTCCAAATCCCACAGGGCGCAATCAATTGCGTTCCGCGCGCCACCATGAGGCAAACAAGCTCTCAATTCTTCGCGGGTTAACCCCTTTTCCAGTTTTTCTTTAACACTAACAGCCTGTTCAAGAATGGTCTCTGCTGTTTCATCCAGATAATATACACCCGTTGCTTCACCAGCGCCTGTATGACCGTCCTCTGTGATTTGCACATAAAGCACACGCGCTTGCGTGAAAGTATACCCCGTAATTACGAAAGGTTCTTTCATTTCCCATGGTTCAATAGTCATTGTAACTGCACGCATCACGTGTTCCTCGCTCAATACTTAAATAATGTCCAAACGGTCTGCAATTGCATCACAGCCATTCAAAATAGGGTCAATGCACGGCAGGCCAGTTTTTGCTGCGAGCGCATCTAAATAAGGCTGCCGCTTGCTTTCTTCCATCTGAGACGTATTCACAGAAATGCCAACACATGTAATGTTTGGATTGGTGAGGCTACCGCATTTAAGGTTCAAGTCCATACAATCTTCAACAGATGGTACTTTTGCTCCCGGGCAGCTACTAATAGATTCTCTACATGGGTCATGACAAACCACAATCGCATCCGGCTGAGAGCCATGAAGAAGCGATAGGCTGACCCCAGCATAAGACGCATTGTATAACGAGCCCTGCCCTTCAATAACATCCCAATGGTCAGGGTCATTATCAGGGCTAAAAGCCTCAGCAGCGCCGGATACAAAATCAGCAATGATGCAATCAATAGGTAAGCCTTGGCCTGCAATCATAATGCCGGTTTGGCCTGTGGCCCTAAAGGTTGCTTTACCGCCTCTTGTTTTCAGGCAATCTGCCAATGCTAATGCAGAATATTTTTTGCCAACCGCACAGTCTGTTCCCACCATCAAAACACGTTTTCCAGTGCGCTTCACACCTGTACCAATTGGTAAGTTTTCTGGTGCCACTCGAACATCGATAAGGGATGTGCCTGCTTTATCCGCAGCGGCTTTCAACTCCGGATATTCTGCCAACCGCCGGTGTAAACCACTGACAACATCTAGCCCGGCATTAGCAGCCTCAACCAACACAGAAACCCAATCGTCACCAATACATCCGCCAACAGGGGCTACACCAATGATGATAGATTTAACGCCAGCAGCAACAGCTTCGGCAATTGTTAAGTCTGGCACGCCCATATCAAGGTCGTTGCCTTCAAAGCGTACCTGCCCAGCCACAAGACCTCTACGCCATTGAATAATTCCAAGGCCTGTTTTGGCATAAAGGGGGGAAGTGGTGTCTCCGATAAAGATCAAGTAGGGAGCTTTAAGCTCGATACAATTGCTAAGCGTCATAGTATTTTCCAGATAAAATCGTAATCTACGTGTTCGTGGAATTAGCGTCTAAATAGGCAGATAAACTAGTGCCCGATTTTGGCCTATAACATTTTAAACTAAAATTGGTATTATTCTCTCTTTTAGGCTTTTTTTGCACGCTATGGATCGTAAATGCTTTCGTCTGCACGCGGCTCTATAACCTGTTATCCAGCAAAAATAATTCACCTGCTAAAATATGACCGATGATGTCATCATTGTCTAAGGTGTCCTCACCGTTGGGTTTTTCCTTCGGGCCATTCAATCTGGCTTCAGCCGGTGTCAGCCCATAATATTCGCGGTGCATTTTGGAGAAGTGAGACGCATCTGAAAACTGATAGCTATGGGCAATTTGGGAAATTGCCAAGTTGGTATAATACAGACTCCAGTGACCATGTGCCAACCGCAATACCCGAAACAATTTAGCCGGTGAAATCTTCACATAGCGCTTGAATGTTCTGAAAAGGGTGTTTTCCCCAACCTGCAACAGGTTTGCTAGGTCATTCATCGACATATCATCAGAAATATGTTGGTCCATAATGATAATGGCCCGACGTAGAAGCGGATGGTGCACCTTTCGGAACCATTTGGCCCCCACATTGGGCTGTGGGCTATGGCTCCCACGAATTTCCTCAATCACTAAGCCACTGGCCGCTTTGCGTGCCTTTGCTGGCCCACAGTGTTTCTCTATAAGAAAGAGAGCAACATCATTTGCCGCGCGGCCACCAGAGCATGTAATCCGGTTTCTATCTTCATGGAAGATAGTATCAGACATGGCTTCTACTTCGGGGAATTCGGCTTCAAACTCTTCTCTATGGTGCCAATGCACGCAACAGCGCCTGTTTTTCATGATGCCAAGCCGCGCCATGACAAAACTGGCTGTACAAAGGCCAATGACAAAGCCACCCTTTGCCGCAAATGAGGTAATATAGTCTGTGATACGGACGTCAGTGTTACGCTGAGGTTCTACTCGGCCCCCAACCACAACAAGATAATCAAACTTGTCTGTATCAGAGAATGTCACCCACGGTAACACTTCCACACCGCAGTTCGAACGTATTGGCTCCATAGTTGGCGCAGCAATGGTCCAGTGGAAGTCCCTCTGGCGACTGTCATCTGACTGGTCACCCGCTAGGCGGAGAGAATCTACAAAACCTGAGAGGGCAAATAGGGTGAATTCATTCAGAAGTATAAAACCAACTGAAAACTTCACCTCATCGTCCTGTAACTTTCCCCGCATCAAAAACACTTTCCGAAATCAGCATTCATGCTGGCCTCTACTCTACATTGCACTCACGGTAAACATCCATGCGCCTATAATATTTACCTTTGTTTTCAGTATATCTACACTCAGTACAAGGGATAACCACTGCTTTACTATAATAATATATTCTAATTATGTTATATTTACACCATCCCGATACGCAATAGCCTTTTAGGCACCCATGATTCTTTACCATGCAAATAATTACTATTCTTTAACTGCGCAAAAAACTGTAGAGAGTTTATCAAATTGCGCTTGTAAAATTTCACCACCTCGCTATATGTTATATTATTACATTTTGAAATTCAGACGCTTCCAAAGCGTAGAGGTTGAACTACATGTTTTTGAATATAAGAAGTCTATTACTACTTACGTTGATATACGGCCCTAACGCCGGTGTTGAGGCCGTAGATGCTCCGCCACCAGAAAACCGTCTGGAGGAAATTGTTGTCTCTGGGGCCTTTGAGGGCCGAAAACTTGGCACGGCAATTCTCGGCACCACAATTTTAAACAAAGAGGCTATTCAGCGGCAATTGGATGGCTCCATTGGTGAAACATTGCGCAGACAGCCGGGTATTTCCTCTACTTTCTTCGGTCCCGGTGCCAGCCGCCCCATTATTAGGGGACTTGGTGGGGACCGGATCAGAATATTGGATAGCGGCCTTGGATCCATTGATGCATCCTCAACAAGCCCTGACCATGCGACCGCCATTGAACCTGCCTTGGCAGAACGTATCGAAATTTTACGCGGCACAGCCATGCTTATGTATGGCAGCAGCGCTGCAGGCGGTGTGGTCAATGTTTTGGATGGGCGCATCCCTAATTCAGCCCCTGAAAACACATTCGATGGGGCCGTGCGTTATGGGCACACAACTGTAAATGATGGTGATGAAATTGTTGGCGCTTTCAATGCTCAACTTGGCAAAGTGGGCGGTACAACTGTTATTTTTCATGGAGATGCTTTGTACCGTGCAACAAGTGATTATAAAATCCCAGGTTTTGCGGAATCACAGCAGGTACGGGATGCAGAAGCTGCTGAAGCCGAGGCCTCTGGCGAAGCACTAGAGGAAGAAGCTTTTGGTATAGCGGAAAATTCCGAAACAAAAACAACTGGCGCATTTGCGGGTTTATCTTTCCTTTTTTCAAATGGTTTTATAGGCATGAATGTAAAGCTGCTCGACAGCAGCTACGGCGTGCCTGGCGGCCATGAGCATGATGACCATGATGATGACGATGACCATGATGACCATGAGGGCACGGAAGAAGCCCCAGTCACCATTGAGCTTGATCAGCTCCGCTATGACTTACGCGGTGAAATCAAAGGGGATTATGGCTTTTTCAAAAAAGTAAAAATCCGTTTTGGTTACGCCGACTATGAACACCTCGAGCTTGAAGGAAACGAGATTGGGACCGTTTTTTCTAACGAAGGTTGGGAAGGCAGGCTGGACTTTATTCACAATGGTAATGACACGTGGGGCGGTGCATCAGGCATTCAGATAAAATCACGCGACTTCTCCGCCATTGGTGAGGAAGCTTTTGTGCCAGCAACCATCAGCAAACAATATGGTTTTT
>JAESQS010000281.1 GCA_016765035.1 Kordiimonadaceae bacterium | reverse complement strand
GTACTCTGCGCCGTACTCTGCGCCATACTCTGCGCCACCCGCACCAACGCCATATTCTTTTTTAAAAGAAGGCCCCGCCATTACATGAGGCCCCCGCCAAGCGAAACGAGCAAGCCGACCGCAAGCGCCACTAGCACAGCAAAAAAGCGCTTTTTCTCAAGCGTATGCCAGCGCCAGAAGGCAAAACTGCGCGCAGGCGGCAGGGCAATCACAGGCCCCCACTCCAACGATGCGCGCTCTGCCCCCATACCAAGAAACAGCGTAAACACCGCCCCGGCCCACACTACTGCCAGCACAGGCACACCAATGACCGCCGCTGGCACGCCAACAGAGGCGAACAAGCCGAGGGCAAACAGCCCCCGCTTAAGCACCGGGCGGCTGTGAAACTGCGCCACAAAAAAACGGCCCACAGAAGTGAGCCGCGCAGCAAAAAACGAACGGGCGGCCCGAAGCCACCCGATGATTGTATCTTTCATGATTTTTCTCTTTTATTTTTGGTAGGGATGGAGGGTGAGAGCCAAAATGAGGCAGAGTGAGCCGAGGCGTTTTTAAAACGTCAAATACAGCGCACGCACTGCACTAGCTGCCGCAACAGCGAAGGCCGGAAACAAAAAGTCTTTGGTTTTTACGGCAGAGGCAAAAGCACGCGGCCATTTAGTCCACACCGGCTAAAAGCGGCATCTGTTTAATTGAATTTTCAGTGGTGGGCGTTAATTAGGCCATGAGGTATCCGTAAGGATGGTATCTATTTCAGCTTCTGTGGTCGCTGCATCAATTGATTGCTTGCCGGCAAGCCGCACCCTTTCAATGCTACCAGCAAGCGCCTTCCATGCATCAGCGCGGGCCACAACCTCAGTCGCCACCGCCGCCAGGTCAGTACCCGTAATGCCAACTTCAGCGGCCATCATAGGGTAAGTGGCCGCAACTGGTGCAGCATCTGCAATACAAGCGCGGGCTTCTACTTCCTTAGCCAAGTAGGTCATTTCCTGACCATACCCTTGGCTGGCAACTTCACTACGACATACACCCGCTGCCCGGTCTATGTCTTCCTTTGCCCCGCGCCGTATCTGTTCAATTGTTGGGGTAGGTCTTTCAATAGCGGCCAACGCATCCGCTTCAACTTTAAAGCCGTCAATGTCTTCCGCGTTCTGACCAATCAGAAAAGCCTGCCCTTCCCGCAGTTCATAGTGATCCATCACTGTAAAGCGGCGCAACATGCGGATGTTCTTCACGATGTGACCAGTGGCAACTTCGTAAATGATACCTAGATGTTCATTCATTTTTTTGCTGTTTCCCATTCAATGATAGGGGATGTATAATTCACGTCTTGGCTGGCCCCGTACCAGCGCAGCACTAGTTCATAGGTACGGGTGCCTGAAAATGACTTTGCACGGGCAGTAACCGTGAAGGTCCGGCCATTGCTAGACACAGGTGTTATTTTTTCCGCAGTGGACGTGCCAGCACCGCTTTGGCGTATCTGCACGCTAATATCTCTGGTAGATAAGTTGTTTATCAGTTTCACTGCCGCAAACAGTTTCACGCCATCCGGGTAGCCAGTGACACCAGACACATTGGAAATAACCTTTTCTTGGGTATTGGCATTCAATACAGCACTGCTGCTGCTGTCTGTGTCCGTTCCGAAATCCGTAATGGCTTCATCATCAACATCATTGGTATCAACACTGTTTTTATCTGCAAGCGCACCCGTGTTGCGCGTTGCATTGTTATCAGGCTTATCACCTCCAGAAACACTGCCCCATAACGCGGTGTTACCTAAACCAGCCCCATCACTGAGCTGAGTTGTGTCGGTTGTGTTTGTGGCACCTTCTTCAACATCCCCCCTAACAGGGGAATAGGGCACAGCAACACTGCCTCTATTTAAGGTAAAGTTACGTGCTCCCACAGCGCCCGATGGGCCCGTTTCTTTCACCAGCACCCCTCGTATTTTAGTAGTGCCCGGCGGGATAGTTTCACCCTCTATTTCAATAGTGTAATAGGCATCCACAATATAAGACCAAGGACTGTCCAGATATTGGTCGCTTCCCTCAAATTCTAACCTGAGCCTACCGCGCCGCGCACCATTCGCAAATATCTGCACACTTGCTGATATTTGCTCCCCGACAGCAAGGTTCATATAGTCCAGCGTTTTGGCTGCAAAAACTTCATCCGTATCGTTGTCAACAGGGTCAAAAGACTTAAAGCCAATATCGTCAATAAGGTTTACTGCATGGGGCACGGCCATGCTGGGCGAAACACGGCCCACACCGATCCAGTCAATTTCAAAATCATCACCAGATGTAATTGTTGGGTCAAAACGAAGCTGCGTGATAATGCTGTTTGTCCAGTCATTCCCGCCTGCACTTTGGTTCGCCATATCAAAAACAAAGGTTGAATATGTGCCTTTAACAAGTTTTGCATTTGCATAATCGCGGTAGCTGGTGCTGATGATATGGTCGGTGGTTGCATAAAATAATTGCGGGCCTTCCCATTCTTCACCGTCACCCGATGAAATGCGCTTAAGCCGCACCATCACCTTGTCAAATCTGCTGCCATCAATCGTAAGGTTATCTGGGCTGTAAAGTTTACTATCAGTAGTCAGTGTATCGATGACAAGGCCCGTGCTCGAAGTTGTTAGGTTTACTTGGTCTCCCGTCCAGCCCTTCTCTGTTGGCCCAAAATCCCACATCGTGTCAAAAACAAGCTGGCCGTTTGATGTAATGATGTCGCTATCCTCCAGCAACAATCCATCGGCATCATACAAATTTGATCCACTCGTTGCACCACCTACAGGCGCATACTGCACAACATGGCCGCCAGCGTTGAGAGTGAAATAGCGAGCCCCTACGCCGCCAGAACCTGCGTTTTCGCGTTCCAGCTTACCGCGTATTCTTTCCGTACCAGTGGGTATCGTTAAGCCTTCAAGCTTTACAGGTGCATAGTCCCCAACGACAGTTGACCATGGGCTCGTGGGGGCAGAAATCACCACATCGCCAGCGCCTAAAAATTCCAATTTTAACCTGCCACGTCGCGTGCCTTCCGCGAGCACATCAATGCTGGCTGAAATCATTTGACCAACTTTTACATTCATGGCATCAATGGTTTTGCCCTTAAAGTTGCTTTCGTTTGCAGAATCTTCTGTTGCTATATTCGTGAAGCCCAAATCGCTAACAAGGTTGGCTGAATGGGCAGAGGAAACGGCTGGCGCAACCCGGCCAATTCCGATCCAATCATTCGCCAAGTCATCACCAGCCGTTATGGAGGGGTCAAACCGAATTTGGGTGATTGTGCTTTCAATCCAGTCTTTTTTCTGGGTAGCGGTCAGGCTGTTGCTGCTTAATTCTGTCATGTCGAACACAAAAGTTACATATTTTCCAACAACATAGCGTGCGTTTGAAAATTCCCGGTAGTCTGGCTCAAACCCACCCCGGATGGTGGTGTTATAATAAAGATATGCCTTCTCCCAATCCACATTATCTGCGCTGGCTGTTAAGCGCTTCATGCGTATAATCACTTTATCCCACACGCTGCCATCAATGAGTAACCCTACCGGACTAACGAGGTTCGCATCGCTTGAAGACGTATGAAAGCCCATTGCATTTGAAGCGCTTGCAGAGGGTGTTTCAATGGTAGCATTCTCCGCTGTCCACCCCATTAGGCTTGTGCCAAAATCCCAAAAATCGGCAAAAACAAGCTGCCCATCCGCCAGTACATCCAACACGCTTTGCACCACTGTTAGTGTCACTTGCTCTACTGCTGACGCAGATGTGTTTCCGCGTTGGGTTTCGTATGTTACGCGCACATCAAAGGTAATCGCATAATTTACCAAACCGCTAATTTTGGCGCTTTCACTGTCGCCAGACAGGGTCATGCTGCTGGTATAATTAGCGTCTGAGGCTTTTTTCCACTCAACTTCAACTGCGACGATGCTGCCTGCGCCCTCAGGCAAATCCCATGTGGCATCAAGGCCCCGGATAACTGTGCCATCGGCATTGGTTTCGTAGAATGGCTCAAGCGCTATGTTCGTAACGGCAGGGGGTTCCAGCCACCAATCAGG
>JAESQS010000280.1 GCA_016765035.1 Kordiimonadaceae bacterium | reverse complement strand
GGTTTTTTCGCCGACGGCTTCTGGGCTTAATTTATCAAAAAAACTGGGCCAGCCTGTACCAGAATCGAATTTGGTGGCGCTGCTAAAAAGGGCAGCGTCGCAGGCAGCGCAGTGGTAAATACCTGCGGTTTTACAGTCCCAATATTTGCCTGTAAAAGGCGCTTCGGTACCGCCGCAGCGGCACACATTATATTGCTCATCAGTTAAGTCAGCGCGCCATTCGCTTTCCGTTTTGGATATCTGTTTTGTCATGATGCTAGACCGTATCCGTTTTAGCTGAAATCATATCCGCCCACTCTCCGCTGATGTTTCCGCAGAAAGTAGATTACTGAACTGCGCAATTCATACAGACGACATAGCGGCCCATCGGGTCATTTAAATTCACCATAAATTCAGCTTCTTTGCTAATTTCCAGCGCTTTGTTCAGAAGCGGAGAAATCTTGCTTCCAAACACTGGTTGCAAGGTCTCTAACCCAATGGTGGACTTAAGAATTTCTGAAAGCATCAGTTTAAAATCATCTGGTTTATCGCGGTAAAAAACAACATTATAGCGTTCGATGTCGGCTGCTGCGGCTGCTGCTTTTACGGCATCTTGAAAGCCACCAAGATGGTCAACTAAGCCAAGTTCGTGCGCTTTAACGCCTGACCAAACCCGCCCCTGTGCGATGGTGTCAACGGCCTCGGGCGTCATGTTACGGCCTTCGGCAACCAAGTTGATGAACTGTGAATAGCCTGCTTCAATTGATTGTTGAATGATATCTTTGGTCATCGTTGACAATGGCCGGTTCGTGTCAAACGCCCCTGCAAGAGGCGTGGTACCAACACCGTCTGAGTGCACGCCAATTTTTGCCAGTGTATTCTCAAAAGTTGGGATCATGCCAAAAATACCGATTGACCCAGTGATGGTGGAGGGCGCTGCCCAGATTTCATCAGCAGTTGCGGAAATCCAGTAGCCACCAGATGCTGCAACTGGCCCCATGGAGGCGATTATTTTGATGCCTTGCTCTTGGGCGGCAACCAGTTCTTGGCGGATAAGCTCAGAGGCGAAAGCAGAGCCGCCGCCACTGTTTACACGCAAGACAATTGCAGCCGTTTTTTTGCTGTTACGGGCTTCACGGATGTAGCCAACCAGGGTTTCCGCCGCCGTTTGTGTGATAGGGCCACTGCCCATAACGATAGGGCCTTGCGCTGTTATCACCGCAACATTTTTGGCATGGTTTTGAGCATGGTCAGTTGCTGCCAAATAGGTTTGAAAGTGTATTTGGTTGAAAGAATTGCCTTCTTTATTGCTGCCATACTCTTTCATCAGTGCATGCCGCCACGTTTTACGGGGCGCTAATTCATCTACCAGTTTGGTATGAACGGCCAAGGTTGCAAAGTCGCCTGAGACATCGCGAAGTTGATCTGCCATATTAGCAATATCACCTTGCAGGGTGCCTGTTTCCATGCCGCGCGCAGTTTCTACAGATGCGGTATATTGGCTCCATAGGCTGCCGAGAAAAGCCATATTGGCTTCTTTTGCAGCCGGTGACATATCATTCCGAAGGAAGGGTTCAACCGCAGCTTTATAGGTGCCAACACGGAAGATATTCATGGTTGCCCCAAGCTTATCAAGCCCGTCTTTAAAGTACATGGGGAAGTTGCCATAGCCCGGCAGCAATATGCTGCCGTATGGGTTCATAAAGATTTTATCGGCTTCTGCGGCAAGCATATAGCCGTCTTGCGAGTATGCCGTGGAAATTGCATAAACCTTTTTGCCGCCTTCTTTAAAATCGCGGATAGCGGCGGCAATTGCATGAAGATGGCTAGGGCCAACACCCCTCATGGAATCAGTGATTAAAGCAAGGGCTGAAATACGCTGGTCATTCTTGGCACGTTTCAGCGCCCGCGTGATATCATGAACGCTGATTTCTTTGGATTGGTTGCCAAGTTGCGGAATAACATCTGCAAACGGGTCTGGGTACACGGCTTGTTCAACTATATTGCCTTCAGGCCAAAGAATAAGGACAGCACCGTCAATCACTTCAGGTCTTTTATTGTTATTTGACGCTGTCACAATGATTGCAAAAGTGGCAAGAACCAAAAAGCCGATGGTGAATGACCCCAGCCCCTGAATGAATTTACCGATTGATTTTATAAGTGCCCAGATGCCCTTCATGCGGGATGCTCCGTCCATATTTAGTGTTGGCAATATTAACTTCTATATAGGACAGTGCCTTCCAATGCCTATAGGGTCAACATATGGGGATGAAATACTGTAATTTTAGTATGAAGCCCATATATATTAGTGCGGTAAGAAAAATAATATCACGATATCCAAGATAAGATATCATACGACAGAGGGAATTAAAGAATGTCTTATGTACCAAGTGTACCCGTTTCACGCCACTCACGCTCCAGCAGCCTTGCAGACGATATTGACTTTGAGATTAAAGGCGCGGAGATGCAATTTGTAGAAATTGAGCTGGATCCGGGTGAATCGGCCATTGCCGAAGCGGGTTCGATGATGTTCAAGGACAGTCATGTTACCATGAGTGCTGTTTTTGGGGATGGGTCCGGCCAAGATGGCGGCTTTATGGGCAAGCTTTTGGGGGCAGGCAAGCGATTGTTAACGGGTGAAAGCCTGTTCACAACGGTCTTTACCCATGAAGGGCACGGCAAAGCACGGGTGGCTTTTGCATCGCCTTATCCGGGGAATATTCTCGCATTCAAGCTTGATGACATAGGCGGGCGGCTTATATGCCAAAAAGATGCATTTTTGGCAGCGGCCAAAGGCGTAGAGATAGGCATTCATTTTCAGCAAAAAATCATGACCGGCCTGTTTGGTGGCGAAGGCTTTATTATGCAGAAGCTGGAGGGTGATGGCTGGGTCTTTGTGCATGTTGGCGGCACTGTGGTTGAGCGCAAGCTTAAGCCCGGTGAAGTGTTGCATGTGGATACAGGGTGTCTGGCTGCCATGACCTCTGATGTGGATATGGATATCGAAAGCGTCGGCGGTATAAAGTCGATGATTTTTGGCGGTGAAGGTGTTTTCTTTGCACGGTTGCAGGGGCCAGGTACTGTGTGGTTGCAAAGTTTGCCTTTCAGCCGGCTGGCCGGGCGTATATGGGCAGCAGCCCCACAAACCGGCGGTCGTGGGCGCGGGGAAGGCTCTCTTCTTGGTGGCATTGGCGATATGCTTGATGGCGACGGGCGCTTTTAATGCAGGGCACTTTTAATGACAGTTAAAATACGCAGCCCTGTAACGCTCTATCGGTCTAAGCAGTTTTTCTCGGCATTTCCGTCTGTTGTAACCACAGCAGGCGGGGACATATTGCTGGCCTTTCGCCGTGCGCCAGATCATCGATGGCTTTTGGGGGATATTTCCGAAGAAGATTATAATTCAGTCGATCATCTGCATTTTCGCTCTCATATAGCCTTCATGCGCTTTGATGCGGGGTTAAGGGAAAGATCAGAACCTTCTATAGTGCCAGTACACGCTGAAGCAGGGGACCAAGATGGGAACTTGTTCCTTAGTTCAAGTGGCAGGTTGTTCCAATATAGTTTTCTCTGGTACCCGGTAACAGCAGAGATTTGCAACAAGCTTGAAGCGGCTGGTACCTCGGTCATTAGTAATGACGAATTGGGTGCAGGCTATATATATCATAGTAGCTATATTCGCTTTAGCGATGACGAGGGTGCCACTTGGTCAGCCCCCATCGAGACCCCTATAGACCCGCTTGTAAAGCCGTGCCAGTGGCCTGAGTTTACCGGCACCGCCGCCTTAAAAGGCCGCATGGTGGAACTGCCGGACGGGGCGTTGTCGCTTGCAGGGTATCAGGCAGGGGTTGATGGCCATCCGCATCAGGTGGTGCGGACATTCCGATCAGCGGATAAGGGAGAAACATGGGCCATACAGGATGGTGTGCGCCTTGCCCGAGAGGAAGGGGCGTTGCAGGAACCTACCTTGGTTTGTTGGCCTAAGGGCAAAATTACTGCGTTTCTGCGTACGACAAATAATGATGATAAATTGATCATTGCGCAATCTGCCGATGGTGGCATTACTTTTGGTTCCCCTGAAACTGTTGATATAGTTGGCCACCCGTATGATGGGTTGCTCTTGCCGGATGGGCGCTTGTTTTTAGTGTATGGATACCGGCATAAACCAATGGGTGTGCGTGCGCGGCTGGTGGAGCCGGGGCAGGCGCTTGCGGATGCCAAAGAAATTATTATAAGGGATGATAGCCCAAGCCGGGACACTGGCTATCCCTCGGCTACTCTTATGGCGGATGGCCGTATTTTGGTGGCCTATTACATTGCTGACGGCAAAGGTATTCGCGGTATCGAAGCCTCTGTTGTTGAAATTATTTAAGGATTTTTGAATGACGTCACAGGTAGAAGCATTATTGGCAAGTGGCTATAAGCAATTGGATATGGATGAGCCTTTTGAAGTACTTGTAGGCCCCTTTTACATGAAAGAAAATGAGGACGGCACCTACAGGTCTGCTTTCGTCGCAGAGGAAAAACATACCAATGCGATGGGCGTTGTGCACGGTGGGTTGTTGATGAGCTTTGCTGATTATTCGCTTTTTTCTATCGCACGGGGGCATGATATTCCTAGGAGTGTCACTATTGGTTTTAACAGCGAATTTGTTAGTGGCGGCATGGTAGGAGAAGTGATTGAAAGCACGGGTGAAGTGGTTCGCGCTACGCGCTCGCTTGTTTTTGTGCGCGGCACTCTATTTTCGGGGGACCGCACCATTCTGTCCTTCAGCGGCATTTTAAAACGCGCTTATGAGGCAAAATAGAGTATTGCCGCGTTGATTAACCCGTATAAATTATAGGATATGCTTGGGGCGTGCCTCTATCTATGTGTTCTGCGGCTTATGGGCTGGTAGGGGGCTTCCAGCATTTCAACATTCACATCATCGGAAAGAACTGTTTTGTTGCGGCCACTGTTTTTAGCTGCATAAAGTGCGTTGTCGGCGGACCGCAAGATATCATCTATGCTTTCCTTCGATAAATCACCACAGGTTACGCCCAAGCTTACTTGTATATTGAAGGTTTTTTCTGAACTCCCAACAGGTTGGCCGGCAATATCAATTCGTATTTCTTCCGCAAGAATGGCAGTCGTAGAGGCGTGAGAGTTCGGTACTATTATAGCGAATTCCTCGCCGCCCATACGGGCTAATTTTGCATCAGGCGTGTGGCTTTTTTTGGTGCGGTTAAACTCATTAAGTATAGTTTCCGTGCGCAAAACAATTTCTCTAAGGGCAATATCGCCAGCGGCATGACCGTATGTATCATTTACTTTTTTGAAGTGATCAACATCGAAAAATATCACACTACAATGGCAGCACTCCCGCTCGGTAGAAAGATATTTGGCATACTGGATGAAGCCTCGCCTGTTATAGGTGCCTGTTAGTTGGTCTGTTGTGCTCAGTTGTTCCAGTTGTTTTTCATTGGCGCGTTCTGCTGTGATGTCTTGCAAGACGATTTGCACCACAGGGGTGCCTTCCCATGGAA
Organism: Kordiimonadaceae bacterium; assembly: GCA_016765035.1. Taxonomy (GTDB): domain Bacteria; phylum Pseudomonadota; class Alphaproteobacteria; order Sphingomonadales; family Kordiimonadaceae; genus Kordiimonas. The sequence goes on along the minus strand of JAESQS010000280.1, from coordinate 5,354 downwards.
GCGTGGCTGCAATGGCGCGATATAGTTTTTCTGTACCGTTTAAGTCCGGTATTTTAACATCTTTCACTTGCTGGATATCAGAGGAGCCAAAGGCTTCAGTAAAAAATGCGCTAAGGGTGTCGGCCTGTGCCATCGAAGCAAAATCAAGGAGATGCTGGCCAATAAGAGATTCTTGGCTTTGGCCCAATATCATACAGGCTGTTTGGTTGGCAAAAAGAATGCCTTGTTCTTGATGAATGAGCAGCCCAAGCGGTAAAAAGTCCAGCACCATGCCGAGGCGTTTTTTGGTATCTATGAGGGTTCGCTTGGTAACAGTTGCTTGCTCAAGCGTTGTTACATCTTCGATGAAATCATTGGTGTGCTCGGCGTGCATGACCCATAGTCCATGTTAAACAATTAAACTTAATCGTCTCCTTTATTAGAGTAAGCCTAAAGAGTTAACGCTTAGCAAAGGCGCAGGTGATTTTTTGCTCAGTAGGCGATGTTTATGCCACCGATATAAAACCCCAATGGATCAGGGGTTTTATATACGGAAATATGCGTGGGTTTATGCTGCTTTTTCTTAGCTTTCTGCAATAGAAACCATGTCATCAACATCTACCATTTTCAGGCGTGGCGCGCCATTTGTAGCGGCTGAGTTTTCTGCGGCTTCAATCTTCTTCCAATTGGCAAATGTCACAACATGCAGGTTGCGCTCGGCTATAAGCCTATCTAGCGCTACACGGCCTTCTTTGTGGCCGCCTTTTACTTCCGCCAGAATTTTTGCGGCAATCCCAATGCCATCAGGTTTATTGGTGCCAATGGTGCCGCTTGGGCCGCGCCTAGCCCAACCCACACAGTATGTTTGTGCGTCAATGCGGCCTTCGTCACTGCGGAATATACCGCGCCCAGTATTGTAGGGTATACCTTCGATGGGGCTGGTGCGGTAGCCAATGCAGGGCACTATCAGGCCAGTAGGTAAAACTTCTGTTTCCCCTGTGCCTTTGGCTTTGCCGTCGACCAGTATTGTTTTTTCTAAGGTTAAACCACAGGCGCGGCCTTCGCCTAAAATGCCAACTGGCTGTGCATAAAACATGAGATGGAGGCGAATTTTAGTATCGTCGGCTGTATTTTCTGCGATAGCGCGCAGGTGAACCATGTTTTTCTTCACTGCCCCTGATAAATCAGCGTCTCCGGATGCAGGGGGGAGTTGGCTTGGGTCCAGCAGTGCCACACAGTTTTCCAGCGTGTTTAGCTCGCCCAGTTCTTTGGGTGTAAAGGCTGCCTCTAGGGGGCCTCTACGGCCAATCACATGAATGTCTTTAATGGAGGAAGATTTGTGGATTGCCTCTGCTGCATGGGCTGCAAGGTCAGTATCTTTCATTTCATTCGCTGTTTTGGCCAAAATGCGGGCGACATCAACAGCCACATTCCCGTTGCCAATAACAGCGACTGAGGCAATGCGTAGGTCAGGGTTCAAATCTGCATAATCAGGGTGGCTATTGTACCAGCCTACGAAGGCCCCAGAGCCAATAACACCGTCTAAGTCTTCCCCTTCAATGCCCAAGGGGCGATCAGTGGGGGCGCCTGTTGCCAGTATAATCACGTCATACAGGTCTTTGAGCTCTGCCATGGTGATGTCTTGTCCTAAGGACAAATTACCAACAAAACGTACATTTTCCCTGTCGTTGGTAGCCGCGTACCGCTTAGAAACATTTTTGATAGATTGGTGGTCGGGCGCGACACCCGCGCGAATAAGGCCATAGGGCGTTGGGAGCTTGTCTAAAATATCAACTTTTACACCCGGTTTGCCAGTGGTGAGCGCTTCGGCTGTATAATAGCCTGCTGGCCCAGCACCGATAATTGCTACTGATAACTTAATATCATCCTCAGAAATGGGCGCAGCCCCATTTGTAACCATGTGTCCCCCTTAGGCAATAGTCGCCCTAATTTGACCGGATAAAGCAGCATGCCAAATATTCGCCATGAAAGTAAAGAGGGCAAATTAAACCGGTTACACTCATGTCTGTCGTAAATTCCTGATTTCCGCCGGTATTGGTTTCAGGGGTTATATTAAATCAGGTGGACGCTGCGATTTTGCGCCCCTAATATCCAAATGCGTAATCACATGTCGGGAGCTAACAATGAAATCTTTAATCCCTCAAATGGCTTCAATTGCAGTCTTGGTTGGTGGGTATCTGGTGGCCTCAAGCGAGGCTGATAAGCAAATAGCGTCTTATGCATTTGACCCTTCGAAGGCACGGCAGAATATCTGTGGCCCCATTGGCACCAGCCGCAACATTCTCTTTAAGCCTGAAGTAGCGCACATGCTGTCCAATGCCACCTATGCATCGCCTTCTACGCCCGGCACGGTGTCTCTGATGCCGGGGCTAGACACGCTTGATTTCCCCATAAGCAGCAAAAATGCCGAGGCTCAGGCTTATTTTCGGCAAGGTGCGGCCCTGACTTACGGCTTTAACCACTGGGAGGCCATTCGTGCCTTTAAGAAGGCGCAGGCGCTAGACCCCTCATGCGCCATTTGTTACTGGGGGGAAGCCATGGCGCTTGGCCCCAATATCAATGCGGGTATGGGCAAAGAAGCCGGTGAAAAAGCTCTTGCAGCCATTCGGCAGGCACAAGCGCTGAAAGTGAATGCTAGTGCACGCGAACGTTTGTTGATCGAAGCAATGTCTGTTCGCTATTCTGACGAGGCCAGTGTGGGGCAGGGTGCGTTAAATCAGCGTTTTTCGGAAGCAATGGCGCGTGCCTCAGAACAGATGCCAGAAGACAATGATATTGCCACACTCTACGCAGAATCCTTGATGACGACGGCCCCATGGGACTATTGGGAGCGTGACTTTATTACGCCGAGACCACACATTAAAACTGCTATTGAAACCATAGAAAAGGTGCTTGCTAGAAACCCGAACCACTATGGTGCTATGCATCTGTTGATCCATCTGTATGAAGCAAGCGCCGAGGCAGAGCGGGCAGAGCCTTATGCCGACAAGCTTGCAGGTCTTGTGCCGGGGGCTGGGCATTTGGTGCATATGCCGGGGCATATTTTTTACCGGGTAGGCCGGTACCTTGATAGCCTTGATACCAACATTAAAGCTGTACAGGTGGATGAAACCTATTTGGCAAGCACCGATGGCTCAGACTTATATCGGTATGGCTATTACCCCCATAATGTACATTTTGTCCTTGTGTCTGCACAGATGGCGGGGGACGCTGCCACAGCCCTTAAATTTGCCAAAAAGCTGGACCCATTAATCCCTGTTGAGGTTTTTAAAGAGGCAGAATGGATTACGCCCATTAAAGCAGCGCCTTATTTCGCTTACGCCCAGTTTGCTACGCTAGATGACGTTATGGCGCTGCCTTCCCCTGGGGATGATGTGCCGTACCTGAAAGCCATGTGGCATTTTGCCCGCGGTGTGTCGCTTGTGGAAGCAGGGGATGAAAGGGCGAGCGGTGAAATCGCAGCAATTCAAAAGCTGGGGCAATTGCCTGAGATTACATCAGCAGGGTTTCCAGCAGATACTTTACTAAAAATAGCAGGCAATATTGTTGAAGCAAAACTCTTGGCGGAAAACGGGGAGCTACCTAAAGCAGTTGGTTTGATGAAAGACGCTATTCGTTTGCAGGATAGTTTGGCTTATACAGAGCCGCCCCATTGGTATTATTCTGTTGAACAAAGCCTTGGCTCTATGTTATATCAAGCCGGAAAATTTGCAGAGGCAGAAGCCGCCTTTACCGCGAGCCTGATGCGCCACCCCAACAGTGCTTGGTCGCTTTCTGGGCTGGCCAAAACTCAGCGTGCCTTGGGGCGCACTGGCGAAGCTGCAATCACGGAAGCATTGCTGGAGAAAGCAAGCCGGGCGCAAGGCGAAATTGCTATCAAAAAACTGTAGCAACCAGCGGGCCATTTTTGTGTGGAGTATTAGGGCCACGGCCCAAGAAAGGCAGTGGCCATGAACTCTTCCATCGCGTTTGTTGCAGACATTGACAGCGAAGAAGCCAATAGCTGGCTGGGGCATTTTGCAAGGCTGATGCCTGAAACGCCTGTTGTGCCCTTTGATGCGCTGGCGGATTTAGAGGCCGTGGAAGTGGCGATTGTTGCCAACCCCCGTCCGGCTGACCTGTTGAAATTGCCAAACCTAAAATGGATCCAAAGCCTATGGGCGGGTGTTGAGGGCATTTTGAAAGAGCCTTCGCTGGATCATATACCGCTTGTGCGCATGACAGACCCAAATTTGGCTGAGACCATGGCAGAAGCAGTGCTGGCATGGACGTTATATTTGCACAGAGATATGCCAGCGTATGCGCAGCAACAGAAAGAGGCCATTTGGAAACAGATGCCTTTCACTCGTGCAAGCAGCCGCACAGTGGGTATTTTGGGCCTAGGAAAGCTTGGGCTGGCTGCTGCAACTGTGTTGAAGGCGGCAGGCTTTAATGCAGTGGGCTGGAGCCGGTCTTTAAAAACCATAGACGGCGTGCAGACCTTTGCTGGGCGTGATGGCCTGACAGAAATGCTGGACCAAACAGACATTCTTGTCTGCTTATTGCCCCATACGCTGGAAACCCGGAATTTGCTGGATGCCGAAGCATTTACAACGTTAAAAAAGGGCGGAAGCCTTATCAACTTTGGCCGTGGTGCGATTGTAGATCATGAAGCCTTGATAGACGCTCTTGATAGCGGCCACATGAACCATGCTGTGCTTGATGTGTTCCGCCAAGAGCCACTGCCGGCGAAGAACGCCTTGTGGCAACACCCACATATAACAGTACTCCCCCACATTTCCGCCCCCACCGACCCTGTCAGTGCTAGCCAGTTGGTGGTTATGAATATGCGGCACTATCAAAATGATGGCAGTATGCCAGTAACGGTAAACCGCCAAACCGGATACTGAGTGGGGTTTAGGGCATACCCGCCTTAATTAGAGACATCACCGGCCACTCCCCGCTTGCTCTCTGGCCCAGTCACCCCACAGTATATCTTAGTGGGTGGTGGTGGGCGTGGGCTGGTGATGCATAGTAAACAGGATGCGCACTAGGTTTCAGAGGGTATCTGACTAAGGTCAACGCTTAACAGGAAGTAGGTTTTTTGTTGCTGAGGCTAAACTTCTGAATTGATTCAAAAAAATCATATTTGAGTCCTTGAACCTACTGTTCAATGCGCCTACATAAGATTGCGTATTAGCACTCTCAGTATTGAGTGCTAATAATTGGAATTTTATAGGTTTATCAATTAGGAGACAAACCATGGCTCTTCGTCCACTCCACGACCGCGTATTGGTCAAGCGTCTTGAAAGCGAAGCTAAAACTGCTGGCGGCATTATTTTGCCAGACAACGCTCAAGAAAAACCTTCTGAAGG
>JAESQS010000279.1 GCA_016765035.1 Kordiimonadaceae bacterium | reverse complement strand
GAAATGGATGGCTTTGAGGCTACAAAGAAAATCCGCGAGCTGCCAGACGGGGGAAACTCCAAAAAGACCCCTATTATTGCCCTTACAGCCAATGCCATGGCCGGTGACAAAGATCGTTGCCTGAAGGCTGGTATGGACGACTATGTTTCTAAACCTATTTCATCTGGTGATCTTGAGAAAAAACTTTCTGAATGGTTGCCTGACAGCTTCATTCAGTCTGTAGACACAGGGGAAAAGTCAGCCACCCGTTTGGATGACGACGTTATTGAGGCACTTAAGCTAACGACGGGAAATGATTTTCCAGAATTATTGCGGGCCTATAAGGCATTTTCCTGCAACAATAAGCTGAAGCTGGTGGAAGCTATCAAAGACAATAACGCTGATGAACTTGGCAGGCTTGCGCATTCGTTTAATGGGTGTGCGCATCAGGTTGGGGCGCACCAGCTTGGTGAAATCTCTCGGGAATTAGAATTATATGCCCAAGATATGAATTTTGCAGAAGGTGAAAAGCTGATGGACAGATTTTTGGTTTTGTGCCGTGAAGTTGAAGAGGCCGTAGATGCGCAGATCGCTGCTGCATCGCAGAAGGTGGCAACCGGGTAGCTCTTTCAAACTGTGGGCTGTTGGGCTGTTGCTACCTAAAACGGGTAGGCTCTATTTTCGGCAGCAGGCGTATTTGGGGTTAATGAAAAGGTAGGGGCCTGCAAATAAAATTTCCCCTATTTTTTGGGTAGGGCTTTTAAGTTGTTGATCTTTCTATTATCAAGAGCATGAATAATTCGACTATCAAGCATTCTGTACGAATTCGGACAGTCTGGTCACAGTGAAATCAAGGAGGACCCAATGGTAGATGAACCGCAAAAAGCGGAAACCAATGGTCATGCCTCAAAGGCTGTTGATCAGGTGGAAACTCCTCAAACTGACGTGCATTTAAGCAAAGAATTTGTGCAATCGCTTCGCCGGGCACTGAAGGCGGGCGAGGAAAAGCAAGTTCTTAAAATGCTTGAAGAAGTACATGCCGCAGATGTGGCTGATATTCTTGAAGTTTTACCGTCAAGCCAGCGGCGGGCGCTCATTGCCTTGATTGGCGATAGCTTCGACCCGGAAGTTCTTAGTGAAGTTGAAGGCGAAGCACAAGACGACCTTTATGAGCATATGCCCAATGAGCAAATTGCCGTTGCGGTTACAGAACTTGAAACCGATGATGCTGTTTATGTTATTGAAGAGCTTGATGCCAAAGATCGCGAAGATGTCATGCGCAAGCTGGCGGCGGATGACAGGGTCGCGATTGAAGAAAGCCTGAGCTACCCTGAGGATTCAGCGGGCCGCATGATGCAGCGGGATCTTGTTGCTGTGCCTGAGTTTTGGACAGTGGGCCAAACCATTGATTATCTAAGGTCAGATAGTCCTGATGTGCCGACAGATTTCTTTGATGTGTTTGTGATGAACCCTTCACACCATCTTGTTGGTAGTGTGTCGTTACCGAGCATTATGCGCACTCAGCCCTCGGTGGCTCTCAATACAATTATGGAAGCAGAGCCCTATTTTATCGAAGTCAACGCAGACCAAGAAGAAGTAGCGCACAAATTTACCAAATATCACCTTATATCGGCTGCGGTGGTGGATGAAAGCCACCGGCTTGTTGGTGTGATCACTGTTGATGATGTTGTGGATGTTATTGAGGAAGAAGCAGAAGAAGACATTCTTGCGCTTGCAGGTGTGAGTGAGGAAAGCGGCCTCAACGAAAGTTTTATCGAAATTACAAAGGGCGCTTTAAGTGGCTGTTGGTGAATTTGGCGACTGCCATTTTGGCTTCGGTTGTTATCAGCATGTTTGAAGGGACCATCGAGCAAATGGTATCCCTTGCTGTATTGATGCCGATTGTGGCGTCTATGGGCGGCAATGCAGGCACTCAAACCATGACAGTAGCTGTACGCGCTATCGCCACCAAAGAGCTTAGTTCTACCAATGCCTTGCGGGTTGTTAACCGCGAGACAATGGCTGCCATATTGAACGGTACTTTGCTGGCTATTGTGGCTGGCCTTGTTGCATGGTTCTGGTTCGGAAGCTTTGCTCTTGGTGCCGTTTTTGCAGCAGCGATGGTGTTTAATATTTTTGTGGCTCGCCTGTGTGGTTTGCTTGTGCCACTGGCGCTCCATAAAATGGATATTGACCCGGCAATTTCATCGAGTGTTTTTGTTACCACAATAACGGATGTTGTTGGTTTCTTTGCCTTTTTAGGGCTTGCAGCACTTTATTTATTGTAGGGGTTCTTTGTGAAAAAAGGCCTTGTGTTATTAGTGGATGACGAGCCTGTTGTGTTGCAAATGCACGCGGCTGTGGTGCGGCAGTTCGGCTTTGAAACCCTGATGGCTGATAGCGCTGAAGAAGCATTATATATTGCCAAAACTCAATCTCTTTCCCTTATTTTTAGCGATGTGCAAATGCCCGGTGAAGGTGGGTTTGATTTTGTAGCGTCGCTCGTCGAACGGGGTTTGAAACAAATGCCCGTTGTGTATCTCACGGGCTATAACGATATTGATATTATTCGGGGTGGTTTGCGGGCTGGCGGTGATGACTTTATCATCAAAGGCAGCAGCATAGAGGTATTTAGGCGGCGCATTGCCTTTTGGATGGCAAGCGGGTTTGATGCCTTACCCAATGATGTTCGCCGCCGTGCTTTAATTTTGGCTAATGCTGTGTCTGGCGATAGTTTTGCGGGCATTAAAGAGCATTTTGGGTTTGATGCCGGCGTTTTGGAACGTGTGCAAAAACGTATTCTGGCAGAGCTTAAAGACTTGCCAATTTCTTATGGTGTGCGTCTTGTCGACCGGGTGTGTTTTATGGGGCGGCTGTCGAATATGCTCATCATGGAAAGCCGCGAGTTTGACGATCTTATTAGGTTTCCTGACCATATGGACACTATCATTCGGCATTTGGATGTGCCGTGGGCAAAAGATATGTGGCCGCTTTTTAAGCATTTTACAGATTGGGCTGGGGATGTGCGTTTTATCCTTGCGGGTGTAGAACCTTTAAAGCCACATAAGGAGTATGATTGGGTGCAGGAAACTGTTGCCTGAGGACGGTAAATTTATGACTATACATTTAATTAAACTAGCTGCGGGTGCACAAAAATTCGCTGATATTGCAGACAAACTGACTAAATTTACAGTTTCTGATAGTGAATTTGGGTCAATTGTGCCTGTTTTTACACGGAATACGCCTAAGCAAAAAGATGGTTTGCTGGCGGGCGGTTCCCTATACTGGGTTGCTAAAGGGCGTGTTATTGCACGATCTCCTTTTGTGGATGTACGGGCGCAAACAGACGGTGAAGGCCGCGCGTATTGCGAACTATGCATCCTACCTGAATTGATACGGGTGCAGCCCGTTCCTAAGCGGGCCTTTCAGGGGTGGCGATATTTGCCGGTGGCTGATGCGCCTGATGACATTGTTATTGACGGTGATCAGGGCGATGACGTGCCAGAGGATATGCTAAAAGAATTACAGGAATTAGGGCTACTTTAAAAGGGGATGGGGATGAGAAATTTTGTAAAAGCTGTGGCAATGGCTGCGGTGGCAACTTCAGCGGCTTTTGCGGCTGAAAAAGTTGATTTGGATATCATTAATAAAATCAGGGATGAAGGCTTTAATCATTCCCAAGTTATGGAAACGCTGGAGCATTTAACCGACACGATCGGGCACCGGCTAACAGGCTCACCAAGTATGTTGGAAGCCAATAACTGGACCAAAGAAAAGCTGACAGAATGGGGTTTGGAAAATGCCCACCTTGAAGGCTTTAAATTTGGCCCCGGTTGGACCATGCAAAATGTTGAAGTCTATATGGCTGCCCCGCGCCGCACACAGCTTTATGCCATACCCATTGCTTGGCATCCGGGCACAAACGGCGTGGTTGAGGCCGAAGTGATCCATGCGCCGATGGCAAGCCCAGATGATTTCGCCGAGTATAAAGGCAAGCTGAAAGGCAAAATTGTCCTCGTGAGTGATGTGCCGGACCAAAGAGAACCGAGCAACAAAGTTTTTACCAAGCACAATGCAAAAAGCCTTGCAGGTGTTGAGCAGTATAAGATCTTACTTGAAAAGCCGTACAAGGAAATAGAAGGTTGGGTCAAACGCGTTAGCTTTAAAACCAAGCTGGAGCATTTTCTTGCAGAAGAAGGCGCAGTTGCCTTAGTGCGCCGGTCTTGGCGTAAAAGTATGCTACTTGAGGGGTTAGGCTATCAGCATAAGCCTGAATTTGCGGCGACAATTCCGGGTATCGATCTGGCTTATGAGCATTACACTCGGGCAGTTCGGTTGCTGGAAAGTGGCAAAACAGTGAAGTTTTCCCTTAAAACCGAAGTGACATTCCACCGGGATGATTTAAACAGCTATTCCACATTTGCTGAAATTCCGGGCAAGGGGCGCAACCCAGAAATCGTTATGGCTGGCGGGCACCTTGATAGCTGGGTTGCGGCTGATGGGGCAGTTGATAATGGCGCAGGTGTTGCGGTGGCTATGGAAGCCGTGCGCATTTTAAAAGCAATTGGCGTTAAACCAAAACGGACCATTCGTGTGGGCCTTTGGAGTGGTGAAGAGCAAGGCTATTATGGGTCTTTCCAATATGTAATTGACCATTTGGCAACACGGCCTGAAAATACCAAGGGCGATTTAAAGTATATGGAGCCTTACGCCAAAGCTTACGGCCAATTCCCCATTAAGGTTAAAGCTGGCCATAAACGCTTTTCTGCCTATTTTAATCTGGATAATGGTGGCGGAAAAATTCGGGGTATTTATACCCAAGGTAACGCCGCTGTTGCTCCAATTTTCAAGGCATGGTTTGCGCCTTTTCATGATTTGGGTGCCAAGACAATCAGTTCGAATAATACCAGCGGCACAGACCATGAACCCTTTGATGAAGTAGGCTTGCCTGCTTTCCAATTCATTCAGGATGGGCTGGATTATGGCTCACGGCTGCACCATACGCAGCTTGATACATTTGGGAATACTTATGAAAAAAACCTCAAGCAATCAGCGGTTATCATAGCTAGCTTCTTGTATAACGCCGCTATGCGGGATGAAAAGCTCCCTCGGAAGCCAATGCCACGGCCTATTGCTGAAGATGAAGAAATAGAGGAAAAATAAGGCACTTATTGGGGCATCTTAGCCAGTTACATATCCGCCCACGCCCCACCACCCCACAGTATATCCTAGCGGGTGGTTGGGCCAGAGAGTAAACTGAGAGTGGGCGGATATGACTCTACTTAAGACGAATACGTTCTAGCGCGCCCCAATTGCCATATTGTCTAACAGGCGAATGCCAGCAAGGCGCGCAACAGCAAGCACACGTGCTCCAGCCGTTAGCTTTTCAAGCGGCTGGAGGGTGGTGCCATCAGCCACACACACATAATCGACTGCGGTAAATCCTGCTTCTAGTAGGGCGGCGGAGGCTGCTGCTTCTGCTGCCCGAAGGTTTTGCCCGCCTTCCACAGCCTGAACCAAATTTTTCAAAACCCTATTCAGCTTGGCTGCGGTTTTTCTATCCTGAGTGTTCAAATATATATTGCGGGAAGAGGCTGCCAATCCGTCTGCTTCGCGGATCAATGTACCCCCCATGATTTTTACCGGGATATTAAGGTCCTGCACAAATTGGCGGATTACCGCCAGTTGTTGGTAATCTTTTTCGCCGAATATAGCCACATCTGGCAAGCACTGTAAAAGCAGCTTGCTGACCACTGTTGCAACACCGTCAAAATGGCCGGGGCGTTCTGCGCCTTCTAGAATTTCTGTAAGGCAGGGTTCGTTTGCATTTGCTGAAAGGGTTACGTTGCTGCAAAACCCGTCGGGATACATTTCGTCTACGCTGGGCGCATAGAGTAGGTCTGCGGGTGTTGTTGCCAGTTTTTCCCTATCAGCTTGTTCTTGCCGTGGGTATTTATCCAAATCTTCACCCACACCAAACTGGGTTGGGTTGACGAAAATGGAAACAACAATTTTGTCTGCATGGCTGGCAATGGCCTCCACCAGCGATAAATGGCCGTGGTGCAGTGCGCCCATCGTGGGCACCAATCCTACTGTAAGCCCCTCATTACGCCACAAAGCAACTTGCTCTCTAAGCTCTGTGATGCTTCTGATATGAGGCAGGGCGTTGCTCATGCACGGTTTTCCTCGTCTTGCCCTGCAAGTAGTGCGTTATCAAGACCAGCAAACCCGTTAAAATTAATGATCGAAAGTACATCATTCACATAGTCTGTGCCGCGCTGGGAATAGCTGGAAAGCGCTGGGGCGAGGGCCGCACCCGTTACAATCAGCGAATGTTGCCGTAATTCTGCGCGCCTATGCCGTAAATCCGTATAGCTATGATGCCGGTTTAAATTCACCATATAGCTGCGCACGCTATCCAGCAGATATTCAAAGCTTTTAATTCTGTGGGTTTTGCCTTCTTCCCGGCCAGAAGGCACAATGCCAGCAGCATTTTTGTCCCACACCCATTCGCCAAATAAAGCATTGCCTTGCTGGGCAAATTTGCTGGTGCCCCAGCCTGTTTCGATGGCGGCTTGTGCCAGCGCAAGGGACGGCGGGATTACATCAATTTTAAAAAGCAGAATGTTAATATCGTCTGCCTTCAAGGTCTCTGGCAGCTTTTCTTTATAGCTGCGGGCGGTGGCATACAGCCATTCCCGCTCAACACGTTTCAGGGGTTGTTGGCCTAAAAGCTTTTTCCGTAACGCTATCAGGCGGCCTCTGTCTGCGATGATTAATTCATTCGCACGCAGGATGATCGGTAGCATCGTAGATGTGAAAAGCCGCTTTTTCTTTGGTGCATGATGAATTTCAGGCAACACCTCTGGTAGCCGTGATAAATACACCCGTGGGACTCTGTCCATGACATGCATTTTTTTATCGAGAATCGATGCCAGACGTTCTGTCAGCTCAGCTTCACCTCGTGGGGGGTATTGGTGCGCAAGGTAATTGGGCTGGTCAGCAAGGTAGGCATCGCCTCTTGAAAGGCTAAGCATATGGCGCGCTATCCCAAGGGGCACAATGGCCAAAAGGGCAAAGAGCAGCATATAGATCATTAAATATCTTAAACGATCGCGCACGATGAATGTTTCTCCGCTGGTGTTTTTTCTTTATATCTTAGTCATATTTCATGGCCTATATGAGGAAAAATGTTAGAAGCTTCAAGTCTAAGCGTATTTGTGCTTAATGTTTTGTGTGTAACAAGGAGACCTAAGTGCCTGATAGTGACGTAAGCCAAAATGCAGCAAACACTGCTGATGCCGGGGGTTCCGGTAGGCCCTATCTTATTGTTTTAGGAAACGAAAAAGGCGGTTCTGGTAAATCCACAACAGCAATGCATATTGTTGTTGCACTTCTGCATGAAGGCTACAAAGTCGGTACAATTGATCTTGATGCGCGGCAAAAAAGTTTAACGCGCTACATTGAAAACCGGCGCGCTTACTGTGAAAAAAAGGGTCTTGAGCTGAAGCACCCGCAAGAAACTGTGGTGCCACGGTCTGAGTTTCGCACATCAGATGCAGCAGAAGCTGATGAAAAAGAGCGTTTCGAAGCCGCCTATATGGGCTTGGCTGATACCGTTGATGTTATTGTGATCGATTGCCCGGGAAGCGATACATTCCTGTCTCGCCTTGCCCATACAGCGGCTGACACACTGGTAACACCCGTTAATGATAGTTTTGTGGACCTTGATTTGCTGGCCCGTGTTGACCCAGAGACCCACAAGGTGCTGGGGCCAAGCCTCTATGCAGAAATGGTATGGAAAGCCCGCCAGCGCCGCCAACTGGCCGATGGCAACACAATTGATTGGGTAGTGCTCAGAAACCGGTTGGGGGCTTTGCACGCCAAAAACAAAGAACGGGTGGAAAAAGTGCTCAATGCGCTGAGCAAGCGTATCGGCATTCGTTATATTTCGGGGCTAGGGGAACGGGTGATATACCGCGAGATGTTCCTTGCTGGCTTAACCTTGATGGATTTAAAGCAATCGCAGGGCGTTGATGGCAAAGGCTTGTCAATGTCCCATGTGGCAGCGCGGCAGGAAGTCCGTAATTTGCTGGATGCTTTAGAACTGCCCTTTAGAAAAGGGAAGGCAGCATAAAATGGCATGGCTGCTATTAGGATTGATGTTGGCAGGGGGGCTTTTGCTTATGCTGCAATGGTGGGCCAATGCAGAAGTAGGCGCTGCCAAGAGCGGCTTAATGTGGGGTATTATCGGCTTATGCGCGGTTTTTGGCATCATTTTACTGGCTGCCGGGCGGAATGTTATGGCGCTGTTGCCTGCTGGGTATGCAGCATGGCGCATGTTGGGCGTGGCCCGGATGTTTGGTGGCTTGGCGAGTAAAGCGAGCAGTTTCCGTAGCCAGACACGGCAGGCAAGTAGCCAACATATGACCCACGCGGAGGCGCTTGATGTATTGGGTCTTCAAGAAGGCGCTACGAAAAAAGAGATTAAATCTGCGTATTTGAAGCTTATGTCTCAGTGCCACCCCGACAAGGGCGGCAGTGACTGGATGGCAGCAAAATTGACAGATGCACGGCAGGTTTTACTAGACGCATAGGCATTGCCGCCGTTTCGATGGCTGTTTCATACCGTACAAGTGGCAGATTTACTGAAAACACATTGACCATTTCTGGTGTGGCTGACATTTTGCTACACTATATTTC
>JAESQS010000278.1 GCA_016765035.1 Kordiimonadaceae bacterium | reverse complement strand
GGCCTTTTCCTCAGGCGAAGATGCATTTGCTTCATCTTCAGGTATTAAGGTTCCCAAAAAAGTCTCCCAGCCGCACCTCATTTTCGCCCACTCATTACTGTCTAGCGCGCGGTGTTTTCTCCATCTCCCCTGACACGTTCACTATTGGCTATAATACCTTCAATTCAGTTAACAATTGTGCCTCCTGCAAACAGGCATGAAAGTATTGCTCCCCAAAGAGTATCTGGTTCAGTTGGGACAGGTCCGCGCTAGATTGTCCTCGCCTTGAGTTACCTACAAAATAAAAACAGCCCGCCACAAAATATGGCAGGCTGCTGTAGGTTCCCTGAAGCGAGATTTATTTGACTGAAAAAGCCGCTATGACAAGAGAATGGTCCCCATAATGCATTGGAGCCGCATCATTCGGGCGTAAAGCTTGCAATTTTTTAGCCTGTGCTGTGTTCGTATAAGCGCCCAAGCTGAACAGTGACATACCTTTCAATTCACCAGGCGTAAGTTCCATGGAAAAAGGCATGTTGGTGTCCCCTGCGCCGTGCAGCCAGACTAACTCAGGACTGCCTGCTGCCTTTTTCCTAAGAACAACTTGGTGCCCATTCACTGTCATGCCCTGCAATATACTGCCGTCCACAAACCCAAAACCCATCATTTGCGCTGCCCGGCCTGCATGTATTGTGCCTTTGATAACCCGGCGACCCTCTTCTTCAGTATCAGAAATAATAGTCACACTCGGACTTGCAAGGTTCATATCTTCAGCAGGGATGAAATACCCTTTCCCCGGGACAGCCCCATATTGCAAATAGCTTTTCTTCTCCTCAGGGAAACCAGCCGCTGCGAGATAGCTGTGATCTTGCTTGCCATATGCAACAATTTGGTACTGGTGGTCCCCTGTAATTTTGTTGCTGTGATACACGACATTCACACTGCGAGGGCGCTCTGCCGTATAGCCGGACACCAACATACCACCCACGATACCGGCTAATGCTGCGCCTGCAACACCAAACAAAGCGGGGCGTACAACACCCACATTCTCATCACGCCATATGCTGACAACAGGCACGAGCGGTAAGGCAAGCAACAGAAGCGGGATCATCTTAAAGTGGCTTACCTGAAAGTTAAAAACAGTCCCCATCATAAACATATTATAGATGGCAATATAGGTCGACGCCAAAAGCCCGGCATAACATGCCCATTTCAAAGCTATATCTTTGGCAATGAAGGACATAACACCGCCCACAACACCCACTACTAAAGCAGGTAAAAGGAACAAGAAGGAAATTCCCGGCAACAAAAATGCAAGGGCTAGTCCGCCAAGACCATATAAACCCCAAACGAAGGAAAATAGCGAAAGAACCCCTGCTTTACGCATTGCAAGGCTACCACCAACACCGCCCACCAATACGGCCAACGCTACAAGCGTTATGCGGCCCGGCCACGGTGCAGGGTGTTCCAAAGGCGCTAACGTACCCATCTGCCCAAGAGGGAAAGAAACCAACCAACCCAAAGCTGGCAAAGCAATCATCACAACAACAACCGTACCCAAAGCCCACGACACCTGTCGTAAAGTAAAGCCATTCTGAGTTCTGGCGGTCAGAAAAATACCAACCAAAGCCAAGGCTGCAAGCCAAGGCCCCATACTACTAGGCCAAGACACCAAATATGTGGCAAACAAATCGATATATGTAGCATCTTCGCCAGCGGGCAATGCATTCAGGTCTTTATTGCCAGAAACCTGCACCATCGCCAACAGATTGTCGCCGTGATGCTGAATACTTAAATTATCAATATGGGCAGGATCATCCAACTGAGAATGATACAAAGCAACGCCTTGAGAGAAGGCAAAATTAAGCCCTGGAACGCCAGACTGGCCGTAGATCATATAGTCTGTGCCATTCGGCATACGCTTATACACTTCAACCATCAGGGACGAGCCAATTGGCGTGGCAGCGCCCTCTTTAAACCCTGCGACCTGGTTCAAATTATTTGGGCCAGTTTCAAACATAACACTTGGCCCAGCAACGCCGCGCGCTTCCATATTCAGGACAAGGCCAACTTTCGCCATTAGAGGCGAATCTTCGGCAAAAGCAGTTGCCCCGTTCAACCCAGTTTCCTCTGCGTCAACAAATAGAAAAATAATATCATTCCTCAAGGCTGGCGTACCGCGTAGGTTGGCGGCAATTTCCAGCATTGCTGACACACCGGTAATATCATCACCGGCTCCGACAGACGTAGGCGCACTGTCATAATGTGCCGTCAACAAAATAGCTTTGGCATCAGCCGAGGTATCTGTACCTTTTTTAATAGCGATAATATTTTCTACAAAGGCGCAGGAGGGAGCAACAGCAGAGCACTTGAAATGTTTTTGGATTTCACTTTCAAGCCCAAGTTCAGTAAGGCGTGTTTGTATACGCCCCCTAACCACTTGGTTCAAAGCACTGCCCGCCGGGTGGGGCCGGTTTTCCTGCAATAAATGGTTCATCACAGCTTTTGCACGCTCCCCCGAAAACACTTCCGTGGGTGCAGAGGCTGGAATGAGGTCCACCGGGGCCCGGTCCAAACCCCGGAACAAGACCAGCATCAATATTAAAATTAGGAAAGCACCAAGTGGTCCTGCTCCGTTACGGTATTTTTCAAATCCAGTCATGTCCATCCTCTGCCGTATATGCTTGTTAGGCTTATATTTTGAATTACACTTTCAAAAAGATGCTATGAGCGTTTATCGAAAACAGCACATAGCCCCTCCCCGAGCAATTACCCACTATATTGGCCTTAACCAACTTTACGTATTCATGGGTCTCACTATGTAACGCTGCTCCTTAAATTTAGGATACACAAATAAAATGCCAGAAGAAAAACCGCACCTACTTTGTGCAAAGTCTCTACTGGCATCCTTTTGCAAGATTGGGCTAAGAGGCCAACCGTTTTACGGGTTGACCAATGCTTGATACACGAGCGCGCGAAGGTCATTCGGCAGGAAGGAAATACTCGGCATAACCTGTGTCATAAACACCACCGATATATCATTAACAGGGTCCACCCAAAAGTAGGTGCTCGCAGCGCCTGACCAGAAAAAGGTATTTTGAGGCACCAAAACTCCGTTTCTTGCCGGATCAAGATGAATAGCAAAACCAAGCCCAAAGCCAAAATCTTGCAATTCTGGGCTTTCAACTGTACGCGGGACATGGTTGCTGCGCATCAGCTCAACTGTCCCCGGGGAAAGAATGCGGGCACCACCGAGTGCGCCCCCCCCAACGATCATTTGTGTGAAGCGGATATAATCACGCGCTGTAGATACAAGGCCCGCGCCACCCCCATTCAAATGCGCTGGCTCTGTATAGGGGTTTGGCGCATTGTCTGGCTTAAGGATCAGCCCAGTTGGGGTGATATCGTAGTTGTTCATGAAACGCGCGTCGTCACTGTCATCCACTTCATACGAAGTGTCTCGCATATCAAGTGGTTTAAAAAGTGTCTTCTCCAGATACGCCTCAATCGGCATACCACTCCATTGTTCTACAAGATACGCCAGCACATCAACGGACACCCCGTAGCTAAATTTTGCCCCCGGCTGGTGCAGCAATGGTACTTGTGACAGCCGCTCCACAAATTCATCCAGCGAGCTAGAAGGCGCATGGTCTGTTTCACGGGCACCAAGTAAGCTTGCACTCGGCATAATGCCAATTTCACGGTATAATTTGTGGACCGGCGTGTCCCCAATGAAATGGTAGGTAAATCCGGAAGTGTGCGTGAATAAATGCTGAATGGTTAAGGGGCGCTCCAAAGCCTCAGTCACCATTTCATCACCCTCACCGCTGACATAAACCTTTAGGTTTTTAAAAGCGGGGATATATTTCGCAACCGGGTCATGCAGGTGAAACTTGCCTTGCTCGTACAAAGTAAGAGCTGCCACACTCACCACAGCTTTTGTCATGGAATATATTCTAAACAAGCTGTCCTGCTGGATAGGGGTTTGGTCCTTGATATTCTGAAAACCATAACTGTCAGAATACACAACTTCACCCTTTCTTGCGACCATTGCCACAAAGCCAGGCAGTTTGCCTTCATCAACATATCCATGCAATTTCGCGGTTAACCGCTCAAGGCGCTCAGATGAAAAACCCTGCGCTTCTGGCGTCACCTTTTTCAATTCTGCTGCCATACCAGAGGCGCTGGCACATAGTGACAGACATAAACCTACAGTAATTCCTACTTTTCTAATCGACATAACATCCCCCTCAACAACTTTAATAATTAACGAACAATCTATCCAAACAATGCACCCTAACGCCCTTTGCCTAATCTGGCAAAACAGAAGGTGCCCAGTGAAGTGCCTCGGCGCGACTGCCTACAAACAATAGATCCCGTTCATGATTGCCAAGTTGATATTCATACATGGGGTCATAATATTCTGTTAGCAACGTTTCTATCCACGCTTTATGGGCCTCATCTGAACCGGTTTTTTCCTGTATTTGAAGGGCCTCCTGCATAAGCGCTGCCACATCTGCATAGCGCGCACCACCAAGACGTTTTTTAATTCTTTGCAGCGCTGCTAATAGAAAAGCACCATGTTCCTTATGTGCCTCTTGGCCAAAGGCAGCTTCATAATCAGCCGCAAGCCCCACAACATAATCCCGGTGGATAATTTCAACACGGTCTTTCAATGGCTCTTCAATAAGAATAGCCGGCGCACATTCCATCTTTGTCGCCAGCACAAGAGGAACTTCCACAATCCCGATACGACGGCTTTCATCCTCGATAAATATCGGGCAATCAAAAGCAGCTTCCAGCTTCATCAGGTCAACAGACATCCTATTTTCAAAATTAATCTGGGTAGGCTGGCCCCTCACGCGCCTGCCAAAGCTGGACCCCCTGTGGTTCGCCAGCCCTTCAAGATCAAGGGCATTTGGTACTGCTCCTAAAAAATCGGTTTTACCGGCCCCTGTTCGCCCAGCGACAATAACAAACCTCAACGCTTCAACCAGACGTTCTGTTTCCTCGATCAAAAAGCGCCGAAGCGCCTTATATCCACCGGTTACTAAGGGGTAAGACGCGCCTGCTTCCACCATCCAGCGCTGGCTTATTTGCGAGCGCAATCCCCCGCGCATACAAAACAAATAGCCTTCTGGGTGCTCTGCCGCAAAAGCGGCCCACGCAGCAACCCGCGCTTCCTTAACTGCACCCTGCACCAAGCTATGTCCTGTCTCAATCGCCACATCCTGACCATCAGTTTTATAGGCGATGCCAACAGTTTCACGCTCGCTGTCCGACATTAGCGGTAAGTTAAGTGCGCCCGGCACAGACCCCTTTTTGAATTCAACAGGGGCGCGCACATCAACCATAGGCGTGTCTGACAACAATAATTTTCTATAGTCAACAGTATCATCGCGTCTAGGAATGGAATGGGTCATCAGCGCACCTAAACGACTTCGATCAAGGGGCCACTCGTGGGTGCCCGCATGTGCCCAACAGGCTGCAGATCTAATCCCGCTGCACTAAAACACGCCAACACGTCAGGGTCATTCGGGTCCCTAACACTCACCAGCAAGCCGCCACTGGTTTGAGGGTCGCACAAAATATGCCTTTGCGTATCCGTTAGAGGGCCAACCTTATGCCCATAACTATCAAAATTGCGGTTTGTGCCACCCGGTACACAGCCCAGTTCCAAATAATCCAAAATAGGCGCTAATGTTGGTACTGCAGCAAAATCCACCGTCGCCGCCAAGCCACTACCCTCACACATTTCACTCAAATGCCCCAAGAGGCCAAAGCCTGTCACATCAGTCAGGGCTGTCACCGTTGGCAGTAGGGCCAGCTTAGTGCCTATTTCATTCAATATGCACATGGTGTCTCGCGCCAAATTATGGTCTTGCGGACGCAATTTCTTTTGTTTTTGCGCAGTTGATAACACCCCAACCCCTAGCGGCTTGGTTAGAAACAAAGTGTCCCCATCGCAGGCTGTATTATTTTGCTTCAAGTTCGCTTTTGCTACTTGTCCCGTTACGGCCAAGCCAAAAATTGGTTCAGGCGCGTCAATACTATGGCCGCCCGCAAGCGGAATGCCTGCAGAGGCACAAGCTGCGCGGCCACCATCAACCACTTTAGCGGCAATTTCAGGTGATAGTTTATCTGTAGGCCACCCCAATATAGCAATTGCCATCAAAGGCTTACCACCCATGGCATAGATGTCGCTTATGGCATTAATCGCTGCTATACGACCAAAATCAAACGGGTCATCCACAATGGGCATAAAAAAATCGGTGGTACTGAGCGTGACTTGTCCACCACCGATATCGTAAGCCGCAGCATCATCTCTGGTGTGGTTGCCTACTAGCAAGTTAGGGTCTGGTTCTATTGTAAGCGAGGAGCTTAATATTCGGTCCAAAACCGCGGGTGATATTTTGCATCCACACCCTGCCCCATGGCTATATTCCGTTAACTTGACGTCAGCTTCCTGCATAAATTCTCATACCTTCACCATTTCAGAGCTTGTTGCTCCTGAATGCATAGCGCCCTCGCGCGCACTTGTCACCCAACACCTGCCCTCTACTTATGCGTAGATTGTCCGGTTGGTCGCATTCGTTTTCGGGTTTTTAAAGCTATTGCGTCCTTTCAGTTTTTCAGACGCACTCTATGGTGTGATCAAGCTATCATCAAAACCTAGGCACTCCGAAATGAGAAGAAATTGATCATTTTTCTTATAAGAATATTTTATAGTATTTAAATCTAAAATCTTCAAAATTCATAGGAAATCTAACATTAAAATACTAGATATTTAAAATGCGGCGTTGCAAATTGCTATAAGTTAGCTATTCTTAGATATGCAGTGTAAATTGCAAATATTCAAAAGACTAAGGCGGATATTATAGTTAGTTTGTACCAGTTCCAGTTAAAACTATCACCTACCAAGCATAGGCTTTTTAAAAAGCACTCAGCTATCCACCAAGCACTATCCCTATATTCTCCCTACACTGTAATGCTCATTATTTTCACTATAATGTCCCTGCTTTTTGCATCGAACATCCCCCTTCAAGCGGCGGATAAAAAACTAGTTTTAGGCAGAGTGAGTGTGCGCCCTGAAATGGCCCTCCATGACCTGAAAGCAATGAATAATTATTTACGCACAGTGCTTAAAGACGGTGAAAATATTACCTTTAGTGAAAAGGTTGTGCCGACACTTTCAGAAATGATCAAACTGATGAAATCGGGTGACGTGGACCTAGTATCAGAAACCCCCATGGGTATGATTGCGCTTGAAAAAAATGCACATGCAAATATTCTTATCCATGAGTGGAAAAAAGGCACCGCAGAATATGCCAGCCTGATTATAGCGCGGGCCGACAGTGGCATTACAGACGTGGATGGTCTTGTTGGTCGGGTCATCGCCTTTGAAGATTCAGGGTCTACAAGCGGGTTCTTAATGCCGCTCGCCATGCTTAGAAAAAAAGGGTTTAAAAGCACTCTGCTAAAAAACCGAAGCGAAAAACCACCTGCTGGCACAATCGGCTATGTATTTGCCACGCACGAAATCAACATTGCATCGTTGGTTGCGCGCAAGCTTGTCGATGCTGGGGCCATAAGCGACTTAAACTGGAATGACCCCCTTGAAGTCCCTCCGGGGTTTAAGAAGCGGCTAAAAATTATCCATGCATCGGCATTGGTCCCAAGGGCAGCAGTGGTTGTTAGTAAGCATGTGAGTGCAGATTTAAAAACAGACTTGTTTCAGCAGTTTTCCCAGATGCATAAATCCTTTGCTGGCAGGGAAGCGATGAAAACCTACCACGGCGTGAGCCTTTTTACGCCTATAACAGCGGAGCTTGAAGCACAATTTGCTGAATTGCGTGAGCTACATACCTTTGTTAAAGACGAAATACAGTAGCGTTTCCAACACCGGACATACCGGGCAGCCAAGTTTTAATCATTACCCTATACACAGTTTTGCTGACTAACCGCGCGGGGCCGGTTTTGCATAAAAATTCCTGCCAAAAAGACGCCAAAACAGGTTATCAGCAGCACTATAAGCGACCAATT
The DNA here is from genome assembly GCA_016765035.1 of Kordiimonadaceae bacterium. Classification (GTDB taxonomy): domain Bacteria; phylum Pseudomonadota; class Alphaproteobacteria; order Sphingomonadales; family Kordiimonadaceae; genus Kordiimonas. The sequence goes on along the minus strand of JAESQS010000278.1, from coordinate 124 downwards.
CCAGTCTTTTTCGCCTGTGTCCATTTGCTCGACTTTTTGTAGCTGCTGGCCTTGTACTGCTTGTGCAGAGGGCGCTGCAATGGCACCCGCCTGTGGTGCCGGTAAAGCAGCAGATAAACTAAAG
>JAESQS010000277.1 GCA_016765035.1 Kordiimonadaceae bacterium | reverse complement strand
GCTTCATAATTTCTTTCATAATATGACTACGGGCAGACATAGCGCCGCAGCGCAAATAATCGCCGTAGGAAAAGCCGCCGGGCAGGGCAATGAAATCAACTGTGTCGAAATCATATTCTTGGTGCCAAACCATTTGGGGTTTGTTGCCTGTGATTTTTTCAAGGGCAACAGCCATATCCCGGTCGCAGTTGGAACCCGGAAATACAATAACTGCAGATTTCATTGCGGCTACTCCAGCTCTATGCTGTAGTTTTCAATGACTGTATTGGCGATCAGCTTGCGGCACATTTCTTCAACCGCAACCTGCGCCTTGTCTTTGTCTGTTTCAGAAAGGTCTAGCTCAATGCATTTACCTTGGCGGGCTTCATCAACGCCGCTAAAACCCATGTTGCTGAGCGCGTGCTCGATGGCTTTGCCTTGGGGGTCAAGCACCCCGTTCTTCAATGTTACGTGGATGCGGGCTTTCATGGTGGGCTAGCCTTCCTTCTTTAGGTGATCGGCAATTTCCGTTACATCAGCGCTTGGGAGAATACCAAGGCGACGTGCGACTTCCTGATATGCTTCCATTTCGCCGCCAAGGTCACGGCGGAAACGGTCTTTATCGAGTTTTTCACCCGTTTTCATATCCCAGAGGCGGCAGCCATCAGGGCTTATTTCGTCAGCGAGGATGACAGTGCATTGGTCTTCCTCATAGTGACGGCCAAATTCCAGTTTGAAATCAACCAGCTTGATACCGATTGCTGCAAACATGCCTGAAAGAAAATCATTGATGCGCAAGGCGTAAAACGTGAGTTCTTCCAACTCAAGCTCATCAGCCCACCCAAAGGTAAGGATATGCTCTTCAGCGATGATAGGGTCATCCAGCTCATCTGACTTATAGCAATATTCAACAAGTGGGTTAGGCAGCGGAGTGCCTTCTTTAATGCCCAAACGTTTGCAGATGCTGCCTGCGGCAACATTGCGGATGATCACCTCAACGGGGATAATTTCCACAGCTTTGATAAGCTGTTCACGCATTGAAATGCGCTCAATGAAATGAGTTGGGATGCCAATATCGCCCAGCGCAGTGAATATATGCTCGGAGATGATATTGTTGATAACACCCTTGCCAGAAAGAGTACCTTTCTTTTTGGCATTAAACGCAGTGGCATCATCTTTAAAATATTGTATAATCGTGCCGGCTTCGGGGCCTTCAAAAAGAACCTTAGCCTTGCCTTCGTAGAGTTTATTACGGCGGGACATTCGAGCCTCTTCACTGTGATTAGAGGAAAACGTTCTGTGATTTCGGCGCGAACATAACCGAAGAGCTGGCACGGGACAATCTTTCTGTACAAAATTGGTGAAACTTTTGGTAAAGCGCGGAAAACACGGCATAAAATATGCTGTTGAGGTTGAAAAAACCGTTTGAATTTACCATGTTTGTGAAGAATCAGACTTAAGGAAACGATCAATGACAACTTTTAACGACCGTGAAAGAGTATTTGAGGAAAAATTTGCTCATGATGCAGAGCTTGTTTTTAAAGTCCGGGCACGCCGCAACCGGCTTTTTGGTGAATGGCTCGCAACCGAGCTTTTAGGCCTAAGTGGCGACGCTGTGAAAAACTATGCAGGGGCTGTTGTAACGGCTGACCTTGAAGAAGAAGGCGATGCTGACGTACTGCGCAAAGTACATGCAGACCTTAAGGCTGAAAAAGTGGATTTGTCGGATCACCGGCTTGAAAAGTCTCTGGAAGAATTCATGGTAGAAGCACGAAAACAGATTATGGCTGAAACTTAAAGGTTGCTGTAAGTCTTACCGGTTTAATGCAGGTTTTGCGGAATGATCGCTGGCCTACCAGTTTGTATAAAAAAACGAGGCTCAATGCCTCGTTTTTTTACTAGATATACACTTAAATTTCATGCCCTAAAGCGAGCAATTGGCTTCGCTCAAGCTTTCTGGCGTTTACGCCGTTGGCGTCTTGCGATCAATGCAAATGCAGGAAGAAGCAATAGGGCCGCGGCAGGCTCTGCTACTGTCGCCACAGTAAGGCTCAGATTAGTTTGTGCAAAATCATTATTATAAATGCCCCCGTTAGAATGCGTGTAGCGGTCTGATCCAGTGTAATAATCAGAACCGGCATAGCCACGGTCATTCTGGGTGCCTGGCAGGTCGAACAAGGTATAATTATTTGCTTCGAGCACTTCCAAGTACAGGCTAATAACATAGGAGCCTGCGGTAGAGAAGAAGCTACCTGCACCGGTGTTAAAGGTAGCGTTTAAACCGTTTATAGCATTTGCACCGCTATAGGTGCCGAGCTGAGTAGTCGCTCCGCCTACTAGTTCAGCAGTCCATATTAATTTGAAGTTGCTTAGGCTGGCATTAGACAATGTACATAGGCCGAAATTGGGACGCCATTGCTGGCCCCACCCATAATATCTATAGTCATGCACTGTTGAGCTGCACGCATCGACTTGAAAGCTGTCATTCATGGCAACTGGGCTGTATGTGCCCGCGTCTGCCAAAACATCAATTGGATAGTCACACGTATTTGCTGTTGCCGATGCACTTAAGATAGCGGCCGCAGCAAAACCAGATAGCATTTTATGCTTTAAAGAATTCATAGATCGCTCACATAAAAAATATACTGTTTCTGACGCAAATTTTAGCTTCAGAAGGGATCAAAAAAATAAAACGGGGCCGCAGGCGACACCGATACACTCTTGTATAAGTAGCATTGCTGGGGCGCATGCGCAAGGGAGGCTTTTCCCCCAAGGTTAACTTAGCTTAATTTTAATGTGTTTTTATTATTTATTTTCAATCAATTATAGAAGTATCTCTTTTAAGTTGTGGAATAACGTTTCTGGTGCGATAGTCCTTTTTACTATTGTGACAAGTAGTAAATTATAAGTTTTGTGATCGCGTGGGGGGGAGCTTGATGTCGCTTAATAGAATTGTCGCCGTTTTGGTGTGTTTAGGCCTGTCTGCCTGTAGTTCTGACGAGAATTCAGAAGAAGCCTATGTAGATTATACTGCGTTTGATAATGCAGCAGTGCGTGCTCTTTTTGATGCAGGGGACTTTGAAAAACTGAACAAGGTCATCCGCATACAAGAGCAAAAGTTAGTCGCGGATAAAGATGATTTTTTGATTCATGCGGACATGTTCTTGCTTCAGTATGAAGGCATTGCAGCAGAAGTCGCACTGGATAAAGCAAAAGGTCTTGGCGCGGAAGACGCCGAGCTGACATTGCGGTATGTACGCGCTTTTATGATGCAGCGGGATTTCCGAAAAGCATTAGATGCTATTGGCTCTACAGTTTTAACAGGGGACGCTTCTTATGAGGCGCTTTTGCTTCGTGGGGACATTCACCGTGAATTGAATGATGTTGATTTAGCGCGGGAGTTTTTCACTGCTGCTATTGAAGACCGGCCCGAGCACTTCAAAGGCTATTTGGGATTAGCGCTTTTAGAGCTAAATCTTGGTAATCTTAAAGTAGCGGAGGATTTATCTTCCAGAGCTGCCCTGTATGTAACAGACGATCCAATTGTGAGCTATGTTCGTGGCACAGCAGCCCGGTACCTGTTGCGGCCAGATGATGCCATTGTACACCTTGAAAAAGCCATTGAGCTTCATCCCGCCCATATATTGGCAAATCTGGAACTCGCGGGAATTTATATTGATAAAAACATGCATGAAAAAGCACAGGAATACCTTGATTTTGTGTATGGAATTTCCCCTGAAGACCCAATGGCCCGGTATTATTCAGCGCTTATTTTAGCGACGGAAGGGAAAATGAAAGAAGCAGAGGAAGTGCTTCTGCGCATTGGTGATTTAACACGGCAGTTCCCGCCGGCAGCGCGCGTATATGGCCATGTGGCCTTTCGGTTGGGTAAATTTTCGAATGCTAAGCCTTACTTGGAGCGCTTTCTTGGGCTTGTTCCTGAAGACAGATTAACACGGCTTGCGCTGGCTGAAAGCCAAACCCGGCGCGGCCAACCCGCCGCTGCGCTTGTGACATTAGAGCCACTTATTAATGGCCCAAAGGGGGATATGGAAGCCTATATGCAGGCTGCCGCAGCCGCTGGTTTTATGGGGGAAATGCTGAATGCCTTGGACTATATCGCAAAAGCAAAAGACCTAGCGGAACACTTTGATGATGCAAGCCCTGAACTGTTGGAATCGCTTGGAACGCGACTGGCGTTGACGCGCTTTATGACCGGCGACCTTGAAAAAGCAGCCGAACAATTGCGCGCAATGTACGGGGATGCAAGCAACGACTTTACAAGTCTGACGTTGCTGGCGAACTTGCAAATGGACGGCGGCGATTTGGCCGGGGCAAAAAAGACACTTGTCGAAATTTCTAAAGTGGCGCCGGATCAGGCT
>JAESQS010000276.1 GCA_016765035.1 Kordiimonadaceae bacterium | reverse complement strand
CGCTTTGCGCGCTGCCCCGCCTCAACCTGACCTGAAGTTTGACCTGCCCCCTGCGCCGCCTGCACCCCATACCCATTTACGCAGAACACAAAACTGGCAGCGATAATCACGTATCCCAAAAACCGTTTCATAAGTCACTTCCCCTAAATCAAAAACCACGCCGGGTTAAACCTGCACACCCCGCCCCTAGCCACTCGTGACACGAGCCGTCGCCCAAAGGGCGCCATTCACTCAACCCTTCATTTGGATTTTACTGGCTTCATTTGACTCCAGACATACGTCAGCAAAGGGGATTTCGTGCCACATGTTTTTACCTGTGACGCAAGGGCCACGGCGTTGTCTTTGGGGCTTTTTAACAAGACAACATATGTCGCTTTGGCTGTGTCGTTCATTTTCTGAATAACGGCCATCGATGCCCGGATTTTTTCGGCGTCTGGATTGGCGGCGTCCTCGACGCTGGCATATTTCGTCGCCAGATAACTTCCGCCAATAATGTACTGGACAAATAAAACACCCGGCTTCATCCCAGTGGTCACGCCAGTCCTTTTCTCCATATCAGCCAGTGCCGTAAAGAAGCCCGCACACGTGCCAAGCTCGGCCATCTCATTATGGAGGGCTTCTTTGCTCGACAAAACTCTTGCCAATTCAAGCTTACCTGCTGCCCGCGCCTTTTCTTGTTTTACAAGCTTACTCGCTGACGGCTTGGCCTGGTTTGAAAGCTGGCTTCCCGTCCCGCTAGAAGCCAAATGGGAGATAGGCTTAGCTGCCTGCCCTGATTTCTTGGGAGCCGCACACCCCGCCACCCCAGCAACAACAACACCTGCAACAAGTGCCCACCCTAAAATCCGTTTCATAAAACCCCCAAATTCTTCAAATCTAAAAGTACACCCGATCAAGCCTTCTCAGCCCAACGCCCCCGGCAAGGGCCGGTACCCGGAAGGCAAAGCCTCTACTCCTCCCTTTATTTCGCGACGCTCCCGTTCCTTTTCATTTGCTTCCAAACGTACGCCAGCAAAGGTCCCTTTTTGACACAAGAGCTAAGCTGGGCCCTAATTTTTAGCTGATTACTCTCGATATCTTCAAACAGAACGCGTGCAGATAATTTTGCATCATCACTTGTCTCCTCCAGGGTTTTAAGTGTTGTCTGAAGGGTTACGAAATCTGCTTTTGTGGAATTGCCAATCTTGGAGTACTCCGCCCCAAGAAAGCTCCCGGCAAGAAAGTACACGGAGAATAGTTTCGGAGTTTTCTTTCCACCAGATTCTTCCCTTTCTTTCGCCGCCTCGGTCACCGCCGCAAAAAGACCAGCGCACTTGCCGATCCCAATCATCTCCTGATAGGTCGCCTCTCTGCTCAACAAAACTTTTTCCAGATCGGCCTTCCCTGTCGCCAGAACCTCCTTCGGATCCACCTTTGAGCGTGCTGACGCATCGCCAGCCCCATTTACCCAGAACACAACGCTGGCAGCGATAATCGCACACGATAAAATTCGTTTCATAAAACCCTCAAATCTTCTAAATCCACAAACATGACCACCCAGCCCTTCCCTCCACAGGGACCCCCGACAAGGCGGCCACCCTGAAAGGGAAACCTCACTCGCCTATTTATTTTGATCAGGTTTTTTCCTTTGGCTCAAAATATACATCACCATGGGAAATCCCCTCACACACAAATTCGTCTGTATAGAAATCTTTTCTTTGTTACTTTCGGCATCTTCAAACAGAACATGCGCCGACGCCTTTGCATCAAGACGCGCCTTATGCAGAGCTTCAAATACGGTCAGAAGGATTGCGGCATCCATCTTCTCAGAACTTTCAATCTTGGCGTATTGCCCCACAAGATAGATTCCGGCGAAACCGTACCCAGGGGCAAGACTTTTAGACAACTTTCCCGCTGGGTGAGATTTTTTCTCCGCCTCGTGCATCTCCGCAAAAAACCCGCCGCACTTACCAATTCCGATAATCTCTTGATAGGCAACCTTTCTACTCAACAAAACTGTTTCCAGATCGGCCTTCCCTGTCGCCAGGATCTCCGCCGGATCTACCTTTGAGCGTACTGACGCATCGCCAGCCGCCTGCGCGCCATACCCATTAACCGAAAACAAAACACCGGCAGCGACAATTGCACATCTAAAAACCCGCCTCATAAATCACTTCCCCTAAATCAAAAAACCACGGCGGTTTAAATCAGTTCACCCCGCCTCTAGCCACTCTTGAAACGAGCCGACGTCCAAAGGGCGCCATTCACTCAACCATTCATTGAGATTGTGTTGGTTTCATTTGGCTCAGGATATAGGTCAACATAGGGGCCTTTGCTGCACAGGTTTTAACCTGGGCGGTAAGGGCCACTTGGTTGCCTTTGGTATCTTTAAGCAGAACTTGATATGACGCTTGGCCCCTGACGATTGTTTTTTGTAGAATTTCCATCGCCACCTTAAGTTTTTCGGGGTCTGGTTTAGGCGTACCCGCCACGTTGGCAGATTTTGTTGCCAAAAAACTGCCTCCAAGAAGGTACTGGATGAATAAGGTCGTCGGCTTCAATCCTGTGGGCGTGCCGGTTATTTTCTCAAAATTGGCCAGTGCGGTAAAAGTGCCCGCACATGTGCCAAGCTCGCTCAACTCCTGCCGGGTCGCCTTCTTACTCGACAAAACTCTTGCCAATTCAAGCTCGCCTTCTGTCCGCGCCTTTTCTTGTTTTACAAGCTTACTCGCTGACGGCTTGGCCTGGTTTGAAGGCTGGCTTCCCGTCCCGCTAGAAGCCTGGTGGGAAACAGGCTTGGTTCCCTGCCCTGATTTCTTGGGAGCCGCACACCCCGCTACCCCGGCAACAACAACACCTGCAACAAGTGCCCGTACTAAAATCTGTTTCATAAAACTTCTATCCCCTAAATCACACATCATTATTGTTTTGTCCCGACCAGCTCAGCCTTCCGGGCTGGACCGCCTTCAAATTTTTATCACTCAAGCCAACGGCCAAAAGCCCAATTGCTATTGGGACGCAACAGTTCGGACAAGTTGAGAGATCACGGCTTGCAAATCAAACTTCCCGTAGCACTGCTCATTCTTCGCCACGAACGCCTTTTCGTTGGTGACAATATTGCCAACCCCGCTGATGTAGTATGTCAAAGTATCCGCCTTGATTTTTGCCACCTGAGCCTCATACCCCTCAGTGTACTGAGCGCCAAAATAGGAAGCGGCAAGTTCATAGGCCGCACCCATGCCCAAGGCGTTCTCCTGCACAGATTCTTTTCCCTTTCGCCCCTGCGCATTGTCGCCAATCGCTGTGTAGAAACCCGCACACTCAGCAAATTCAGTCATCTCAAGAACGGAGGCTTCTTTTGTTGAAACCCCTTGGGCCAGCAATCGGACAATGGCCTCCAATTCCGCCTTGCTCTCTCCCGTCAAAGTCACAAGGCGCCTCTCTCCGTTCCAAGACATGGCGACTTGAAGCGTCGTTTGCGCGCCAGCCGGGCTGGCCCACGTTGGAGCTGCCGCCCCCCCTACCGCAGAGGCAACAACGCCAACAACACAAGCGATTTTAAAAATCTGTTTCATAAGCCACTCATCCCAAAATCAAAAATCACGGCACTCTAATCTTTCCCACGACGCAAGCTCACGCCCCCCTCGCCAGACAAGGTTCTAGTTCTTCAAACACTCAAAGCTGTTGGATTGGGTGGGGTCGCTAAAGCACAAAGCTTGCGCCATCAGAAAAACTCTTTTTTTACAGGGCACCGTCAATTCAAATGCATCCCTCCCGGATAGCCCCTGCGCTAAGGAGGCTCGAGTAGAGGACCAAGCATCAGATTTCGTCTTCTCTAAGGTCGCCAGCGTTTGGGCAAGGAGGGTTTGATTGACGTCGGATGAGCCGTCCCGCTTGGCATATTCCGTGGCAAAATAAGTACCGGTCACCATGAGGTTCTTGATATAGGCCGCAACGCCCGCCTTATCCGGCACATTATCTTCAGCACTCAGCGCCGCATAACGTCCCGCACAGGTGCCAAATACGATCACCTCATTCAGGGTGGAGGATTTGCTCGACAAAGCTTTTTTAAGCTCAAGCTCCGCCAATGCCCGGTACCGCTCTTCAGTCGAAGGCGTCTGCGATTTGGACGGGCTGACCACACGATTTGAAACCTCGTGTGAAGGCTGACTTGATGGCTCGCCCCCACTGCACGCAGCCACCCCCAGCACAACAGCCCCAACAACAATTGCGCGCGCTAAAATCTGTCTCATGAAATCCCCCCCCCTAAAAGAACCGCTTCAGTTTCCCCTGATCCCTTAGACAAAGCCACTTAAATCCAGAGTTTTTCCTAAAATTTCTGTCCACCCGCGCCCCAAAAGCCACCCCACCCCAAAACACGCGCCAAAACCAGAGATCTACATCAATTATTGGAGAGGGTACTTTTCGTACCTATTTCGATTGACTTGAAATGGTACTATAGGTACCTTTTAGGAATACACCAATGGAAGCCACAGGAGCGCGCGTGAAGATCCCCCCAACTCACTCAACCCTTTCTCAGGCCTGTTTGTACTGGAACGACGACGCGAGCGATCCCGACGGAGTGGTGTTTTTGGAGGATGTGAAGCGCTGGGCCTCCCAAGACGACGCCTTTGGGTGCCAGAGCTGCGGGAAATTCTTTTCCCTCCCATCCCCCCCAAACGAGGGCGAGCACCCGTGTTCCCCCCACGCTTTGGGATCAGAGGACCTATGCGAGCCCTGCGCCCAAATAAGAGACGACGCCCACCGCCAAGACCGCCGCTACGGCTCATACGACCAACAAGTCGCCGCCCAGTGGCGCGCCAGCCGATAGGAGAGATCAATGACACAGGCTTCCCCCCTCCCAAACGCCCCAACCATATGGACCGCGCCTGCCCCGCTCAAAGGTGATGAATTTCAGGTTTGGCTGCACACCGATAAAGCCGAGCGCATGTATCGGCGCGAAGACGCTGTGCTCTTTGTTTCCCACAAAGACCTTGAACGCATTGACCACCGCGTAAACGAGGGCGACGGAGACGCCACCCTGCATAATGTAACCCAAGATTTTTGTAAGGACTGGATGTCCATGCAAGCCCACCCCCTGCCCCCTCATTATGTTCCCGCGTCCGTAAAACATCATCTGGCTGGGTGGGAAGAGATCAACAATGCCAAGCCCCCTCACCCAGGCACGCGCGCGCCCAAAGGAGAGTGCGGCGTGGCAGGCGCATTATCTGCCATCGATTTTAAAATAGGAGCCGCCTTATGTTGAGCCCCTCTTTGTGGACAGGAAGAGACACCCATATTTTCAGCCGTCACGCTCTTTTTGGCGAAACCCGCAAACGCACAAGCGCTCTGGGCCAATGGCTCAAGTGGGTCAAGAATATGTGGGGCACGTGAGATGCCGCGCGCCCCAATTTGCCCTCCCTTATGGATAGACACATGACAGACATTTCCACAAACGCCCCCCTTGCCAAAGAACACCTCCACGCCTTTATCCAACGCATCGAGCATTTGGAAGCCGAAAAGGCAGAAGTCGTTGAAGACATTAAGGAGGTTTACCTAGAGGCAAAAGACATGGGCTTTGATGCAAAGCTCATGCGCACCATCGTCTCCCTGCGCAAAAAAGACAGCGCCGAACGCGAAGAAGAACAAGCCATGCGCGATGTCTATTTACACGCCCTTGGCATGATCCCTGATTGAGAGGGTGACAATCAATGAAGAGAGAAAAGTTAGGTGAAAAAAAGCCTTCCGGAAAATGCCGACCAGAAATAGGAAAGGCTTTCACAATTATAGCCAGGAGTCGGCCCCTCGTAATTCTTACCTTTTTTCATTCTATCTAAATGGTGAAATATGGGTATTTACAAACAGTCAAATTTGTTGCCTTAATGTTCCCATCTATTTAGACTCTGGCTTAAGCTTTCAGAAATCAACATAAGTAACAACATGGCCGAAACACAAATTGAATGGACAGATGCTACTTGGAATCCGGTCGCCGGTTGTTCCATCATGTCCGCTGGGTGCACCAACTGCTACGCGATGAATATGGCGAAACGGTTGGAGGCTATGGGCGTTGAAAAATACAAAGGCCTTACTCGGAAGTCAGGCAAACGGACAATCTGGAATGGGCGTGTCCATGAAGAT
>JAESQS010000031.1 GCA_016765035.1 Kordiimonadaceae bacterium | reverse complement strand
GAAAACAAGAACAGAGTTAAGGCAATACTACAGCAGTGCAGATAATTCTTCTTTTTGCCTCAAAGGTTTGCTTTACTATCAATGCGTATGTCACTCACTTAAGGAGCCTCCATGTCTGTTTCTGCACTTTTAGTTGTTGCCGCAATGATGTTTCAGTCCGGTGTAGATAGTACAGGCACTGCAATTGCACGCCCAATTGGCGATGTGAAGCAGGAAGAAACAACAGGCAGCTATTTCCAGATGTTCGAGTTTTATGGCAGGCCGCCCCACACATGGGAACATGCCCAAGCAATGGTAAGTGGCTATGTTTATAAAAGCCGACCTGGACGCCTGGCCCATATTAAAACCAGCTCTATTCATTATTTTCTGCTGCTTAATTTTCCAGACCTTCATTCAAAAAAGGCATGGATTGGCCTTGGTGCAGAGTGCAACAAGAAGGCTGATATTATGTGGGCAGACGGTAGCTTATTAAAAAACCAGAGCTTTCGGGCATGGAATGAGGGCACGCTTAAAAAAATTAGCCGCTCTTGTCGGGCCGCGAAAGACAGTGGGAAATTTTTTCCAGTTTATTATGATTCACATGAATTGGGCCTGCGCTGGGAAACAAACAGCCCAAAAGGAAACTTGCAATATATGGTCGTGGAATTTGCGCAGCCGGAAGAAGAGCCAAAAGCTGACGAAGAACAAACTTCTGTGCCTGACGACAAGTAGCGCCTCAGTCGTTACCGGGTAAAGGCTAGAGCATACCCGTCTATTTTCGCCCATCCCCGCTTACTCTCTGGCCCAACCACCCCACAGTATATCCTAGTGGGTGGTTGGGCCAGAGAGTAAGCGGGGATGGGCCGGTGATGCTGATTAAACCGGGTACGCTCTATTTGTTTAGTTTCGTTGCTATTTCTTTGGCAAAATAGGTTAGCACGCCATCAGCCCCAGCACGCTTGAAGGATAGCAGGGCTTCTGCAATCACTGCGTCGCGCTCAAGCCAGCCGTTTTGCGCTGCCGCAACCAGCATGGCGTATTCGCCAGACACTTGGTACGCATAGGTTGGTACACCAAACTTGTCTTTCACATCGCGGATAATATCTAGGTAAGGCATCCCGGGCTTTACCATCACGCTATCTGCGCCTTCGTTAATATCCATTTCAACTTCACGCAGTGCCTCTGCCCTGTTGGCCGGGTCCATCTGATAGGTTTTTTTATTGCCTGACAGGACGCCGGTGCTGCCTACAGCATCTCTGAAAGGGCCATAAAAGGCAGAGGCATATTTGGCGCTATAGGCCATAATTTGCACATTAGCGTGGCCTGCTTTGTCTAATTCGTCGCGGATTGCGCCTATGCGACCATCCATCATATCAGAAGGGGCAATGATGTCAGCACCCGCATCAGCCTGCAAAACAGCCTGCTGTACCAACACCCCAACGGTTTCGTCATTCAGAATTACACCGCCATCAAGGATGCCATCTTGACCGTGGCTTGTGTAGGGGTCTAGTGCCACATCAGCCAGCAGGCCAATCTCAGGAACCGCATCTTTTATCGCCCGCATGGCGGTATTGATAAGGTTATCTATGTTTAGGGCTTCATCACCTCGTTCAGACCGAAGGCCTGAAGGTGTATTTGGAAAGAGAGCAATGCAAGGAATACCAAGGTTTTTAGCCTCTTTTACTTCAATAATTGCTTGATCAATCGATAACCGGAATACGCCGGGCATTGATTTAACTTCTTCCCTTTCATTGTTACCTTCCCTTATAAATATAGGCCAGATAAGATCGTCTACAGACAAGCTGTTTTCACGAACAAGACGACGAGACCAATCAGTGGACCGGGGGCGGCGCAAACGGGTATTTGGGAATGAAGCTGACATTTTAATCCTCATGCATTTTAGGGCACCCTAACGAATGGAAAATGTGCTGTCACGATAAGACCGTAATTATGGACAATTTTGTTACAATTTTAGCATTAACAAAGAGTTAGGGATTGTCGGAGAAAGTAGCCTCAACGATTCGATGAAAAATCGATTTAAATGATCAGGCAATATAGTTTTCGAGTAATTTTCGGAAATTACAACACAGGCAGAAGTAAAATGAGTGGCTATGATTTTAATGATCCGGGGTTCCTATTTTTGGATATCCTTTCGCTGGTAGAACGCCTTCACAGACGTCTCCTTGATGTGCTTAAAAACCACCTAGAACACCTTGATAAAAACGACCTAAACCCAGTGCAGGCTTTGCTTTTACACAATATTGGCGAAAATGAAATGACTGCTGGGGAGCTGAAAACACGAGGCTATTATCAAGGCTCTAATGTTTCCTATAATCTGAAGAAACTTGTTGAAATGGGCTATTTGCGCCATGAGCGTTCTGACTATGATCGTCGGGCTGTTCGTATTTCATTAACCGATAAGGGGTATGAAATAAGGAAGCTTATGGACGAATTGTACCAGCAGCATCTTGAAGAATTGATGCAGGATGACTTGATTGCCCATGACGAGTTGAAAAATCTGCGGAAAAATCTCCGCAACCTTGAACGCTTTTGGTCAGATAAAATTCATTTTGGCCTTTAAGGTAAGTTTCAACAAATCTAAGGTAGGCAATCTTTAAGTACCTGCGACATTTTCGACGCTGGACGTGATGGGGGTGTATGTTGTAAGTAGCGTGCACCTATTGTACAGTGTCGAAATTGACAGGTAGATACCATGGATTACGAAAAAATTTTCGCTGATGCGATTGAAGTTATAAAAGCAGAAGGCCGTTATAGGGTTTTTGCTGATATTTCGCGTGAGCGGGGGAATTTTCCAAGGGCCTTGCGCCATGATGCAGGGGATAATGCCCGCAGCATTACCGTTTGGTGCTCTAATGACTATCTGGGCATGGGGCAACACCCTAAAGTAATCGAAGCAATGCACTCAGCACTGGATGAAACTGGCGCTGGCGCTGGCGGTACACGGAATATTTCCGGTACCAACCATTATCATGTGTTGCTTGAGCAAGAACTAGCGGATTTGCACGGCAAAGAAACT
>JAESQS010000030.1 GCA_016765035.1 Kordiimonadaceae bacterium | reverse complement strand
GCTGTAAAGCGCCTTTAAAGAAGTATCATATGGCGGTGTTAGTCCGCAGAAGATACATTAAAAACATTCAATTTGTTGCCATCAAGGTCTCTGAAGTAAGCAGCATAAAAACCACTGCCGTCGTCACCGCGAATACCCGGCTTGCCTTCGCAGGTGCCTCCAGCGGCAAGAGCCGTTTCATATAGCTTATCAACGGTTGCACGGTCTGGTGCGGAAAGGGCGATCATGTTGCCATTACCTACCGTTGCAGCTTCCTTGTTGAAAGGCTTGGTAATGGAAAATCCGGGGTCTTCCTTCTTAATACTCCAGACAATAAATTCACCAAAGTCCATCACTCGCTTGGCTCCAAGTACTGCAAAAACTGTGTCGTAAAATGACGCGCTTTTTGCAAGGTCATTTGTGCCGACAGTCGTATATCCAATCATTATTCTATCCCTTAAAAGTAATTCAACGACACTCCATATGCCACATACTAGTGACAAAACCTGTCAGGAGGGTGAGGGATGTTCTTTGTGTGTGGTGACAGGGTATAAAATATATCTGATTTAATAGTCGCTTAAAAACCCAGCAATTTTTTCTGCTGTTATAAGGCCGGCAGCGCGTGTTTTTTCTTTACCATTTTCAAAGATCAACAACATACCTGTCCCCAATAGCTGGTGCTTTTGGGTGAAGTCCGTGTCTTCTTCATAATCAACACGTATGGCATGGATACGTGGGGCATTGCCTTGTTCAACAAGCGTTTCAAAGGCTTTGTGCTGCAACAAGCATGTTGGGCACCATGAGGCATATACTTCAACTAGTATAGGTTCCCCTGTAGCCATAAGCTCTTCAAAACGGGCCGCTTCATAGTCTTGCCACCCTTCAAGGAGGGTGTCATCAGAGCGTAAATTCATATAAATGAGGTTGCCCCAAAGAACAGCAATTATCAGCCCTGAAGTACCAACGCTGGCCCATGTTTTTTTAAGTGATATTTTCATATAAAAGCATGTAGCAAAGAGGTGCTTCCCGTTCAAATAAAGCTCTTGTGATCAAGGCTGTAGATTGTTTTGTAGGGGGCGTGGGCGCATATGTAACTAATTTAAAGGAAGACGCTCTAGCCAAAAATGATCGCTGGTAGCCATGTGACTATTTTTGGGAATAAGGCAATCATGCCAAGGGCAATGATCTGGATAAGCACAAACGGCAGAACACCTTTGTAAATTGCACTGGTAGGTACAGTTTCAGGTACCACACCGCGCAGGTAAAAAAGCGCAAAGCCAAAAGGCGGCGTTAGAAAACTGGTTTGTAAGTTCATCGCCATTAAAACACCCAGCCAAATAGGGCCATAAGTGCCTTCCATTGCTAATAACGCAGGCGCAACAACAGGCACCACCACAAAGGTTATTTCAATGAAATCAAGGAAGAAACCCAGCACAAACATGAGCAGCATGACAAGAAGTATGGCTGTAAATTGCCCGCCGGGTAAGCCGTGCAGTAGGCCTGCGATCATATCATCGCCACCAAAGCCCCTAAAAATAAGTGAAAACAGGCTGGCACCAATTAAAATGGCATAAATCATAGTGGAAATACGAACAGTAGACCGCATAGCTTCGGTTAATACGCCAGTTTTATAAGTATTCCATAGTGCTTTGCAAAGCCCGACCGTGAAAATAACAGTAAGAAATATTGCGCTATAATAGGCGACTTGATCAAAAGTAGGCACATTTTCGCGGGCCATGCGTAAATCTGCATAATTTGCAGTGGCTAACAGGGCACCAAGAACCGCCAGCGTTACCAGAACATATTTTCTGTTTTGCGGGTTTTGTCGGGCTGCCCCCAATAATATTGCACCAACTGCGCCAACAGATGCAGCTTCTGTTGGGGTTGCAATGCCTGTCAGGATAGACCCTAAAACCGCGATGATAAGCGTGAGTGGGGGGAACAACGCCAGTAAAAGCTTGCCGTAAAACCGGCGATCAAGCACGTCGCCATCCTCAGGAGGGATGGCAGGGCTGCGCTCTGGATGGAAGAAAGCAACGCTGATTTGGTACAGGATATACATGCCTACCAGTGCAAGGCCGGGTATTAGTGCGCCTGCGAATAATTCACCTGCGCTCATGGGAGTAGGGGAAAAAGACCCATTGCTAAGCTGTGCTTGTTGCCATGCTGTCGACATCACATCGGCCAGTAAAATAAGGACGATGGACGGTGGGATAATCTGCCCCAGCGTGCCTGCCGCTGCGATTGAACCCGTTGCCAGCGATACATCATAGCCGCGCCGCATCATAGTGGGCAGCGCCAGCAAGCCCATGGTGACAACAGTTGCCCCCACAATGCCAGTTGAGGCCGCAAGCAAGGCCCCCACAATCGTAACCGAAATGCCTAGGCCGCCGGGCAGCGAGCCAAACAGCTTGCCCATACTTTCAAGTAGGTCTTCTGCTACATTGGATCTTTCGAGAATGACACCCATGGCAACAAAGAGGGGCACAGCAAACAAAAGCTCGTTTCGGATAACATTACCAAACAGGCGGTTTGGTAGAATTTCAAGGAATGTAAGGTCCAATACCCCAAGTGCATTGCCTATTAAGCCAAACAGCAGCCCCACGCCGCCCAGCGTAAAAGCAACAGGAAAGCCGGTCATCAAAAGGCCAACAAGCACGACAAACATGCTGATTATAAGGATAATTGACATGTCCATGGGTTTAGGCCGTTCTCATTATCTGAAAGGTGCGAATTAAGGTCGAGACGACATGGAAAGCCAACGTTAACGGGAACAGAAGCAGCGTCGTCTTAAGAATATAAACAAAGGGTAAGCCGCTTGTCTCAACACTGGCTTCAAGTATGGCCCAGCTTTCCAGCGCATAGGGTAGCGCAGTAAGGAAGAAGAGAATTAGGAAAGGGAGCAGCAACAAAAGCGTGCCAAAGAAGTTTACGCGGGCTTTCTGTTTTTCGGTGAATTTACTGTAGAATAAATCAACGCGAACATGCCCGTCTGCCAGTGCAGTGTACCCCGCCCCAGCTAGAAACATGATAGCATTAATATATTGCAGGCTTTCCTGAAGCTGGATTGAGCCAGAGCGGAAAACATAGACCATTAATACGATAGAAAACTGCACAAGAATAAGAACAAGCGGTAAAACCAAAAGGACTTTACCACTGGCGTCTAAAATCTTGTCCAACGAAACAGGTACACGGTTCAGCATAGGAGTATTACTTGTTTGCTAGGCTGCGGGCGTGCATGAAAGCTTGCTCTGAAATACTGCTCCACCGCATACTGGATTTTCGGGCTGCACTAAAGCTATCAAATACCTTTTTGGTGAAAGGGTCATTATTTGCAGCATCCAGCAGCACTTCGGCTGAAACTTCTGCAAGCTTTGCCAAGATATCATCGCTAAAGCGGAGCAATTCAACTTGATGCTCATTGATTAATGTATCGAGCGCACGACCATTGTTGGCATTAAAATCTGCCAGCATTATGTCATTTTCAGCCGCTGTTGCATTCTCAATGATGGCCTTGTCTACAGCAGACAAGTCTTCCCACAGGTCTTTGTTCATGCCCATGCCCAAGGCGGTGCCGGGTTCATGGATGCCGGGGTAATAGTATTTTTTGACAATGGTATAAAAGCCAAAGGCAAGGTCATTCCAGGGGCCTACCCATTCTGTGGCGTCGATGTTGCCTTGGCTTAAGGCCTGAAAAATTTCACCGCCTTGCTTGGTAACAGGCGTTGCGCCCATGCGCCTCATCACTTCACCGCCAAGGCCGGGCATACGAATGCGCAGGCCTTGAAAATCTTCGACGCTATTGATGTCTTTATTAAACCAGCCACCCATTTGTGTGCCAGTGTTGCCTGCAAGAAAGGGCTTTATGTTGAAGTTTCCAGATAGCTCATCCCAAAGCTCTTGCCCGCCACCAAACCGTATCCAGGCATTCATCTCGCTAGCAGTTAAGCCCATGGGAACAGTGGCAAAAAAGTTGAAAGCCGGTGATTTCCCCTGCCAATAATACTCAGCCCCATGATACATGTCTGCTTTGCCTTGGCTGACAGCATCAAAACCTTCCAGCGCGCCGACAAGTTCTCCGGCAGCATAAACTTTAACGTGAATGCGGCATCAGAAAGCGCTTCGATGCGTTTTGCAAGGCGCTCGGCTCCCGTGCCCATGCCGGGAAAGTTTTTCGGCCAGCTTGTGACCATTTTGAGTTTACGCTTTTTACCGGCTATGGCCGGGCCTGACTTTGCTTGGTCGCCAGCGTTGCTATCGCACGCAGCGACAAGCGCCGCAGCTCCCGCAAGGGAGGCGCCTCGTATCAGTGTGCGTCTAGACATAGAGGAGGCTATATTTTGCTGATTTTTATTCGTGCTTACTTTGTCTGCCACGCTCTATTCCCTTGATGCCGTACAAATATCTTGATTCGCTGGCGCACAGTATAAGCAGCAACTGCTTTCTAGCAAGGGCTCTGGCTGTATTTTGTGATCTGGGAGTGAATTATAGTGTTGGGACGTTAGCTTTCTTGCCACCCGCCGGGGCCAAGCTTTTCAAGAGGCGTGAATTTGCCTTTGTAATTCATTTTTGGGCTGTCTTCCACCCAGTAGCCTAAATAGACATAAGGCCGTGCGGCGAGGGCTGCCCGTGTAATATGGTCCAGAATAATATAGGTGCCGAGGCTGCGGTTGTTTTTACTGGTGTAATAATAGCTATAAATCATGGAAAGGCCGTCGGTTAACTCATCAGTTAAAGCAACAGCCATAAGCATATTGTCAATCACACGGCGGTATTCTACCAAAATGGTCGTAACAGGGCTTGCTTCCACCATTTCTCTATATTCATCGAGGGACATGTCGGCCATGGAGCCACCGTGGTGGCGTGTATTCAAATAGGTTTTCAGCAGGGCATATTGCTCGTCAGTAACTTTGGGCGGGCAAACTTGTGCGATCAGGTCGTTGTTGGTTTTGACAATTCGGCGCTGTGATTTTGAGAGTGTAAAATCATTTGCCCGTACCCGCACGGAAATGCAGGCAGAGCAATTTTCGCACGCGGGCCTATACACAACAGATTGGCTTCGGCGAAAGCCCACGCGCCCAAGCGCTTCATTGAGAGCTGGCGCATCAGGCCCTGTCAATTCAGTAAAAACTTTACGCTCAGTTTTGTCTTTTATGTAGGGACAAGGCGACGGGGCTGTCACATAAAACTTCGGAAACTGTAGCCCCTGATCAGTCATTTTTGTTCTCTTCTAAACTTACAACAAACCATAGTACCACGGAACGAATATAGTAAAGGTTAACCACATGATAAATATTAAGGGTGTACCCACCCGCATAAAATCCCAAAAGCTGTAATGACCGGGTGCCATCACAAGCAAATTGGTTTGATAGCTCATGGGCGTGGCAAAGCTGCAATTGGCACCAAAGATAACAGCAAGCAGAAAGGGCATTGAGTCCATTTGTAATTCGGCAGCAAGAGAAACAGCAATGGGCGTAAACAGCACGGCTGTTGCATTGTTGGAAAGTACATTGGTTAAAAGTGCCACCAGCAGGAAGAAGCTTGACAGTAAAACCCACACAGGGGCATCTGACAGCAGTTCAATGACGCTATGAGCTATCCAGCTTGCGCCGCCAGTGCTTTGCATTGCGGCACCAAGGGCCAGCGCTGCACCAACAATTGTGAAGACACGCCTGTCGATGGCTCGGCCCGCTTGCCGCACGTTCAGACAGCGCAGCCCCATCATCAGCGTGGCACCCATTACAGCAGAAACCACAATGGGGAGAATTTCAAGGGCTGCGGTAAATACAATGCCAGCAAAAACCATAAGGGCACGAACGGCAAATTCTTTCATGGGCACGTCGGTCGCAGACGATTCCATAAGCATAACATCGCGGTTGTCGCGCAACGCCAGCATGTTGGTGCGGCTGCCCATTAGCAGCAATACATCCCCAGCTTCCAGCCGTAAGGCGGACAGCGATGCCCGTATCATGCGGCTGCGGCGCTGTACCCCCAGTACGATACACCCCGTATCTGCACGAAAACCGGTTTGTGCTAATGTGCGGCCATCCATACGGGACGCGGGGGCAATAACAGTTTCTGCAATCACTCTGCGTTCGCCGTAGCTTTCGCTTGTTTCATCTTCGCCTTCAGCGCTTGTAACAAGGTCGGGTGACGCATTTAACAGCTCAGTCATCACGCCGCGGGTTGCGGCCACCATGACAATGTCGCCATATTGCAGGGTAATATCATCATAAGGTGGCAGGAGTTTTTCATGCCCGCGCTGGATCATGCGAACAGTGACATCTTTCAAGTCAGGGAACATGCCCGCGATAGCCTGTTTCCCCACCAGTTTATTGTCAGCGCCAAGTTCCATCTGGAACAAAAACTGTTTGCCACTTTGGCTGGCAAGGCGGTTGGCCATGCCTTTTCTGTCAGACAGAAGGTGCGGCATAACAAGCGTGACATACAGCAACCCGACAATTGCGAGCACGGCACCGGGTACTGTAAAATCGAAAAAATCAACGGTGCCGCCACCGGCTTTTTCATAGGCTCCAACGGCTAGCAAGTTGGTGCTGGAGCCGATCTTGGTCATGTTACCACCAAGGATGGCTGCAAAACTAAGCGGCATCATCACCACGGCGGATTGTTTGCCAAGCTTGTCGGCAACAGCGGCCAGAATAGGAATGAAGATCACGACAACAGGTGTGTTGTTCATAATGGCAGAAACAAACATCACGAGCACTAAGCAAACAATAATGACCAATTTAGGCGATGTTTTACCGAAGGCCACGATCAGGCGGGCAGGGCCATTCAAAGCCCCGGTTTGCACCAATCCTTGCCCTACCACCAGTAAAGCCATAATGGTGATCAGCGCCGGGTCTGCAAACCCTTGAAGCAAGTCTTTTGTTGTGAGCATGTTTTCGCCAGTGTCGCTTAACAGCGGCATGACTTCGAAAACGAATAACAGGATGGCAACAGTTGAAATACTGGAAATTTCGAGCGGAATTCGATCGTAGGCATAGGCGACGATCGCCCCAATGACGATCGCAAAGGTTATCCACATTTGAAGGGTAGGTTCTACCAATTCCATATTCTAAACGATCGTCCCAAATGGTTTCAATATTGCAGAGGCTTTTTGCTTGGCACCCTTTTGGTGCCAGCTACTTTACCTCTGTGTATAAACGCTTTTACAATCTGCAAGTTTAGGGAACAAGCATAAAGCCTATAATGAAGATGAAATTTATAGGCCCAAGTCGATAGTTTTTAATGTGAAAGCTTTCTGGTCTGATACGATCTAGAAGCCTGGTGGTACAACAGGGGCTTCCCGCAAAATCAAAATAGTAATGCGGCGATTTTCAGTTTTAGTCGGCTGGTCAGGGTAGAGCGGATCAGTCCCGGCCTTGCCAACCACTTCAAAAATCCGGTCTTGCGACACGCCAGATTTATCCAAAACCCGCCGGGCAGCGTTCGCTCGGTTTGCACTCAGTTCCCAGTTGGTTTTGCCGTCTTCGCCGGTGTAATTGCCACCGTCGGTGTGGCCTTGTATCGTCACACGGTTGGGCAGGTTTTGCACACTTTCGCCAATTTCACTGATCATGCGGATCGCATAATTATAGAGGTCATCAGACCCCTTGCGGAACATGGCGCGGCGGTCTTTATCAATTATTTGAATTTTCATACCGTCTTCGGTAATTTCCATAATCAACTGGTCTTTCATTTCTGAAAGAGTTGGTGATTCCTGGATGGCGAGGCGAAGCTGTTCCTGCATCTGCTCAAAGGCCAAATCTTCTTGGTCGCGGATACGTTGGGCAATGGTTTCCAAATCAACTGAGTTTGGGTCACCGCCGCCTTCATTGTCAGCGCCAGCACTATCGCCTGATGTCGGGCCTGACTGTGGCGGCCCCGGATTACTGATCGCCACAACTGGTGTGGGGTTCAGGCCAGAGCTATCAGACGTTGTTGGGTTAATGGCATCTTGTCCACTGCGGCCTGAAACAGACGCTGTGGTCGGGGAGAAATAGTCAGCAAGGCCAGCCAGCGTTTCTGGTGGGGCCACATTCAGAAG
>JAESQS010000275.1 GCA_016765035.1 Kordiimonadaceae bacterium | reverse complement strand
CGAAGAGCGCACAAAAAGAGCCACCTGGAAACGGATAGGCACCTTGATTGACCAGTTCCAACCTGAAGAATGTTCTAACTATTTTAGAAACTCAGGATATGCATGAACCTATTCACAAAATACTCTAGCGCCAGGAGCAGAACAAGGGCTGATAAGCCCTTGCTACAAAGCTCTTGTTTCAAGCTTTATCAAGCCTCAATATTAAGCAGCAGCCAGCATGGCGTAAAGCGCGCTACTGTCAGGTGTAAGGCGCAGCTTTTTACAAGTGCCATCATCCCGCAACAGGCGTGAAACACTGGCAAGTGCTTTCAGGTGGTCGGCACCTGCTTCTTCTGGGGCCAGCAACATAAAGACCAAATCCACCGGGCGGTCGTCCACCGAATCGAAATCTATGGGATTTGACAGCTTGGCAAAAAGACCGATGATTCGGTCTAGGCCCTCAACGCGCGCGTGCGGAATGGCAACACCTTTGCCAACGCCTGTACTTCCAAGGCGTTCACGGTCCAAAAGTTTTGCGAAAATTTCGCGGTCATCCAGACCAAGCTGTGTCGCAATACGTCGCGACAAAGCCTGAATTGCCTGTTTTTTACTGGATGCCTTAAAGTCAGCAAGAATACTATCTGCTGACAAGAGATCACCGATATTCATAACTCAATAAATCTTTCTACCGGGCCTTATGGTTGCTCCCCAAGGCCCGGCAATAATGCCTATTAACTATCTATAAACATTGCTGTTTTTAGTTAGTTAGTGGCTGTAGCTGGACTGATCCAACCAATATTTCCGTCTGGGCGGCGATAAACAACTTCAAGGTTATCGCTTTTGGTGTTCCTGAACATAAATGCATTTGCATCAGCCATACCCATCAATGTCGCAGCATCTCCAACGCTGATGTTGGGGATCTCCGTCCTGCCCTCGGCAATAATGATGGCTTGGTCGTCCGGTGCACCACCCAGTGCTTCATCACTTTCTTCACCATCAGGTGCGACATCAAGACTTGCCAGGTCGAGTTCAATATCGCGCCGAGGCGGTTTGTGGTGGTTCTTAAGCCGTCGCTTGTAGCGACGCAACTGTTTTTCTACTTTTTCTGCAGCCATTTCAAAGGCAGCGTATGGGTCATCGGCTTCACCTCGGCTTTGGAGGTTAACGCCCTGGCTTGCATGAAACGATACATCCGACCGGAATGCGTGGCCTTCTGTTGCGAATGTAACTGATGCATCAATGGTGCGGCTGAAATATTTGTCTGCTATTACTGTTAGGCGACTATCAACATGTGTTGTTAAGGCCTCGCCAACGTTCATTTTCCGTCCGGTTACATTGATTTTCATAAGGGCCAATCTTCCTTTCTCAGCAATCGGGGTGATTGCTATTTACCAAACTACGAACCGTTGCGGTTCGGTGACCAGCATTTGTGCAGATAGATCCCCCTTTATCTGCTGCTGTGCGAACAGCCATTGCAGCTGTTAAGCGAAGACTAGCATAGAATCTGTGTTAAAAAGGGTTAAATACTAAAATTCTTATGCAACTAATTGATTATAATAGAAATTTAATTTTTTTGGAGGGCAGCTTATAAGCGGGCGCTGAGGTGCGACTCATAGCGACATGTTTTTTTGGCGCCGGCGTTGGACTGAGGATGGTATTCTAAGCGCCTCGCGATATTTAGCGACAGTACGCCGCGCAATGTCGATCCCTTCACCCTTCAGAAGGGCTACGAGTTTGTCGTCTGAAAGTATTTTCTTGGGTTCTTCTGCATCAATAAGTTCGTTCAAGCGGTATTTAACCGATTCTGCCGAATGGGCGTCGCCGCCGTCTGCGGCAGAAATTGCAGATGTAAAAAAATATTTCAGTTCAAAAACGCCACGCGGGCATGACATGAATTTATTGTTGGTAACCCGCGAAACTGTGGATTCGTGCATGTCTATTTCGTCGGCAATATCTTTAAGTGTTAAGGGCTTGAGGAAGCGGACACCATGTTCAAAAAACATGCCTTGGGCTTTCACAAGTGCTGTCGAAACTTTTAAAATGGTGCGGGCCCTTTGGTCTAGCGCCTTCACAAGCCAGTTGGCATTGGCCAGACAGTCGGACACAAAAGTTTTTGCTTCTTTTGAGCTATCCACTTCACGAAGCTCAGTTACATATTGGGAGTTTACCAAAACACGCGGTAGCGTGTCGCTGTTTAGCTCCACTACCCACGTGCCCGCGCGGCTTTTCTTAATGAAAATATCTGGCACAACGGGCTGTACGTCTTCTGCGCCGTAGGCTAGGCCGGGTTTGGGGTTTAGCGCGCGGATCTCGTTGACCATCTCAGTAATGTCTTCTTGGTCAACGCCGCAAATGCGTTTGATAGAGGCAATATCGCGCTGGGCCAGCAAGTCGAGGTTTTCTACAAGAGCCTGCATAGCAGGGTCAAAACGGTCTAATTCTTTTAGTTGGATGGCTAGGCATTCAGACAGCGAGCGGGCAAAAACACCAGAGGGTTCCAGTGACTGGAGCGTCAGAAGCGTGTTTTCTACATAGCTTTCATCAACGCCCAGCCTGTCGGCAGTATCAAGCATCATTTGGCTATTAATATATCCAGCTTCATCTACCAGATCTATCAAATGCGTAGCGATGAGGCGGTCAGCTGGGCTTGCGAATAAGACAGTCATCTGCCGCATCAGGTAATCATGCAGGCCTTCTTCGCTCTCCAAGGTTTGATCAAGACCGCGATCATCCTGAATGCCTCTGCCACCCTTAATCGTTCCGGATCCGTCATAATTTAAACTGCTAGAGCCTGATGCGCCCATTTCAGGGCGGTCAGCGACAGCATCATTATTATAGATATTGGTATCAAGGTTGGTATCAAGTGCAGAATCAGCGGTGCTATTGGTATCAAGCGCGCTTTCTAGGCCAGCATCTGCGGCGACAATGCCGTCGCCGGCTTCGGCATCCGTACCGCCTTCGCGCAATGTATCATCGGTTGCGGTGCCGCCCTGTTCGCCGCCTTCAGGCTCTTGCGCAGCATCAGCGGGTTCTGCGGTATCCAGAAGGGGGTTTTTCTCAATTTCTTCCGAGACATAGTCTGTAAGTTCAAGGTTCGACAGTTGCAAAAGCTTGATGGCTTGCTGCAATTGTGGCGTCATAACCAATTGCTGGCTTTGTCGTAAGTCTAACCTTGGGGTAAGTGCCATGCTGCGCCCCTAAAGCTTAAAGCTTTTGCCGAGATAAACCCGGCGGACATCTTCATCTTCAAGCACAGCTTCCGGCGTACCTTCAAATAATACGTGCCCATCATAAATGATGGAGGCGCGGTCAATAATATCAAGGGTTTCCCGCACGTTATGGTCCGTGATCAACACACCAATGCCGCGATCCTTCAAATGGTAGGTTAAATCACGAATATCGGAAATGGCAATAGGGTCAATGCCTGCAAAAGGCTCGTCTAAAAGGATAAAATCTGGCTGGCTTGCCAGTGCGCGCGCAATTTCGCAGCGCCTGCGTTCTCCGCCGGATAAAGCGAGGGCAGGTGTATCTTTCAGGCGTGTTATGGAAAATTCATCCAGCAGACTATGCAGTTTTTCTGCGCGGGCTTCCCTGTCTGGCTCAACTACCTCAAGCACAGCCTGAATATTTTCAGAGACAGTCATGCCCCGAAAAATCGACGTTTCCTGCGGCAGGTATCCAATGCCTAATCTGGCCCTTCGGTACATAGGCAAATGTGTAATATTTTCGCCGTCCAGTTCTATGCGGCCATGGTCTGGCGCAATAAGGCCGGTGATACTATAGAAGCAGGTTGTCTTCCCGGCCCCATTAGGCCCAAGCAAACCCACAACCTCACCGCGTTTTAGGGTTAGGGAAACGTCTCGCAGTACAGGACGACCATTATAGGATTTGGCAATTCCGCAAATCGCCAGCCCAGCTCTGTCCAGTTTTGAATCAGCATTGCTGTTGTTACTCATAAATGATCCTGCAAACACTAAACGCTATATCGAGTTTCCTACATTAAATGGCAATTGGCTCATTTTATGCATGTCTAATGTCAATAAATCATGAATATGCGTGTGATTCTAGAAAAAAAGAGTTCTTTTCAGCGTATTTTTTCTTTTTTAAAGCGGCCAGTGGCACAAAAAGCAATAACAGCCAGTTGTGTTTGTACGTGAATATTTTATTTATTTTTGAAGGACTTACTGCTGCTCAGGGACAGCAAAGCTGCCTTTAACCCGATCATTTGTCGTGCCTTCTTCGCCGTCCAGCTTGGCAACCCCAGAAATCAAATCAAATTCCAGCCGCCGCCCCTGCAATTTGCTGTCGCCTTGTTGAAATGTGACATTCCCCCCAATAGTAATCAGGCGGCGCTCCACATCATAAACACCCCAATCTCCTGAAAGTGATTCCGTTTCCGAAACGATACTGACCTGGCCTTGTGCATCTAGCCGGGAGATGGAGGGTTTTTTGCCGTCGCCTTCAATGTCATAAAACACAGTAAGCGTTTCCGCAGACAGGGTCATTTTGCCCTGTTTCACTTTCACAGCCCCTTTAAAGATGGCGCGCCCCTGCTTTTGTTTCATTTCAAGGCGCTCAGCATTAATATCAATAGGCTGATAGGTGTCATGGCCTTTCAATACAGATTGGGCGTTTACGCTAAAGGCATGCCCAAGCGCAAAAAGGCTTACAGCGAACAATGTCTTAATTGATTTCATAGGTAAGTCTCTAACATCAGTGCAAAAAAACCACCAGCTATTCTGTGTATTATACTTGTTATTGCCCACCATCAGGCTCTTTCCTGCTGGCTATTTAGTATCACTTAGTTGTTTATTTGGGCCTCTTGGGGATAATGTGGAGATGCACACCGCCATCAAAGATTGCCTCTTCTTCATCTACAATTATTGCAAATTTGCTGGCTTCAAGTGTGCCCAGTTCGGCAGTCCCTTTTACTGTCCCCTGTCCGTTAACAAGATGATTCTTAAGGTCAATTTCAGCGCCAGCCATAGATATTATATAGCCATTGCCGGTTTTCAGCTCAACACCACCTAGCAAGGATAGGATGCTTTCTTTGGTGCGGTAAACGCCTGTGCGGGCAACCACCGTGGCAGGGCCTGCTTCATCCAGCTTCATACTAGCTCTAATGTCAGACAGCTTGATGCGCTGGGCGCTGGGGTGGTCTTGAAAGCCTGAGGCTGCCTCAACTTCAAAAAGCCGGTAAACTGCATCTGTGCCCACATAGCGCATGTTGGTCATGCGAACACTGCTATTGCCTTCTGCTACATCATCCGTTGAAAGCGTAAAACTTACTTCATTATCGTTTAGAAAGGGCCATAGCATCGTTACCGTGCCCAAAATCACCGCAGCGATAGGCAGGGTAATTTGCATTGCTTTGATAAATTTATCCCAAGTGCCATAAAGCGGCGGACGCACGGGGTTTGCCGTGTTGCGGGTAGAGTTCATCTAGCCAGCACTTTTGAAAAAGCAGGTGTTTGTGGTTTGAGAAGGGTCATATCAGCGTTTGCGGCCTTTGCTTTCTGCGGGGGCTTAATGTGAAAAAATATCCATTTCATAAAACCCGGCTAAATCCATATCTGCCCGCACAGGCAAGAATTGAAAAGCGGCCTCAGCCAAAGAGGTGCGGCCTTCACGGGCAAGCATGATGTCCAGCTTTGCTTTAATCCGGTGCAAATACAATACATCTGATGCCGCATAATTCTGTTGCGCATCGCTTATCTCGTCAGCGCCCCAATCACTGGATTGCTGCTGTTTATCCAGTGTAACACCGCCAAGTTCGCGGCACAGGTCTTTCAACCCATGGCGGTCTGTGTAGGTGCGCACCAGTTTAGAGACAATTTTGGTGCAATAAAGCGGGGCAGTATCAATACCAAGGTATTTTTTCATGACAGCAACATCAAAGCGGGCGAAATGAAAAATTTTCAAAACATCCGGGTTGGTCATCAAAGCCTTAAGGTTGGGCGCGTCATAACAGCCTTGTTTAAACTTCACCATATGGGCATCGCCGTTGCCGTCAGAAAGCTGCACAAGGCACAGCCTGTCCCTATGGGGGTTTAGGCCCATGGTTTCGCTATCCACCGCAACAGATGCGCCGAAATCCAAACCGTCTGGTAAATCGCCACTATGAATAAAATTAGCCATGATGCCTCCGTTATTTTAATTGGCCCTAGTATAGTCGCCCTTGTGGCAAAAAAAAGGATGGATTATTCAGGGCGCACGTTATTGAGTGCCAATAGCTGTTCAGCGCCGAAGAGGAAAGGGGTATTTTCAAAGGACCCATGCCCCTTTCAACCTTGAAGACCGGACCAAAAGCCCCAGATTATATAGGGTTTATGAAATATACCCTGTTGAACAATCAAAAGTCAGTATCAGAAAAGTAGGTAAAATAGTGTCTCAAGTAACCTTAACTAATATGCTGGAAGCCCTTCATAATAGTGAAAATATGACAGTAAAAATAGGCAGTGAGTGGTTGAATGGCCGGGCGGCTTATGGCGGTTTGGTAGCCTCTCTTGCTGTGGCGGGCATGTCAAAGATTATGCCTGAGCAAAAACAAATTCGGTCTTTATTGGTTAATTTTGTTGGGCTAGTACCGTCTGAGCGCGTGACAATTGAGCCTACTATATTACGTGCGGGAAAGTCCGTAACGCAGGCTGTGTGTGATGTTGTGCTAGATGGCTCAATTTTGGCTCATACTTCTGCGGCCTTTGGCGTCGACAGAAAAGGTATCGCAGCGCCCAGCAATGCGGCTTTTAACCCGGCTGCGCGAGACACAGTGCCTCTGCTCAAAGAAGGCGTCCCCTTTTTGCCTGGTTTTTTAAAAAACTTTGATATCCACTGGACAGGCGGCGGCATCCCTCTTTCCGGCACTAAGGACCGGATGTTGAGCTTGTGGGCCCGGCCGAAGGAAGACATGAGCAGCAATCCTGCGGCTAGAGTTATCGCAGTGGCCGACCTGCCGCCCCCAGTCATGATGAGCCATTATACAAAGCCAGTGAATGTTTGCTCTCTATCTTGGG
>JAESQS010000274.1 GCA_016765035.1 Kordiimonadaceae bacterium | reverse complement strand
GTCATTATAAATGATTGGTACGACAACCGCGCCGGTGAGCACGGCAACGCAATACCAAAAGCCGCCAGTGCAACAATTCAACGCTATAAACGGGTTCGGCTGTAAATGGCTTACAATCACAAAATTTCGTTGGTTAAGAAAACGGAAACCCAAGGCCCCGGCGGTCGCAAGACTTTTGAAAATAGCGTAATCGCTCGGCCTTGGGCGTCAATGGTTACTAAAAAACATGCACCGGTTGCGCGGGGCGAAAAGCTAGAATTTCCTGTAAGTGTAACTTTCAAAGTGCGGTACAGTGAAAAATATTATGGGGCTAACCATATCACCAAAGGCGGGCGCGTTTTCACGATTATTAGCCGAGAAAACCCCGACGAAAAAAACCGAGAAATAGTGTTTTGGTGTAAGGAAAAGCTTGCCAATGTCTCTTGATGTAAAGGTTAATTCAGGCCGTGCACAAAGGTTTTTTAAATCGCTGGCCGCTGACACACGCAAAAAACTAGAGGGCGGGACCGCTAGCATTGGCTTGGTTGCAGAAGGCTTTACTAAAAAATCTATTCAAACGAATAGCGGCGGCGGCGAAACATATGAGAAATATGAACCACGGCGGCAGCATACGGCGTCCGCGCCGGGCGACGCTCCCAACTCCGACACAGGCGACCTTGCGAGCAGTATTTTTTTAAAGGTAGACAGGGCCAACCTTTCAGCAACGATTGGGAGTAGGCTGGAACAAGCACCGGCTCTTGAGTTTGGAACAAAAAATATGGCGGCCCGTCCTTTTTTGCGGCCTGCTGCGAATTATGTTAGACCTAAGTATGTAAAGGCAGTGAGCGACATACTGAAGGAAGCCGGAAAGCTTGCCAAAAGAAAAGCCAAATAACATTGTTCCACTACGCCCCGAAGGCCCCCTAAAGCCTGCTTCGGGTGGTGATGCTTCTGTGTCTATTGGAATTGGCTTGGATGTAGATGAAAACGACCCGTCAACGATCATCCTACGGATGCCGGACGGCTCAATAGAGCGCTACTCTTTACTGGAAGATTAATCATTATGACTGGATTTGCAGCGCACAAGCTGCAAGAGGCTGTTTTCGCAGCCCTTGCAGGTGACGGCGCGTTAGTCAGTGCTGTGCTGGGTGTTTATGACGAGCCCCCGGTCAATGCTGTAATGCCGTATGTGAATTTGGCTGACACAGAAATTGAACCTAACGACACAAAGACCGCAACCGGTTCTAATATTATTTTCCAAGTACAAGTTTGGTCGGGCGAAAATAGCCAGATGCAAGCCAAGGAATTAATGGCCCAAATAGACGGCATTTTGCACGCTAGTAACTTGACTATAACCGGCCATGAGTTGCGCATGATGCGGCTCGTTAGGGCGAATTGTGTGCGGCATAACGCACAAGATGGCAGCTACTACCAAGGCACGTTGCGGTACAAGGCAACTACCCAAAAACTATAGGGATACCCCATGAAAATCAAAATTGTCGAACGGAAGATCATTGATCTTGCCGACCGCCGCCGCGTGTCTTTTCACGTTGGGCAAATCGAAGACGCTGACAGTGAACGCGGCAAGCTAGCGCTTGAGCATAAATGTGGCGAAAAAATTAAAGAAACTAAGGCTGAAAAGGAGCTAAACACCAATGTCTAATGGTATGGATTTTGTACTACTACAGGAAAGCAGCACGCCGGGCACATTCGAGCCGGTTGCAGGTTTCCGCGCCAACACTATGTCAATTGACGGTGATTTGGTTGATGTGACGGACAAAGATAGTAACGGATACGTTGAATATCTTGAGGGCGGCGGTTTGAGATCCATTACTGCAGGCGGCAGCGGTGTGCTTGAAAATACCGCCTCACAAATAGACCTAGTGACGCGGAAAATCAACGCCACCAAACACAAGTATCAGCTTACCTGCGCTTGGGGCACGATCGAAGGTGATTTCATGATTGAAACGCTTTCGGGGTCTGGCGATGTGGGCGCAAGCCAAGATTTTGACGTTGCCGTCAAGTCTACGGGCGTTTTCACTTTCACCGCAGCATCATAGGGGCACTTTAGATGGCTAAAACGATTAGCGGAGAAGTCACCCTAAAGCACGGCGCACGCAAGATTAGACTGCGCTTAGATGTTGGTGTGATGATGGACCTTGAGGACCATTTCGACATGGGCTTAGTGCCCTTTCTAGCCAATCGGCTTCCTGAGTTTCGGTTGACAGATTTGGCGGTGTTGTACCTGGCAATGACCGGCAAGGAGTACGACGAGCCCGAAAAGGTAAAAGCTGCAGCGGCAACGGTAATGAAAATTGGCCTAATGCCTGTTGCTACCGCTATTGGACAAGTGTTTGAGGCAACTTTAATGCCTGAAACGCCGGGAAAGTAGCAGCCCCAGATACAGAGACACCCAAGGGCGACAATGAAGGCTTTAATTGGTCTTGGGTGCTTGAAATGTCTGGAATGATGGGCTGGACACCCGACCAACTTTACAGGGCTACATGGCCTGAATTGATTTTTCATTTTCGCGGCTTCCAAAAAGCCAACGGCATAGACCCAGATAATGAAACGCCTTCCAAAGGCTCAAGCATGAGCCGCGACGAATACGAGCAACTGAAAGCCCAATTATGTCAGAAATAGTAGCTGATGCGGTAGTCTTGGAGATTGCCGCACGAATGGATAAGTTTGAGCTTGGGCTAAAGCAGGCAGTTAAACAAAGCACCACGGCTTCAAAAAAGATGCAAAGCCAATGGCTGGGGGTCAAAAAGACCTTTGCCTCTCTTGGTAATACTGCAAAATCAGTCGGCAAGAAAATGACGATTGGCCTAACTCTAGCCCTTAGTGCGGCTGGGTTTGGGATGATCAAAGCGGCATCTGATGCCGAAGAAATGCAGGGTAAGTTTAAGGCTGTATTTCAAGAGCAATCCCGAGACGTTGAAAAATGGGCGCGATCCTTTGGCGATAGCGTGGGCCGATCCCGCTTAGATTTAATGGAAATGGCGTCTGGTGTTCAAGATACCTTTGTGCCGCTCGGTTTTGCGCGGGATAAAGCCGCCGAAATGTCTAAAACCCTCAGTGAACTTGCGGTTGATGTTGCCAGCTTCAACAACGCTTCTGATACTGAGACAATGAACCTGTTTAAGTCCGCGCTTGTGGGCAACCATGAGGCAGTGCGCCGCTTTGGTATTGTGATTACTGAAGCGACCATGAAGCAGGAGCTAGCCCGCGTTGGCGCTGACAAGCTCAAAGGCGCGGCATTAGAACAAGCCAAGGTGCAAGCCCGCCTAAACCTTATAATGAAAGCCACCTCTGACGCTCAGGGCGACGCTGAACGCACGGCTAATAGTACAGCCAACCAAACAAAAAAAATGAGAGCTCAATTTAAAGACTTGTCAGCCGATCTAGGCACCGCCTTTCTGCCTATAGCCAATCAATTGATTGCGTGGGCTACAGAGGCGGTAAATATGTTTTCCGGCTTGAGTGATGAAACACAAATCTTTGTTGTAGGTGCGGCGGCTCTCGTTGCGGCGCTGGGCCCTGCCTTGGCTATCTTTGGCACGCTGATAACGGTTATAGGGGCCATACTATCGCCTATTGGCCTCGTGGTGGTGGCAGTCGCGGGCCTAGTTGCGGCTATAGTGCTGTTCCGCGAGGAAATAGCGACCGCGTTAAAACCGATTGGACAGTTTTTCGTAACCTATTTGGTAGAGCCTGTAGATAAAGCGCTAACGTGGATGCGGGAGAAAATTGGCGGCTTTCTGTCATGGTATTTAGTGAGGGCTTCAAAACTGCTCGGATTTATTGGCTTTGACGAGCTAGCCAGCAAACTAGAAACCGGCTCAAACTTTATGCAGGAGTGGGCAGACGGTAATATTGACGTTCTCGGCATTCTTGCTGATGGTGCTGCTGAAGTCGCAGGAAATGCGATTGATGCTGTTAAAGATAGATTTAAAGAGGTTATTCCTGAGTTAATGGGCACCGCAGATAGCGTTAAAAAATCTATGCTTTCCGTGATGGAAGATGCTGGAGTAAATACCCCAGGCCCAAGCAAACCAACAAGCGGGGGTGCAAACCCTGTAGCGGTTGCAGGCACGGCGGCGGCAGAAGTGACAGAAAGTGCGTTTACCAAGGCCGCAAAAGGTATTTCCGAAACTTTTGATAGCTTATCTGTTGATGTAACTGACGTTTTTGGCAGTATCGGCAACAGCCTAAAAAGCAGTATTATGGGCTCGTTGAATAGCGTTGTCAGCGATATGGCGGGCGGTTTACTTAAAAGTCTCGGGGGCGGACTAAGTGGCATATTTGGATTTGCAGCGACCGGCGGCAAGCGGCAAGGGCCTACCATTGTAGGGGAAAATGGGCCTGAGATTATCACACCTACGCGGCCTGTAACCGTCCTAAATAACCATGACACCAACCGCATGTTAGGTGGTGGTGGAGGTGGCGCTAATGTTTACCAAACCAATAATTTTTCACTTACGCCAGAACCGACCATCGATGCGTGGTTTGATCGGCGCTTGCCGCAAATGATTGCAGTCACGAAGGCTGCGGTAATGAGCCAAATGCAGAGGGGGGTTTAACAAGTGGCAATTACGTACCCTTTAGATATGCCGACAAGTCCGGCACCGAGAGGCGCGAGCCTTTATATCATTCGTATGCAAACATCAGAACGTAGTTTCTCGGGCTTCTTGCAAGTGCAGCCAAACCCCGGGGACCGGTGGACCGGCAAAATCACTATGCCCACTTTGTCAAAAGACCAAGCGCAGGAATGGACCGGTTTTTTCGCCTCTTTGAATGGCCTACTCGGTAGTTTCTTATTGCCGCACCCGGACTTTAAGACCATGCGCGGCAGTGCAAACGGCTCTACGGGCTTTGTGCTCGGCGGCGGCCAGAAAGGCACCGAGATAGCCACAACGGGCTGGCCTGCAAACGCTACCTTTAAACGCGGGGATATGTTGCAATTTGGTACCGGCGCTAAAGCCCGAATGAAACAAGTTTCAATTGATGCACAAGCGAGCAGTTCGGGCGCGGTAACGCTGGACGTTGAGCCTGCTTTCCTTATTGCACCGGACCATAACGCCACAATCGAAACCACAGACGTTAAAGGCGTGTTCCGATTAGCTGAAAGCTCGGTCGTTCCGCAATCTGACCTATTGAGCCACCATGTTTTAAGTTTTCCTGTAGAAGAGGTGCTTAAATGACCCGTTCGGATATTGGACCACAGGCACAGCTAGCGCTTGCTGCTGAAACGTGCCGTATTTTGCCCTTTGTGTATCTCGACATTAAAGGTGACAGCGTGTTTGTTTGGGGCGGCGTTGACGACCTAACGTGGGGTGGCAACACCTATAAAGGCATTGGTACGCTCGGCGAGATTAGCAATGTAGTGTCGGACTTAACGGGCAGTATCTCAAGC
The DNA here is from genome assembly GCA_016765035.1 of Kordiimonadaceae bacterium. Taxonomy (GTDB): domain Bacteria; phylum Pseudomonadota; class Alphaproteobacteria; order Sphingomonadales; family Kordiimonadaceae; genus Kordiimonas. The sequence goes on along the minus strand of JAESQS010000274.1, from coordinate 829 downwards.
GTGGACATCGCTATCAACGGCATCGATCCCGGCTTACTCATAGATGCCAAATCGACCAACTATAAAGGCCGTAAAGCAACAATTTGGCTAGGCATCTGTGATGAAAAATACGACTTAATCGAAGATCCAGCGTTATTCGTTTCGGGCGAAATGTCGGCGATGCCGCTAAGTGATAACAAGCAAAAAGGCAGCATCGGGATTACAATTGAAAGCCGCGCCGCCATGCTGCGTAAAAATCTCACCACCTTGCGTACTGATGAAGACCACCAGCGGCGGCACTTAGGCGACCTGTTTTTTAGTTTTGTGCCAAAAGTGCGGCAGAAAACCGCTTATTGGGGGCTGCAAGCCTCGGGCGGCAACACTGGAACGCGGGGCGCCGCAGAGGGCTTAGATGCTTTCAAGGCGAACGGTATAGGGTTGTTCAGATGATACGTAAACAAAATTGGCTAGCGCTACTTGGTGCCGCGGTTAGCGTTCAAATTAAAGCCCCGTTTGATTACGGCAAGCGGGATTGTTGCACCTCGGCGTGTGACCTTATTGTGGCTATGACAGACACGGATTTAATGGCAGAATTGCGCGGAAAATACCGCACCGCGATTGGAGCGGTTAGGGTCGTGAAAAAGACCGGCGCAGTAGACTTGTTAGGGCTTGCGAGAAACATCTGCGCGGAGCATGGGTGTGAAGAAATCGACACTGTATATGCTGGTGTAGGTGATTTAGTTGTCACCGACCAAGCCTTTTGCGACATGGCGACCGGCCAAGCGTTAGGCGTTTGTATGGGGCCAACGGCAGTTTTCCCGACAGACACCGGATGGGTTTCACTGCCACG
>JAESQS010000273.1 GCA_016765035.1 Kordiimonadaceae bacterium | reverse complement strand
TTTCATACTTACCTCTTTTCGTTAGTGTTATTTACGCAGCATGCGATCATGAATGTTAGCATTTTTTGATCTAGGTTGAGATAAATTATAAGGGAATGCGAGATAAATATGGGATATAGCACCAAAAACGGGTCTATAGCGGGACAGGTATTGAAAAGGCGTTGCTTATTATGAAACGGTCAAAACATCTGGATTTGACGCTTATCGACCTCTCTTTTTCGTACTCTCGTGATGATCTTATAGATAGCCCTCACCGACACATCATACTTGCGTGATAACGCAGAGTGATTAGTGCCGTTGAACTCCTCATAGATGACCTGGTCACGTTGGCTCAACTTGTATAAATAGTTTTTTGGAATGCTCACCACCTGGCCACCCCAATGCTCGGCGAGATGATTGCTGATAGAACAGCCAGCCTGGTCAGCGACATCGGTATCAATGCCATGCTGCTTGAGTATTAATGTCGTATGCTCGGCCACATCTGAAAGCAGTTCATGGCGTAATGCTTCCATCGGTGAATCATTACTCATCATCTGCTCCTTCCTTAATTCGGTGCAACCAATTCTTCAGATTCTCGATCACCTGGCTCGCCTGCTGCGAGCTCAACCATTGCAGCGAGCCCACCTTCGTCATCTTGCCAGCGAACTTCGCCAGGGCCTGTTCAGAAGGGTCGCGCACAGCACCCGCGCTGTGTAATTCCAACCATAAATGGCGGATCAATTTCGACTGATTATCATCAGCCATTTTTCGAGTGCCTGCTTTACCAGGGCCGCCTTTTGGACGCACCTTAAAGCCCCGCTTTTTGAACCCATCCAAAACCAACCGTAGTTGTGGAATGGTCAATTTTGCACTTGATGTCGCACCATCCAAACCCGGCAAATTGCCCAGCATTAAACGATAGGTTGACTCATCCATACCCAACTCACGACGGGCCACATGAATGATTTTTATCAAACGTAAACGGGTCGGATTCGCAGCTGCTTTACTCATTCAATAACCTGCTGGCACACAACACACCGCGTCACGCCCGGTATCGCCGTGCGTCGAGCATCCGGTATTTGCTCATCACAATCCTCACAATAAGCAGCAGAAACGCCCGCATAGCGCGGCACCTTTTCCAGCGCCTGGTCACGTTGCAAATCGGCCAAATCGTTGGCTCTGTCAGCGACATCGCTCATGCTTTTATATCCACTTGCGGGCTTGTTTTCGCCATAACCAAATCCTTGCATCGATCTTTTAATTCAAACAGGTGCTTAATGGCTAATACTGGGGAGTTAAATACCGGGGTAGTGTTCAGTAATAATCTGCCATTTGGCATGTGTATCGAGCCCGCATATTTTCCATTTTCACCTGGGCCAGAAGAGTCATATATAAGATCGTCTCTTTCAGCAATTGTGAAAGCTGTGAGGCGTGAAATCCCCATCTCAAAGCGCCGCCATATCCAGCGCAATCGGCTCATACTGATCCGACTCACCCATCCGCTCATAAAAGCGCAAATAGGTCTTACTACCCACCACCTGCATGGCATCGGTAATCGCCTGCATCGCCTCTCGCCACTTCGCATCTTTAATATCCAGGCGTTTCAAGCCCAGTATTCGGCTGGTGTTCACCTTGCCCTCTTTGTCCACCTGAAAGGCATGATCAATAAGCGCGCGAATCTGCGAACTGCTGCCCTCAGTCCAGGCATGAATGCACTCATCGACCAGCACCTTCGCCACCTGCAAACGCTCATCAAAAACCAAAAACTCGGCGATTGAACGTTGAATTTTGTAACGCCCGTCAAAACTGTACAGGGTTACATTGCCCTTACTGCCGCCCATCTTTTTGACACCGTATTTTTCAGCAGACAACTCAATAAATGCACCAATGTCACCCATCGCTGCCGACTTGAAATCCTCGATATGTTCCTTCACCAACTTGGCGCCAATTACCAGGTCGCTAACCAAATCATCGCGCGCCATATCGATAGGCTTGATCAAATCAACTGGCACCAACCGGCCTTTATTGTCCGCTTTAAAGCCATCAGGAATGGCTTGCCTTTCATCAATATCAACACTCATATTCTGTTCTCCGGTTGCTTCTTTAAATAACGTATACGTCGCCCAATGGCCTGCTGTACCGTGGCCTGTAAATCAGGCACAAATAAGGCATTTCGACACTGCTGTAATGAAAACTCAGCCACCGCATCACAGCGGCCAACCACATCAACCACCTGCGCGCCTCGGCCTACTTGTTCTCTCAGAAAGGGGTTCATATCAATGCACCACATCCGCTTGCTGCCACTCCAGCAAACAACCGCCAAGGTGTTTAATATAAGTGGACATGCCAGCAGCTTGCCCCTGCATTTTTACAGCCACACCGTCACCCAGCGCCTCTTTTAAACGCTCATCAAACTGCAACGACATAACAGGCTGGGCACTAGCGCCAATGCTGATGCTCAACACCGTAATTTGTTGAATCGCCAGCGCCGTTACCACCTCAGCCACCGCCGCCATACCCACGGCTATATGGGCATTCTGTTGGTTGCCTGCACGTACCATTACCATCGCGGTCATCACACACCTCCTACAATGTCAGCGGTCACCACGGGCGAGCCTAACTGCGCCGCCAAATTCATCGCCGCCAACATAAAATTACCAACGGCCAGGGGGTAGAGTTGCGACACATCCTCATTGCGCCCAGCCCGCCCCGGCAGCACCAGTCGCTGCGCCAAAGCCGCAATGCCAGGCTCATCAATCACCTCGGCTAACTGCTTGCCGCCACGGCCCAATCGATAGGCCAAAAACTCACCCAGCTTGCTCGGCTCAATAGACGACAGCGTCACCACCTCGCAGCGCTGCACCACCTCGCGCACCTGGGCATTGCGCTCGCTCAGCTTGCTCAATAATTCCGGCTGGCCGATTAGAATAATGCTCACCAGCTTGGTGAAACCCAGCTCTAATTCAAGAATCCGTTTCAAGTGCTTTAGCGTCGGGATCGGCAGGCTATGCGCCTCCTCAATAATCAAACAATGGCGATATCCCGCCTGATGAGAATCTTTCAATGCCCGGTGCATTTGCGCAAAACGCATCTCACTGCTGCGCTTAATACTCTCCAGCGGTGCCACGGCACTCAGCAGCGCCTCAGCGATATGTGAAACCTTCAACGTCTTGCCATTTATATCGTTATCCTCAGCCCCCAATACATAAGGCTCGATGATAATTACCGGCTCATTCTCCTGCGTAATACGCTCCGCCAAATCGCGGCGCAGCGTGCTTTTACCCGCGCCACTTTCACCGACAACAGCCAGAAAACCACCGTGCCTCACGTTCTGCCACATCGCTTCTCGCACATAGCGAATATCCGGGCTAAGCCACATATCATTAGCCTCCTGCAGCTCCGCAAAGGGGTCGCGAAACAAACCAAAGGCCTTGCACGTGGCTGGTAATAAATTCTGCTTTCGTAGTAACATAGGCTCGTCCTCCTGGGACTCTTGATGCTGCTTTTTAGTGGTATCAAACCCCGCCCCACTGCCATGGGGCGGTTTTATTCCAGACCCTTGCCCAGTGGCAAAAAGGTTCTTTTCATAGCATCCGCGATCACTTAAAAACGCCGTAATGCCACTCTCTATATCGTCACGCGCCCGACGTTTTGGCCATTGGTTATGGTTAATTAGCAACGACACCGCCGCTTGACTAATCCCCAAATGGCCTGCCAACTCGGTCTGGCCAGCACCCGCCAGGCGCAGTGTTTTTTTCAACTTCAAAGCAGTTCTCATATCATCCACCTCCTGTTTTTCGAGCCACATCCAATGGCCCTGAATGACCGGGGCCAGCCCCGGCCAATTGCCTGGCGATACTCGCCAGTTCATCCTCCATCACACCCGCCGGGTACTCGGCCTGCAGCCAGCTAAAGTGCCTCGCACCCTGCCATTTATTGCCCAGCATCATCGTCAAGCGCTTCGCCGCCGCCACATGACCCAAGGGCTTAATCTCAATCATCGGTGACGCCACATCCATCGCCGTACCACGGCGCGGCAAATAGTCCGGCAGCGGCGTATTCGTAATCGGCAACATCGGGTCAATCTCACCGTTAAACGGCACGGTCTGCTTCTTGCGGGCCTTCTCTGCCGCCTCATCCGTATCCGCCCCCATCGCCAGGCGCTCAACCGCCTTGCGGTTAATATCTATCTGACCATCCTTCATGCCCCGGTAGCCCTCACCAATCATCACCGCCGTGGTGGGGAAGCCGAAGGCGTCGTACTCTTCCGCTTCCAGGGGTACGAACACATCGCGCCCATCCTCATCGGTGACAACCACACGGGCGCTATTGTCAGCACCCCAGGGGTCTCGCGTAATTAATAGCTTTTCGCCCACCATCACGCCCTCAACCTCGGCCACGCTATAGGTCTTACCTTTAAAGCTAATGGTTAAATTTACCGACACCAGACGGTGTTCTGGCCGCGTCGTGGCCAGCTCGCGCATCACCTGGGCTGGTGGTGCCACCCGTAATTGATCCGGTAAAATGGTTTGCCATACCGCAAAGCGGCTTTTGCCATGGCGGCTGTGTTTGTTGCGCACGTTAAAGCGGCACATCCATTGCCCGGCGTAATGGTTAATCTCATCAAGCGTGGTGGGGGGTTGTTTTAAGAAGCGCAGGCGATGTTCAAAATCGCATTCCACCAGATTGTTGGCTTGCTCTACCTGCCCCTTTGCCCAGGGCTGGCCGGGGCGATTAACCAGCACCTCTATTTCTAATGCTCTACACAGGTTTTGAAATATCGCCCCGGTATTCGCGCTGCCGGGGTCAACCATTACGTTCAGCGGCACCCCGTGCACCGGGTCGTTGTCACGGCGCTGGGTGGCGGCAATAAAACTGTCTACCAAGTTTTTGCCGCTCTCAGCCCCCAGCACGTAATGCACAAACACCCAGCCACTGGCGTGGTCGGTAATCACATAACGCCAGACGCGCTCTTTCTCAATCTTGCGAATATTGGCCGGTTTGTTTTTGTAGAACTGCGTCTTATCCATTACCTGCAGGCCTTCGCTTTGCTTGCGTGGCAGGTAATACAGCACACATAACGAGGGATCTATTTGCCAGACATGGTTGGGGTGCTGGCTAGCCAGTCGCACCTTGGGCGAGGGCCTGCTCAACTGTTTCGGCAGCAAGCCATAAACTTCAAGGCCCCGGCGAATAGCGCTAATGGATAAAGGCGCAAACTCCCCTGTGGCTTTATCCACCCGGCCAGCGGTAATGCGGCCATTACTCAGTAACACCTCAACCGCATTCTCGAGTGAGCTGAGTTGCTTGCCATTAGCCCGATAACTTTCAATCAGAAAAGCACTAATATGCTGCGCGTCGTCAAGGGTCAGCGCCGTTGCACTCGCATCGCTACGCTGCTTGCGTTGTGTCGGCATCACGATCTCACCAATCTTGCGGTATAGCGTTGCTTTGCCAATACCTAGTTTGTCGGCAGCGGCCTGGTACACCGCTGTTTTGCCACCATGGCCCGCATCATCTGCCGCCTGTACCACGCTTTGCAGGTACTCAATCAGGCCGCCATTCAGTGTTGACTGCATTGTTATAGGCCTTCGTTTAGTGGGTTTCAGGGCTTGCAGACGGTGGCACATCCCAGTCCATGCCATCGTCCAGAGACTCGCTTGGCATAATGTTCAGCTCCAGGCGAATATCCGCCAGGGCCAGTTCGACCTGGTTCACAAACCCCGCGATGCAGGCAGAGACATCAATGCCGTTCGTATTGCCGTTATCGCTTAGCGCCTGCAGGGCGGGCCGCAATTGCCCCCTCAAGCCTGTTTCGGCGGCCCATGCACGTTTGCCAGCCTCCTCGCGCAACTCCCTGTCGATCTCGTCAGGGGGTAGCTGGGCAGCCCGTTGTAATTGGGTTTGCAGGTCTTGAATGGTTTGGCGCTGATCGGAAGACACCCGGTCTTTGGCCTCATCATCGGCGCGGCGATCGCGTAATACTTTGCGCAGTTCGCGAGACGACATGCGCTCGATATCGTCCATGTCCATGCCCAGGAAAGTGCCGCCTTCTGCTAGTTCCTCAAGGTCATCTTCGTCCTCAAGCATCAGCTCGTAAATTTTGCTTTTCCCCAAAAGGGAAAACGTATTCCGTTTTGACGCTAATCGAGGGGAAAGAAATTTAACGGCAGCCTGCATCATTTTGCGGGCAAGCCTCGGCTCTATCTGCAGGTCGTTTTCAACCAGGTGCTGGAACGTGCCATGGGGCTCGTGCTCTTTCATGATGATCAGGCGCTTGCCAGCCTCTAGCATGCTGTCAGCGGATTGCGTCAAGTAAAACCGGGTTTCATTCATTAGGCGCGACTGCTCATAGGGCAGCCCGTCACCATAAATGGCCATCACCTGCTCAGAGTGCTCAGCGGCATCACTGTGCTGCTCTTCAATTTGGGAAACGATGTCCTGGGGTGCTTTGGGTGTGTCGTTATCTTCGGGTGGTTTGCTCATGTTTTTTTCTCAAGGTTGGCGAACTTTGCATCAGACTCTGCATCGGATAATTCAATAAGACGCTCTGCAATTGGGGTTAAATGAACAAGGTATCCATCTATGATTAATTGACAAACAGCTTCTTCTACGGTCTTTCCAGAGTTAATCATGCTGATAAAAATCGAACCTAGATCGATCAACGTTTGTAAGTCAGTGTCGCTCCCACCAATTCCGCGTAACGCAATACCTCGCTGCCCGTTGATACTCAGCGTCTCCAGATCCATGCCCAATACCACAAGCCCTGCAACCATATCGATGACATGGCTTGCGGTGGTTTCATCTTGTTTGGTGAGTTTTTTTGGCTCACTCACGACGCCAACTCCTCCGTCAAAAACGGGTTCACCAGCGCCTCGGTTTGCACAACACCATCAATCACGCTGGTATAGATATCTGCATCCGCCTCGCTTAGCAGTTCGGCAAAACACAGCGCCTCAACAAAGCCCTTCAGCTTCTCGGCCTGCAGCGGCGTGGCACCGCCCGGCGTGTTGCTCATTAACTCGATATAGCGGTCGAGCCGTACCAGGGCGCGATGGCCCCTGTCCTTTAGCCATTGCTCCTGGCGTCGTTTTAGAAGGGCTTTCACCTGCTTAGATATTTTAATTCCCATGGTGCTTTCCTTTTCCGTTGTTATTGGCCGCCGGGCGGCTAGTGTTTAACGTGAGGGTGCGAGCACCCGTTGGTTGATCTCCCCCATGCGGTCTTGCATGCGGGCAAATTCCGTACTGTGGGCCTGCGCGATTTGCAGCAATTTAATGCTCAGGCAAAAATTACCGTTGTCCAGCTTCTGGGCGTAACCCTCGGCAATTAGCGTGTTGCAACAGCGGTTAATAGTGGCCGTGCTTTCACCCAGCGCTTTCGCCAGCTCGCCATTACTCACCCCGCTGAGGGTGCGACCCTGTAGGGCTGCCATAACGCGTAATACGCGACCGCCGCTATTGCTGGTGCGGCCTGTGGGTTTGGATAGGTTGCTCATGCTCGCAAGCCCAGCTTTCGTGCCTGGCCCCGGTGGTAGGTCACTGCTGCCAGTGATTTATCCAGTTGTGCGCCTATCTGCGCCCTGTTCAAACCCTGCTCGCCGCCTTCGACAACAATGCGCAGGCAGGGTCGTATTTTGTCCAGGGCAGCGAGAAAGAGCTGATCTTTCGCTTTGAGTTCTGCTTCAAGGGCTTTGAAGGCTTCGATAAAGGCAATCTTCCAGGCCAGGGCTTCAGGGCCGGTAAAACTCATGACCACCAGAGCAAAGCCATCGTGGCTGAGGTGATACTCAGGGCGCTGTTGACCGTTGGCATCCGGGTAAGAGATCGGACGAAAATTTGTCCGATCAAACCCTGATTTATGGTGACACCCCAGCCCAATATTGGGCTGGGCGAACTCGGTAGCTTGTATGTCAGCTAACAGCTTTTTGATAATTCTCAGCACATGGGTATGGCGTTTGCCAAAGCGCTCAGCAATAGCTCGACTACTCACATAAGGCTGGCCATCGGTCGACATAAACAAACTGTCGCGGGCAGTCAGGGCGCTGGGTTGGGTGGGGGTAAATGCACTCATAGTGTCTCTCCTTCAAATAACCCCAATTCCGGGGCCATGGCTTTGCTTACATTCTCGCGGTGCCCGGCAATCTGGCTCATTACCTCGGTCAGTGCGCTCAGGGTTTCATCGCTTCGGCTTTGCCGCCGTAGAAACCCGCCAGCAAATCAACGGCGGCATTAAAGTCGCTGTGTAAGGCCAGTAAATCGGCCTCGCCTGCGGGCTGGCCACTGGGTATATCGATTAATAATTTGTGAGCGCTGGTCGCGAGGTACTGGGTGACATAGCTGCAACCGCAGGCATGCTCAAAGGGGCGAATCAAAATACTGGGCAAGCGGCCGTTCTCCATCCACTTATAAAGGCTCCATTTATTCGACTGACCCATCAGGTCGGCAACGCCATCTACCGAGCGGTTGTGCTTGCTGCGGGCATACTCCAGGCACAACTCCATCGCCTGGCGTAGTGATGTCGGGGCAAGCCGTTTCCAATTACGCCGAGGCATTGGACATCTCCCGTAAAGGGGGGCATTGCAGGGCTTCCAAACAAAAGACAAGATTGCCCATAGGCAATAGCGTTTCATTGTGGATAATGAGCGGTGTTGAATGCATGCTTAAGCAGCCTGGCTTGCAGAGGGGTCAAGCTTTAGGCCGAGCAAGATGGCGGCGCGATGGCCTTCTCCACGATGCCCTTTGCGGCGGCCATGAATAAGATCGACCACGGCTGCGCGAGATATGCCCAGGGATTTTGACCAGGCTGTTTGGCAAATGCCGTGATCAACGAACCAGGCGCGTGCGCTTTCTGGAGTTTGCGGATACGGCAGGGGTGTGTTGGGGCTGGATTTGTTCATGGGGGTCGCCTCTTCTGTGTGCTGTTGTGTATTTACGTTCTCATAATTGCGCATAAACGTGCGCTTGTCAATAGTTTGTCGGGGCTTGTATGGCTTTATTTTGTGATCGATTAAAAGAAGAGCGAAACAGGCTGCGCTATGGGCAGGGTGAATTTGCCGAGCTGGCTGGTGTGAACAGGCGTTCACAGGTCAATTATGAAAAGGGGGATCGCTCGCCGAACGCGGACTATTTGCTAGCTATCAGTAAAGCCGGGGTCGATATCGCCTACATCCTCACTGGCAACCGCCTGCCAAAAGCGATTGACGATAAGCTCGCCGCAGCTCTAAGCCTCAGTGTTGATAGGGAGCCAGAGGGTGGCGAACTAACAAATCTGGCCTTAGAAGCGTATGAAGTCGTGAAACATGAGCCTGGGGGCAGCGTGGCCGAGCCGCCTTCGCCGGTTTATCTCAGCGGTCGAGAGCTAAACCTGGTCGACAACTATCGGCGTAGTAATGGTGTTGGCAAGCTGTCACTCGACGTGTCTGCAAAAGCCCTGGCTCAACAGGCCGCTAGTGATAAGCCAAAAGAGGAAAAACAATGAGACTGTGTAAAGTCGTACTAATTGGACTATTAGCCATTGCGGCAAACACCCCGGTGCTAGTCCATGCCGAACTACTTATCCCGCGAAGCCGGGTTGAGAACGCTAATTATTACCTGCTAACAATGGCGATAAAAGGTGATGTTGTTGTCGCAAGCAGCAGTCGCATTAGCGCTTTGTCCGCATCCTATTCAAAAACAGAAACAAACTGTAAGACGACGAAAATGCGCGAGCTGGGTTATGGTGAGTCGCTTTCCGCCATGACAATTAGGCCGACCAAATGGTTTGATCTTGTTGACGGCTCGAGCAAAAGCGACCTGGCTAACTTTGTTTGTGCCATCAAAGCGGTTTTAGTCGTGCCCTAGCCTTGAAGCTCGCTCTACTAGCACTCATCCCCCTGGTCGCTTTCGCGGGCTCTTATGATCGGCTGGACTGGCCTTATTGGGCTGATGTTGATGGCGACTGCCAAAACACACGGGCTGAAATACTCATAGCAAAAAATGCAGGGCCGCTGACTCTACAGGGTTGTCGAGTGGTTTCAGGTCGATGGATTGGCCCCTACACGGGTGATGTTTTTATTAATGCAGGGCGGTTAGATATTGACCATATCGTGCCGCTAAAAGAGGCGCATATCTCTGGCGGTGAGCACTGGACGCGGGCCAAAAAGAGAGCCTTTGCTAATGACCCTGAAAACCTGCTCCCGGTCATCGCAAGGGCCAATCGGTCTAAGGGAAGTAAAGATCCTGCGAAGTGGATGCCACCACTGGCAAGGTATCATTGCGAGTACGCAGCCCGGTGGTGGTTAGTTAAAGCAAAGCACAGGCTGACGATGGATAGTGCTGAGCGGACTAAATTGTTGGCTATCTTGCGTGACTGCTAAACCCTCAAGCCCTCCCAGTCCTGGGATGCACCTGCACATGCAAATGTAAATTAGCCCCCATGCCGTGCAGCACCGCACAGCGCATAGCGGGCCGCTCGCTATCGTACTGCCAGCGCGCATTAATATAATCCGCCATCACCTCGCCAGCGGCGGGTAGGCGCACCCGCAGGTCAGCCCCCCGCAGTGGCAGTGTGCCGTGCACGCCCTTGTCGCCAATGCGGTACAGGCTGGTGATGGTGAATTCAAAGCCGGTGGCTTTTTCCGCCTGCAGCAATATGTCGCGCAGGGTGGGGTCGATAAACGCGAGTTGGGCGATGTCAATTTTCATGGTAATTACGCCGCCACCAGAGTTAATACCAACAATGGCCCGGTGCTATCGACAATCACGTCAATATCGGCCGTTACGTCATAGGCGCTGCCCGCTTTGGCTTTAAACACCAGCTGGCCGTACTTGTTGCCGTCGCCTGCCGATGCGGTCAGGCCACCTTCGGCCGTGGCCAGGGCCACTTCGCCAGTGCCGCCGCCCGATGTCCAGATGAAATTGTTAACCGTTTGCACCGAATGGTTGGCCATTTCAACATGGCTAATGCCGCCATTGTTCGCCCAGCCGGTGAGTATCACCAGTGTCAGCAAATTGTCGGCCACGGTTTGGCCGCTGTAGTCGCCGCCCTCAATCTGAATAAAGGCAGCGCCAGCGGGGCTGTCGGCCACCCAAAAGCTGTCTTCGGCGATGGAGCTTACCGCGCCATCGTCGGCCTGAAATTTCCAAAAGTTTTGGTCGCCTGCGCTGTTGTGGTTAATGGGTACCGCGTCACCAGCCCCCACCCAGGCCCAGGCCACCTGATAGAAAATGCTGCTCTGGACGCCGCCGCCGTCCATGGGGTTGACGCCGTTGGCATCCTCCACCGTGTAGTCGGTGCCATTCACCACGCTGCCAAGGTAGTAAATGCCATCGGTAATGCTGGCATGGCTCAGGTAAATGGGGTCGCCTGCTGTCAGGCCGGTGGTGCTACTCATCGTCCAGCTTTTGGTGGTGTCGTTATAGCTGCCGGTAGAGGCCGCCGTCACCACCGTCGCCGCTGGGGTAAGGCTGGCTTTCACCGTGGTTACACCAGCCCCAGTGGCGGCATCAATAAACGCGTCGTTCACCGTGGCGATGTCGAATGATGAGCCTGCGCCCACCAGCTTCAGGCCCAGGCCTGCGAGAATAGGGTCGGCCTGTGAGCCGCCTGCTAAATTGAGTGTCAACATTACGCGCTTGCTCCTGTGTTAGTGGCAACCCAGTGCCCGCCCACGGGCTTGTGGCGGGTTATAAAATCGCGTTTCGCCTGTGCCAGTGCGGCACCATTGGGCAATTCGCTGCTGTCTGCTTCGTCGAGCAGTGCTTCAATTTGGTCAATCGACAGCTGCGTGCCGCCGATTCTGCGCAGGGTCTTGGGGATCTCGTGAATGCTTTCAAAGCGCATGGTTTTTCTCCTTTTTAACAATGGTTTTGTTAATGCGTGGCGCGCACTTGGGGCACACTGGCGCGACGGGCTGGCCCGCTGCCGGGTTGATTGAAAAGGACTTATTGCACTGGCTGCAGCGCACGCTTATCACGCTCATATATTCCACCCATTACCGGCAATGCGGCGTTCAACTTTTAGGGTGTAGGGCTTAAACGCCACGTCAGAATTCGCATCTTTGGCAATCACCTGAAACAAATAATCGCCATCCACCGTCAAATCCCCAGGGCGCACCAAGTAGCTCAGCACACCGCCCACGTTCACCGTATTGAATTCAGCCAGGGCAAAATCGTAGGCCGCCACGCTGTTGCTGGGGCGACGAATTAACATGCGCACACTGGTCATGGCGGTGAGGTCAAACTGGCTGGTAAAATCCAGCGTAAAACCGTTGTCGTCGGTGTAGACCATTAGCGCTCCAGTACAGTGCGTAATTCAGCCATTGGCTGGTCACGGTTGAGTAAATGATGGGGCAATGTCGGGCGATCCAGCGTGCCCATATCCAGACCCATGCGAATCAGCCCAAAGGGCAGTTGCACGGTGAAGTGCAAGCCTTGCCCCGGCTGAATGTTAAATTCCATCGCCAGCACCTGCTCGCCGCCAAGGGGGCTTTGTACGGCGCTTAAGATGGTGTAATTGCCGCCCACATCACGACAACGGCCGCGCACCTGGTAAGCCCCGTCAGGCAGGCTCGCCATGGCCATTTGGCCCTTGAATATGTCATAGGGGATCAGCGGTGTTACCAGTGGCTGGTCGAGCATCAACACCGGGTAATGGGTATCGCTAGCGATGTGATACAGCGATACCTGGCTGTCGTTGCCGAAGTAATCTTCTAAATAGTCAGCGTCGAGAATGCCCAGGGCTTCATTGGCCTGCAGGGTAATCCAGAGGGTAGCGAATGCGCCGCGATAGACCGTGCTCATGCGTGGCTGCTCATGCCGGTACCAGGGCTAACAGCAACGTGGGGCCGGTGCTGACCGCATAATCGGCATCCCAGGCCATAGCGCCAATTTCAAGGGCCGCACGGTTGGTAGGCTTGCCCCCACCAGAGGTGCCACTGATTCGGCACTCCACATCAACGCCGCTAATGGCGCTTAAAAGGGCTGCGTCCCAGGTGTATGTCAGCAGTTGGCCGCTGATGCTAGAGACCCCGGCCCCCGTGGCCAGCGTGGCTATTAGTGCGCCATCCTCGTATAGCTCCACTGTCATCAGCGGATCAGTGGAATGGTTTGTTTTGCGCACCCACAGGCGAAATTGTTGTAAGGCCGCACCGGCGTTCAAATTGTTGGGTGGTGTTGGCAGCGACGTGCGTACCGTAGTGGCTACATTATTGCCTGGCGCGGTAAGCCAATTGGCGTCAGGACTGGCCGGGCTATCCTGGATATCGGCAACTGCCCCGGTGAGGTTAGTTTGCTCAAGAATAGCGTCTGGGCTTAGAGAAATATTACTCATATCGCCAGATTACACCTGCGCGCGCGGTGTTGATTTTGCCCCCGTTCAAAAGCCTATCCGTCGTTTTTAGCCTACTGTCACGGCACTTGTTTGCAATGAGTAGCTGTCAATTGATAAGGGTTGAACGATGTGAAAGGTGATCTTCTTGAAAAACTACAGGCGAGCGACTTGCCCTTATGCAGCCAGGCCCACGCTGAAATCGTTGCGTTACGCCGGGCACTGGTGAATCAGGCTCGCGCCTTTGGTCGCTGGTGTGATGGCCAAAGCACCAGCGCTGGGGCCATAGGCTCAGAAGGAAAGAATCTTGAACGCTGATGAATTGTATTTTGGTAGTGAATTTATCCGCTGGGTGGTCGTTATTGCCTTCGCTATTTATTCCTTTAACGCGAATCGTCAGTCGGTCAAGCAAACCGTCTTTGACGAAATGAACCGCAAAATAATCACCATGGAAAGCCAGATGGCCCATGTGCCCACCCGCCAGCAAATCAGCCTGTTGTTTGAACGCCTCGGCAAAATGGAGGCCGAAATCGACGGCCTGTCAAAACAGCTAAAACCCATTGATAGCAGCCTCAATCGTATTAACGACTATCTGTTAAGCCACAAATAAGGCTTTAAAGGCACGCAAGATTGGGCTCTCAATTTTGAGAACATTATGAGACAAGCAACACAACAAGATTTTGTCATCCCTGAATTCAGGGGAAAAGATCCTGCGGATTACGAGGTTCGTAACGACGGCGTATGCATAAGGAAAGACCGCTGGGAAATGGGTATGCAGAGAGTACGCGAGCTGGTGGGCATCAAGAGTAATGCTGACTGGGAAATAAAGGACATTATTGATGCTGTTGAAAACATAGCTCGTAAAGAAACATAGCGATTGATTAAAAGAAGGAATAGCCATGCCGCCTTTCACCGAATATTTACGCGAAGACCAGCGCCTGGTCATGCTGCGCATCCTCGCCAACATGCCCAGCTACAAAGCCAACAGCTCGGTGCTCACCAATGTGCTCAGCGAATATGGCCACAGCCCCAGCCGCGACCTGGTGAAAACCGAGCTGCTCTGGTTACAGGAGCAAGGCCTGGTCAGCATTGACGATATCAGCAATCTGCTCATCGCCACCCTCACCGAGCGCGGTGCCGACGTTGCCGCCGGCCGTGCCCAGGTGCCGGGCGTGAAAAAGCCGGGGGCATGACATGGGCCGTAAATCCACTATCGACAAACTCCAGCCTGATGTGCGCGCCCATATCGAGCGCCGCCTGCGTGAAAATCGCCTCACTCTCGATGAGTTAATTACCGACCTGCACACCGAATTCCCCGCTGAGCAAAAGCCCAGCCGCTCCGCCCTGGGCCGTTACCGCGTCGGCTTCGACCAGCTGGTCGCGAATATGCGCGAGCAAGAAACCATGTCACGCCTGTTAGTGCAGGAGCTGGGCGAAAACCCTGACGACCGCGCCGGTGCGCTAATGGTGCAATCTCTCACCACCCTGGTAAACCACGCCACCTTTGCCGCGCAACAAGACGCCGCCGATAGCAAGCTGGCTATCGACGATGTGCGCAAGTTGGCCCGTGCGGCTAAAGACGTGATTCAGGCCCGCAAGTTGAGCATGGATGAACGCCGCCAGGTTGAAGCCGATGCCCGTGCGCGTTTGCTAAAAGAACAGGAATCCCGCCTTGAAGAAGCCCTCGGCAGTGACGGCATGAGCGAGCAGCTCGAAGGCCGTATTCGCGGCATACTGCTGGGCAAGTCCTGATATGTCAGATTCAAGCCCACCAACCGCCAACATGAAGGCCACCTCCGAGCCACGCAAAATTGATCTGGCGGCAGAGATGACCACCTACGGCGTGGTGGTGCCCCAGAACGTTGACGAGGCCGTGCCCGGTGGCGAGGCCGTGTCTTTGCCCTACCAGCAACGCTGGTTTGAAGATGAATCGCAAATTGTTATGGCAGAAAAATCCCGCCGTACCGGTTTAACCTGGGCAGAGGCAGGCCGCAATGTTATCAACGCCGCCAAGCCGCGCAGTCGCCGGGGCTGCAACACCTTCTACGTAGGCTCAAAACAGGAAATGGCGCTGGAATACATCGCCGCCTGTGCCCTGTTTGCCCGCGCCTTTAACGAGTTGGCCGAAGCCGATGTCTACGAGCAAACCTTTTGGGATAGCGCCAAAAAAGAAGAAATTCTTGCCTACATGATCCGCTTCCCGAAAACGGGTTTTAAGATTCAGGCGCTCAGTAGTCGACCCAGTAACCTGCGAGGCCTGCAGGGTGACGTGGTTATTGATGAGGCGGCCTTTCACGAAAGTCTTGAAGAGCTGCTAAAAGCCGCGCTAGCACTGACTATGTGGGGCAACAAAGTGCGGCTGATCAGCACCCACAATGGTGTCGACAACGCCTTTAACCAGTACATTAACGATGCCAAAGAGGGCCGCAAAGACTACTCCCTGCATCGCATTACCCTTGACGACGCCATTGCCCAGGGCCTGTACAAGCGCATTTGCTATGTCAACTCCCAGCCCTGGTCACCCGAGGCCGAACAGAAGTGGCGCGCCGATCTCTACAAAAATGCCCCCAACAAAGAAAGCGCCGATGAAGAGTACGGCTGCGTGCCGAAAAAGTCCGGCGGCAACTACCTGTCGCGCATCCTCATCGAGCAGGCCATGGTGGTGGACCACTCCCTGCCCATACTGCGCTACGAGGCCCCGGAAGGTTTTGAAGGCTGGACACAAGCCCAGCGCGAAGCCGAGATCGACGCCTGGTGTGAAGAAAATCTGGCCGAGGAGCTAAGCCAGCTCAACAAAAATCACCGCCATGTGTTTGGTGAAGATTTCGCCCGCCGTGGCGACCTCACCGTATTCGTGCCCCTGGTCATTGCGCCCACCCTGCGCAAGCGGGTGCCCTTTACCGTAGAGCTGCGCAATCTCACCTACGAGCAACAACGCCAGGTGATGTATTTTATTATCGACCGCCTGCCACGCTTTAGCGGTGCCGCTTTCGACGCCACCGGCAATGGTGGCTATCTGGCCGAGCAGGCTGCCCTTAAATACGGCACCAATATGGTCGACCAAATATCGCTAAACCTCAGTTGGTATGCCGAGTGGATGCCAAAAATGAAGGGCGAGTTTGAAGCCTTCAATTTAGAGCTGCCACGCCATCAATCGGTGCTGGACGACCTGCTGCATATCAAAGTCGAAAACGGCATTCCCTGTATCGACAAAGGCCGCCAGAAGGACCTTGAAGCCAATGACAGCAAAGCCCGTCGCCACGGTGATTTAGCCGTCGCTCTGGCCATGGCCATTCGCGCCACCTGGATGGAGGGCGGGGTGATCGAATTCCAGACCCTCCCCAAACAGCCCCGTGGTTTTGACAACCAGACAAACACCGACCGCCATGGCGACCAGCAGGCCCATGACGACGACAACTTATTAATGGAGCCCAGCGCATGGTGATGACATCTATATTGGGGCTCGATGGTAAGCCCATGAAAATCGACAAAGCCACCCTGGCTGAGCCGCAAACCGCAAAGCTCTTAGGCCTGCACCACGAATTTCAGGGCCACCCCTCGCGGGGTTTAACGCCCTCAAAGCTGGCCACTATTCTCGATGAAGCCGAGCGCGGCAACATGCAGGCCCAGTTTGAGCTGTACGAAGATATCGAAGAAAAAGATGGCCACGTTTATGCCGAGATGGGCAAGCGCCGCCGAGCCTTGCTGAGCCTGCCGGGTGAAGTTGTACCGCCCCCCAATGCCAGCGAGAAAGAAAAAGACAACGCCCGCGTGCTGGGCGAACTACTGCACGCCATTGACGATTTTGACGACGTGCTGTTTGATATTACCGACGCCATCGGCAAAGGCTTTGCCTGCCTCGAATTCGGCGGCTGGAGCCGCACCCAGGGCGAACGCCTGCCCCTCAGCATTACCCACCGGCCCCAAAGCTGGTTCGTGACCTATCGCGACACCACCGAGCAACACCTTCGTCTGCGTGGCCCCGTGGGCGGCGAGCCCCTCAACCCCTTCGGCTGGATCGTGCACAAGCACAAAGCCAAAAGCGGTTACCTTGAGCGCTCGGCCCTGTTCCGCGTGCTGGTCTGGCCCTACCTGTTTAAAAATTACTCGGTGGGTGATCTCGCTGAATTCCTAGAAATTTACGGCATCCCCATGCGTCTGGGTAAATACCCCGGCGGTGCCAGCAATGACGAAAAGCTGACTCTGCTGCGCGCGCTGGCACAAATCGGCCACAACGCCGCCGGTATTATTCCGGCTGGTATGGAAGTCGATTTTCACAACGCCACTACTGGCGACCCCGATGCCTACAACGCGATGATTTCGTGGGCAGAGCGCACCCAAAGCAAAGCCATACTGGGCGGCACCCTCACCAGCGACAGCGGTGCGGGCACCAACACCAACGCCCTGGGCAATGTACATAACGAATGCCGCATTGACCTGCGCGACGCCGACGCCCGGCAAGTGGCCAACACCATTAGCCGCGACCTGATTTACCCCATCGCTATTTTAAACGGACTCACTGCCGACTGGCGGCGCTGCCCGCGCTATCAGTTTGACGTCAGCCAGCCCGAAGACCTCAGCGCCCACGCCGAAGCCCTGCCCAAACTGGTGGCCATGGGCTATCGCATTGGCCGCCAATGGGCACAGGAGAAAGTGGGCATTCCCGAGCCGGAAGAGGGTGAGGATATTCTCATGCCACCCGCAGCGCCTGCAGCCCCCAAGCCCTTGCCGATTGCCGACGAACAGCAGGCAACACTGAACGCAGTGTTGAGGCCCTTAAAACAAAAAACCGCAGATCCCCAGCCACCCCAGCAAATGCTCGACCAGCTCGCCGACAACCTCAGTCAGCCCATCGACCAGTGGATCAACGCCGTGCGCGAACTCGCCCACCAGGTGAGCAGCCTCGACGAACTGCGCGATCGCCTGCTAGAGCTGTACCCAGCCATGACCCTAGACGACTACGCCGCCGCCATGCGTGACGGCCTCGCGACCGCGAATTTGGCGGGGCGCAATGAAGTGTTCGATGAAAGCGAAAGGTTGCGGTGAAGTTGCTTTTCTGGGTCTTGTTGGCGTTTCTAATCGGTTGGCTCGGTGGCTGGCGGCATGCCCACATCACCGTTGCAGATGAATGCGAAAGGCTGGGTAAGTTTTTTGTTGGCGACACTGTTTTTGAATGTACAAAGATTAAGAAAGTAACACCGAGCAAGGAGAAATCAATTGATTAGTAAACGATTTAAATGGGTGGTGGTACACGGCAACCGAGCTACCTATCTTGTGCAGCAGCCAAAGCCTGTGCCTGGCGGTTTTATCACACGACAGGGCCAGCGCTTTGTGGGTAGAAATGTAAGGCTAGAAACGCGAGAACACTATGAAACCTATTAGCGCTTATCAATGCGAAAAATGCGAAGCGATTTACGAATCCGAGGATAAGGCCTCGTTGTGCGAGGCCAAACATGCCGGAAATTTTGAAATCGTTAATGTCTGGTTTGACCCGGGTAAAGAGTCTCCGTCCTCAATACAGTTGAAGTGGGTCGACTTAACAGGCAGACAGCGCTCTAGTGTCTGGTGTAAGTAATGCCAAACACCAGCTACGGCTCACTGCCATTTGCCGAACAAATCGAATTCCTGCGCCCTTGCGGTTGCGCGCAACTCCGGTATGATTGATTGAGCGCTAGAATAGAGCGTCTTCAATATTGGCAGGAATAGGAAATGCCGTTATCAAGCAAAGAAAAGTCTGCAGCTCTGCGAAAACGTAGGGCCGACCAGGGGCAAAAAGAAATGCGGGGCATATGGGTTTCGTCAAAAGAAGAGCTTTGGTTAAAGCCCCAAATCCGTGAAATGCTGAAAAAAAAGCGAGAAGCTAGAAAATGAATATTTGCAACGATGTTTTAGAAGCGGCAGAGGAGGTTCGTGAGGCACTCAGTGGACAGCAATGCAAGGTCAATACGGGCGTAAGAAATAGTGATGGCTATAGCGGTCTTGCTGTCGAGTGGGATTATGATCTGCAGAAATATGAAGTCTGTTTTTATTATCCCCGGTGCGAAGATCGTCGCTACTCTCAGCGCGCCTTGATTGTAGCCGAGGTTTTGGGTGCGGTCTGGCAGGCGAGAGAGCAGCAGGGTATCGAGCAAAAATAAAATGCCAAACACCAGCTACGGCTCCCTGCCATTTGCCGAACAAATTGAATTCCTGCGCCGCAAGGTCAATATCCCCACGGATAGCTGGACGGACATCTACGGCGCGGAACGCGACTATGCATTCACCGTGGCCGGTGCCAATCGCAATGCCATCGTTGCCGACTTTCGCAGCGCTATTGAAAAGGTGATTGCCGAGGGTGAAACGCTGGAAGGCTTCCGCAAAGACTTTGACAACATCGTTGCCGCCCATGGCTGGGACTACAACGGCGGGCGCAGTTGGCGCAGCCGCACCATTTACGAAACTAATCTATTCAGCAGCTACAACGCCGGACGCTTTGAACAGCTAGAGGCGGCCGGTGATGCCCTGCCGTATAGGCAGTACCACCACAGCGGCTCTGAAAACCCACGGGCTGAACACCTCGCCTGGGACGGTTTAATACTGCGTGCCGACGATCCCTGGTTGCAAACCCATACCCCTATCAATGCCTGGGGTTGCCAGTGCTCACTGAGTGGTTTGACCGAAGACGATCTCGCTGCCCTGGGCAAAACAGCGCCAGACAAAGCCCCGCCGCTGGAACTAGAGACCCACACAATCGGCCAGCGCAGCCTCAACGGCCCCCGCGAAGTCACCGTGCCCAAAGGCATTGACCCCGGTTTTGAGCATACCCCCGGGCGCTCGCGGCTAGAGGGTGCGATACCGCCAGAGCTGCCGAATCCGCCCATCACTGGCGCGACCGGCGGCCCCGGCTTGCCCAATACCCGACCCGTTGACCCGCTGCCCGCACCGCGCAGCCTGGGTGCCGATAAGTTGCTGCCCGATAATCTCAGCGATGAGGCTTATGCCCAGGCCTTCCTCGAACCTTTTGGCGCAACGCTGGAGCAACCGGTGGTGCATATCGATGTTATCGGCGAGGCTGTTGCCGTGGGTAGAAACCTGTTTTTAGACAGGCGAAGTGGCCTGCTGAAAGCCAACAAGCGCGACCGTGGTCCGCTAATGTCTGTGCTGGCCGAGGCACTGCTCGACCCCGACGAAATCTGGGTGCGTATGGAGTATCAGTTTAAACAGAAAAAAACCGTGGTACGCAGGCGCTATATCGCGCAGTTTGAATTGCCGGGACAGGATGTGCCAACGATGGCCGTCTTTGAGTGGGGTACTGACGGCTGGTCGGGCATTACCACTTTCGCGCCAGAAGTGTCAGTGCTAGAAGATGCGCGTATTGGTGTCAGGTTGTACCGGCGGGAGGAATGACTCGATAGGTGAATGCCGCTAAAATGCAAACCTATGATTAGGTCATTATTGGGTATGAAAACATGAGCAAAGAAGACGATTTTGTAAGAGAGATCAATGAACAGCGATACCAGGCCGTCATTGATGATCTGAGAGAGGTCTGTAAAAAGCACGGCGTTTTTATTGCGGGCACGTGTAATGCCGAGGGCATAGACTCCGAGATAACTATTGCTGACGTACCAGATTTATGGAGCCCCCGTTGGCGTGCTCTGGATGCTGATCAGGCAAATAAAATCAACTATGCGTATAAGGACGGCTATGAAGTGAAATGGATAGGCGAGGCGCAATGGAAATCGATAGGCAAGGTGCGGGGATAGCAAACGTTTGACGGATAAGGGTGCCGCAAGCTGCGCCCCTGCGGCACTGTCGTCTTTGGAGGCCCGTGCACAGAAGTTAATCCGCGCTTGCCAGAGGCACGTACACGACAGCTACACACAGTATAGAGCGAATAACAGGAGGCCGCCATGGCCGGTGCCAGTTTTGAAATTGATTCAGCCGAGGTGCGCAGCGCCATTGGCCAGGTTGTGCACGAACTGGGCAATCCTGCGCCGCTGTTCCAAATTATTATCGAATACCTGCATCGCGCCCATCGCAACCGCTTTATCGCCCAGCGTTCGCCCGACAATAAAGCCTGGCAGGCATTAAGCCCGCGCTATCTCAAGCGCAAGCACAAAAATCGCAACAAAATACTCCACCTGCGTGGCCACCTGCGCAATACCCTGCGTGGCCAGTACGACGATGCCGGGCTGGAGTTCGGCACCGATCGCGTTTATGGCGCCATCCATCACTTTGGTGGTGATATTAAAAAAAGCGCGGCACAACGGGAGGTGTTTTTTAAACGCACCAAAGCCGGGGTAGGCAATCGCTTCGTCAAAAAAGCCAGCAGCAATTTTGCCCAGCAGGTCAACGTGGGTGCCCACAGCATTACCATGCCCGCACGGCCCTGGTTGGGTACCAGCAAGAAAGATAACCAGCAAATATTGCTAAAGACCCAGCGCTACCTGCAAAAAGCCCTGGCGAAACGCTAACCCGCGATTTTTTTTTGCAAAGCCCCTGAGCGCCCCTGTGAGCCGCTTTAGGGGTTTTGCCGCTAACAAGGTTGCTACCCGTGGCCACAAAAGCCGCAGCACGGCTTTATAAAGCTTTATAAAGATACTTTGCCACCCTTGTGCTGGGGGTTTCTTCGCAAAACAGGCGGGGCATGGTTTTTTGGGGTGTTCCGCGCCTTGTCAGTATTTCGTTCTCACCGCCGTTCTCACCAGCAGACCAGCCCAATATTTTTTGAACCGGGGCAAAAGACCCGGCGCTAGCATCGCGGCACAGTGATGCCATGAAATTCGCCAAACAGTCTCTCGCCATCGCCGTTGCCGCTTGCAGCTTTGCTGTCAATCTCGGCAGGGACAGTGCCGACAACGCGATCTGGATACAGGTGACCCCCACCGGCGATTTTCAGCCCAGCGATGGCCGCGATATCCCCGTCGACCACTGGCATATCGATGCCTTGTCGGCAGGCAAAATCATTACCGATTTCAACGCCCGTGCTAATCGCATGGTGGTTGACTACGAACACCAAACGCTACTGCGCGAAGAAAACGGTCAGCCCGCACCCGCTGCAGGCTGGTTTGAAACGCTGGAGTGGCGCGAAGGCAAGGGCTTGTTTGCTCGCGTTGAATTAACCGCCCGTGCGCGAGCTTATATCGCCGGTGGCGAGTACCTCTATTTTTCCCCCGTCATTCGCTACCACCCCACCACAGGTGTGGTTACCGGCCTTGAAATGGGCGCGCTAACCAACACCGCTGGCATTGATGGCATGGAAAAGCTCGATCTGCTCGCCGCAGCCAGCTTTAACCACCAACACGCCAAATCTAACACCTCACTCGACAACATCTCACTCGACAACCCCCCGGAGAGCACTATGAAAGAATTACTCGCCTTACTCTTTGCCACTTTAGGCCTGGCCGCTAACGCAAGTCAGGACAATGCCATTGCCGCACTCACCGCCTTTGTTGATAAGGCATCTAACGACCCCCTGGTGCCCTTGCGCGCCGCCCTTGGCCAGCCTGCCGACGCTGACGCCGCAAGCCTGGTCTCTGCCTGCTCCGCGCTATCACTTAAAAGCGCTCCCGACCCTGCCAAATTTGTCAGCGTAGCGGTGATGCGAGAACTGCAAGACAAAGTCGCAGCCCTCAGTACGCAGGTGCAAACCAGCGGTGCCGATACCTTGATTGCCGACGCTCTGGCCGATGGCCGTTTATTAGAGGCGCAAAAAGGCTGGGCCGAGAACCTGGCGAAATCCGACATTGCGGCCCTCACCGCGTATATCGATAACTCTGCGCCTATTGCCGCCCTGACAGGCCAGCAAAGCAAGGGCAAGAAACCCGCCGCCGGTGACGATAAAGACACGCTCAGCGCCGATGAAATTGCCGCCTGTAGTGCTATGGGCATAGCCCAGGCGGACTTTTTAAAAACCAAAGGTAAAACCAAAGCCGCTGCTGCCACTCGTCATTGACTACGGGTGCCGCGACGCGTTTTAGCTCTGATTAGTAACACCCGTTTTTAAGACAAACAGCAAAGGAGAGCCATCATGGCCCTAAGCAAAGACCGTAATACCAAGCGCCGTGATGGCGTCCAGTTCAGCTTCCCCGCTGATGCCGCTACAACCATCTATGCCGGAGGCATTGTTGTCCTGGCCGCTGGCTGGGGTGCGCCCGGCAGTGCTGCCATCGGCCTAATTGCCGTTGGCGTTGCCGAAGAGTTTGTCGATAACAGCGCCGGTGCTGCTGGTGATGTCAGCGTGCCGGTACGCAAAGGCGTGTTTCATTTTGGCAACAGCGCCGCCGCTGATGAAATTGCCCTGGATGATGTCGGTGGCGATTGCTACATCGTCGACGATGGCACCGTGGCCCTGACCAATGGCACGAACACGCGCTCTGTCGCCGGAAAAATTGTCGATGTCGACAGTACGGGTGTCTGGGTCGAGTTCGCCTAAGCCCTCACCACTTAACGCCTTATTTGATTGATTAGCACCACGTCCCTGGAGACACTTTATGATTATTAACCGCGCTAATTTGAGCATTTTGCACACCGGCTTTCAGTCCTCGTTTGACCAGGGCTTTGAAGGTGCAGCGCCTGATTACGAGCGTCTGGTGATGGAGGTCAACTCCACAACAGCCATCGAGCAATACGGCTGGCTGGGTGCTAACACGGGTTACCGCGAGTGGGTTGGTGATCGAGTTATCCAGAACTTGATGCAGCACGACTACAGCATCAAAAACAAATCCTTTGAGAACACCGTTGGTGTGCCCCGTGATGCCATTGAGGATGATCAGTACGGTATCTATAGCCCGCTGATGCAACAACTTGGCCAGGATGCCCGCGAGCATGCTGCCACCCTGGTCTGGCCGCTATTGCAGGCAGGCTTTGCCCGCAAATGCTATGACGGTCAATTTATGTTTGATACCGATCACCCGGTACTGGACGAAAACGGTGTTGAGCAGTCGGTCAGTAATTACCAGGCCGGTGGCGGAGCTCCGTGGTTTTTGATTGATGACACACGGGTCATGAAGCCCATCATCAAACAAAACCGCAAGGCCCACCAATTTGTGATGATGGACAGCGAGACCGATGAAAACGTCTTTATGCGTAAACAATTTTTCTACGGTGCCGATGCCCGCCTGAATGTTGGTTTCGGTTTGTGGCAGCTGGCCTATGGCAGTAAAGCAACGCTGGATACGGCCAACTTCAACACCGTTTATGCCGCTATGCAAAGCCTGAAAGGCGACAACGCCCGACCCCTGGGTATTCGACCCCGGCTGTTAGTTGTGCCACCGAGCCTGCGTGCAGTTGCCCTGACCGTGGTCAAGGCTGAGCGCGATGCCAATGGCGCCACCAACATCAACCGCGATGTGGTCGAAGTACTCAGCACGCCCTGGTTGGCCTAAGCCACCCTGAAAAATCCTACCCTGGCGTTTAAGTCGCCCCTCGGCAGTGACCCTCGCAATAAGTCCGAGCTTTTATTTGGAGAACACGATGACAGCACCAGCAGAAAAAACAGCGGCCAAAACAGCCACTAATAAAGCCAGTCCCAAAGCCGCCCCCAAGCCCAAAGCAGATCCTAAGCCTAAAGCAGATTCCAAAGAAGAGGTCATCCCAGCCCTGTGGATCAAAGCCAAATCTGGCTCTATCCGCCGTTGCGGCCACCGTTTTGACGAAACGGGTTTTGGCATTGCCCTGACAGCACTGACTGATGAAGAGGTGGAGATTTTCAACAATGATCCCGACCTCATCGTCGAAGAAGTGACCGGCGTTTAACGCGGGACATTTAGAGGCCAGCCGTGAACTATCTCAGCACCGCCCAGTTAGCCGAACGCCCCGGTGCCAGAGAGTTGGCCCAGGTGGCGACGGCTGACCACCATAAAAAGGTCGAAGATGACCTGATGGAGGCAACCCTGCGGGGTGCTGACCGCGGTGCCTGGCCCACCGACGAAACCAATATTGCCGATGGTGCATTGGCCCGTATTGCCGATGCCATTACCGAGGCCGAGAGCATTATTGACGGCTTTCTGGCTCAGCGCGGTTACACCCTGCCGCTGAGCCCGGTACCGCCCCTGGTGGTGGGCTGGGCGCGTGACATTACACGCTATTTTTTGCACAAGCATCGCCTCGGTGAAGACGGTAAAGACCCCATTTCGCGGGGCTACCGTGATGCCACGCGCTTGCTGCAGCAAACGTCCCAGGGCAAATTTAGCCTGGGCGCTGCCGACCCGGTGACCACCGGCCCCGATGCCATCGACGTGATGTTTGAGTCAGACCCCAATGTGTTTGGCCGCGACCAGCTCAACAAGTTTCGCTGAGTTGCCGCCATGATGAGCCCCTTTGATTTAACCCCCAGCATCGCCCGTTTAGTGGCTGAGGTGAGTGAGTTACAGGAAGTCGGTGCCGCTGCCGACTATGCGGCCATTGAGTCGCTGAGCAGCTTTCGCACCCCGAGCGCCTATGTGGTGCCGGCGGGCGAAAAAGACATTTCCCCCGACATTGACAACCCCCAGCGTCGCCCCAGTGGTGCGCAACAGGTCGAAAGCCTGTTTGGTGTGGTGGTTGCCGTACGGAATTTTCGCGACAGCGTAGGCAGTGCCGCCACCGCTGACGCCTCACCCATTATTGCCGCCGTGCGCGGTGCGCTGATGGGTTGGAGTGTCGACATTAAAAAGCACCGCCCCATCCGCTGGATGCAGGGCGATGTAATGGACTACGACGCCAGCACGCTGTTATGGATTGACGTATTCAGCGTGCGCCATTTTCTCACGCGTTAAACGCGCAACAAACCGGAGTACAAAATGACCGAGTTAACTGACGGCCCTAAAACAACCCACCCCGTTACCCTGTTGAAAACCCACACCCACGCTGGCCGCGAGTACGGTAAAGATGCGGTGATTCACGTCAATCGTCCCACCGCCTATTTCTTGGCGGAGCGAGACATTATCAGTAAGGCCGACGCCGGGTTGGTTAAAAAAGCCCTGCCAGCTGCCGCGAAGTAAAAGCGCCAGCGCATTTGAGTAGCGTTTTTAGTTAAGCCCAGAATCAAACCCAAGCGAGGATAGCCCCATGCAAGATTTTAGTTTTCAAGGCAAAGTATTTTTAGGTGAGCGCCTGTCAACCGGCAAGCCCGGTGCCATGCGCTGGGTTAATGATGCCGCGCTACTCAGCATTAAAGCCTCGCAAAGTGAGGAAAAACGCAGCGAGAGCTACAGTGGTCTGCGCCAAACCAGTGCCACCATCGCCAAGGCGCTGGAAGTGACTTTTGATCTCACCCTCAACCACGGTGAGGCAAAAAACCTCGCCCTGGGCTTGTACGGTGAAGTCAATACTATCGCTGGTGGCTCGATAACCGAGGAGCCGTTTCCCAACCCTGTTGCGGTCGGTGATGTTATTGCCCTCGACCGTGGCAACGTTAGTAGCCTGGAGGTGACCGACTCCTTAGGCACGCCTGCCACTCTGACTCTGGACACAGACTACGCCCTGGATGACGCTAATTACGGCCGTATCAGCATGCTCGACTTGGCCGCTTACACTCAGCCCTTTAAGGCGGCCTACGACTACGCAGGCAATACCGATATCACCCTGTTTACCCAGGCCCCGCCCGTGCGCTATTTGATTATGGATGGCTTCAATACGGTTGACGGTTCAGCCGACCTGATGCGCGTGCGCATGTACCGCCTGAAATTTAACCCCGCCAGCCAGCTCGACTTAATCAACGACAGCTTCGGTGATTTAAAACTCAGCGGCACCGCCTTGCTGGACACCACCGCCGTGCTCGATGCCGCCCTGGGTGGCTACGGCCGCATGGAACTGTTGAGCGAGTAATCATGGCTAAAAAAGTACCCGCTCAGCCTGTTAACCCCGCTGAGCCCGAAACCTCTGATCTTGACATCCTCCATTCCGAGCGCTACCTGACCTTGAGTCACCGGGATCTCATCGTGCGTGAGTACAGCTTCGTCGAAGGCTTGCAGTTGCGCGCGCTGGCAAAACCTTTTGCCGATGCCTTGCGAGACGCTATTGCCGAGGGTGAAACATTCGCCTTTGAACGTATCGAGGCCCTGATTGGCGACCATTACGACGTTGTTTTGCAACTGGTGGCCATTAGTGCCGATGTCGATCGTGACTTTATCAATGATCTGAATGATAACGACGGCAATTTATTGCTGATGGCCTGGTGGGGTGCTTGCGGCCCTTTTTTTCTACGCCAGTGCCTGCGCCAACTACAGATGGCGCAACAGGAACTGGCGGCAGTACAACTGGCCAGCAAGGCAGTGTCCCCTGGGCTGAACTCTACACCTGCCTCATCGCCCACGGCCACCAGCCCGGCAACGGAGCAGGACAAATCGGCCGCTATACCCGGCGACAGCTTCTCCTCTGGTACGCCACTTGCCAGCGCCGCGAGCGCCAACAACGGCGCGAGCGAATCCTCGACATAAACGCCGCTGGCGCCAGTGTTGAGCATACGGAAAAAATGCTGAAAGCCCTGCTCTAGTAAACGGAGGTTAGCGCCTTCTCTATTCGCCATGGCCGCGTCAAAGAATATCGCGTCATCCGCCCCGTCAAAGCCCCCTCTTTTTTGTCCCGGTTCAAAAGACTTTAAACCCCCGCTGAGCGACGCTACCCCCTGTTAAATAGTGGGGTAGCAGGCCGTGGCAAAGCAAAAACTCGAACTCGCGTTAAAGATGAAGGCCGATCTTGACCAGGCCCGCCGTGACCTCGATAAGCTCACCAACGATATTGATGATGTCGGTGACGCTACCGATAAAACCGATAAGAAATTCAAAACGCTGAGCAGCACCATGAAGGGAGTGGCGACTGTAACGGCCGCCGTCTTTGCAACCCGCGCAATACTGCGCAGTGCAGATGAGTACGGGGCCTTGCAGAACCGTCTGCGCCTGGTGACAGAAACCAATGAAGAGTTGGCGGCTGTCACGCAAATAGTCTTTGATATTTCCCAGAAAACCTCTTCCTCTATTGATTCCACGGCCACTATTTATCAGCGCTTCGCACAAAATGGCAAGACACTCAACATCACCCAGGCTGAGACCGCTCGGCTGACAGAGATTGTTGCTAAGTCGATTGCGATTACAGGTGGCACGGCACAAAGCGCTGATGCCGCCCTGGTTCAGTTTGGGCAGGCCTTATCCTCGGGCGTACTTCGTGGCGACGAATTCCGCAGTATTAGTGAGCAGGCGCAAGGCTTGCGCGATGCTCTGGCCAAGGGTCTTGGTGTCGAAATTGGTGAGCTGAAAAAGATGGCCGACGCAGGTCGATTAACCAGCGATGTGATGGTTAAAGCCTTATTGGCCGCAGATGATTTTGTCGATGAAAAATTCGATACCCGCGTTAAATTAATGAGCCAGGCCCTGGTGGAGTTAGATAATTCCGTCTTGTTTCTGGTTGGCGACACGGTAACGGGCACTGGCGTCACGAATGATCTGGCCGATAGCATTTCAGGCCTCGCGGGTGTGCTCCAGGAGCCGGGTACCAAGGCCGCCTTTACGACACTGATTGAGTTGCTGGCAGGGCTTGCTACCGGCGGCATAGAGCTGGCGGCTGAGCTCGGTGATTTGGGAGTTAGCCTTGATACCATTGTGCAGTCAATTACTGGCACTCTTGATCCGCTGGAAGCCCTTGAGCGACAAATTTACGACGTCCAAAAAGCCCAGCGTGGCTGGCTCGCGGGTGGTGTTGGCTTCCTCTTTACGTCTCAGGACGAACTAAAACAATTAGAAGCCCAACTAAAAGCAGAGCGCGATCTACTGCTAGCCGCGCAAAAGAAAAAGGATGCGGGCAAAGGTGCTGGCGACGCAGAGGCCGATGAAGGTGGTGACGATCCCATCATTCCGCCCGCTATCAATAAGCAATACCAACAACTACTCGTAAATTTAAAAAAGCAGGCGACGCTACTTGGCGAAACCAGCGAAGCCGTCAAAGTGCGCTACGCCATCGAGCAAAAACTGCTGGGTAAACTCGACGCTGACCAGCAAGCACTGCTGCTGAAATATGCCGAGCAGCTCGATGCCCGCCGTGCGTCTGTCGAGCAGGCGAAAGCGGAAAAGCGGGCGGCTGAGTCGCTGGCAAAATCACAAAAGAATTACGTCAATGATCTTGAACGCCAGGTCGCGGTACTGAGCCTCAGCACCGACCAGGTGCGCGCCTACGAACTTGCCGAAAAGGGCCTCACCGGTGCGCTGCTACAACGCGCCCAGGCTGCCACCGCCGCGATTGATGCCGATGAGCGCAAGCAACAGGCCGATGCCGATGCCAGCACCATCAGCGGCATTCGTGCCCAGTTGTTGCGCGGCCAGGGCAATGAGTTTGACGCCCTGGCGATTGAATTGAGCCAGCAGTCTGCCGAGATCAGCCAGCGCCTGCAGGCCGTGGGCGATGAAGAAGGCGTGGCACTGATTAATCGGCTGATTAATGTCGAGCAAGCCGGTGCCCGCATGGCTGAATTACAGGCGGAAATCGACCGTTTGTTTAGCGACCAGGCCCGCACTGAGCAGTCGATAGACACGCAATTGCAGGCTGGCACCATTAGCGAAATTAATGCCCGCCAGCAAATTGTTGATCTGCATGCTGCCACCGCTGCCGAGGTTGAAAAGCTGTTGCCCTTAATGCAAGAGCTGGCCGCCGTGACCGGTGACCCCGCAGCCCTTGAGCGGGTTAAAGACCTGCAGGCCGAGCTGGGCCGTATGCGTGTGGTGGTGGATGAAACCGCCCAGGCTATTCAGCGCGGCTTTGAAGATGGCTTGAGTAATGCACTGGAGGGCCTGGCGACCCGAACACTGACCATTCGTGAAGCGGTGCAAGGCATGGCCCGTGATATCGCCCGTTCACTGGCGCAACTGGCAGCACAGAAAATTGCCAACTCGGTGACGACTAGCATTTTTGGCGGTGGTGATAAGCAAGATGAGGGGCTGGTAAAAGGCGCTGCAGCTGTGTCGGCATCATCGTTGGCGCTGGGTACGGCGTCGGCATCCCTGGTGCCGGGAGCGCTGGCGATTGAAGTTGCCGCCACCAGCTTACTGGCCGCCGCTGTTGCTGCTCAGGCGGTAGGTAGTGGCGGTGATAGCGCCAGTGGTTTTTTGAGCGCGGCCGCCGGATTTTTCGGCGGTAGTGGCGGGGTCGCAGCGGCCACCGGTGGCCAGGTGCGCGGGCCGGGTACCGGCACCAGCGATAGCATTGCCGCCAGCCTCAGCCATGAGGAATTTGTCACGCGGGCGGCGGTCGTTACCCAGCCCGGCGCGCTGGCCTTTCTCTACGATTTTAACCGCTACGGCATGGCGGCTTTAAACCAGTATGCCCTGCGTGTGGGTCACAACACCGGTGGCCTGGCGGGTGTGCCCGACCCCGTTTTCCCTGCGCCATCCATGCCGTCTGACAGTGGCCAGCTGGCCCAGCCCGCCGCCGCACTGGCCCCGGACGTGTCGGTGAATCAGCGCTTTATGTTGGTGGATGATCCCGATCGCATTGCCGATGGCATGCGCGGTAGCCAGGGCGAGGATGTGATTTTTCTTCACCTGAGTCGCAACCCCGGCAAGTTGAGCCAAATTGTCAATGGTGCGTAGGCGCGCCTTTTCAAACAGATTAAGTAAAGAGGTAAACCCATGGCGGTAAAGATTGGCTTTGTGCAAAACGCAGGCACGCTGGCCCATTACATGATGCTCGACGAAATCAAAGCGCTGGCCGAGACCAATGGCTGGACGGTGCTGCGCTTTGACAATGTTGCCTTCGAGCGTGAGTTGATATTAAAGGGCGTAGGTTTCAGCGGCACCGAAGAAATCTTCATCGGCTTTCGAACTTATCACGATATTGGTGCTGACTATTACAACCTGGTGGTGGCTGGCTTCACGGGTTACGTGTCTGGCAACAGCTTTGATACCCAGCCGGGTGCCGAGCTAAGTGGCATTCCCGGCCACAATAATCGCATTGACTACTGGCTGACCGTCAACCCCCAGCGCATTGCCCTGGCCCTGAAAGTAGGCACGCCGGTATACGAAAGTGGCTACGCAGGCAAAATGTTGCCTCACGGCACACCCAGCCAGTACCCCTACCCGGTGGTGTGTGCCGGTATGTTGGATGGTGTGCCCGCGACCCGTTATTCCGATACCAGTCACTCTATGGGCTACAAAGGCGATCGCGGCAGTCTAGCTCTGCGCTTTAATAGCGGCAGCTGGCTGAATGTGGAGTGCTGGCCCTGGAATAATACCTATCTCAATGGCTCTTACACGCTGCGTGAAACCGGCGACGAAGCGGCGGTGACCTATTTGGGTACCGGCGACGGTGGCTTGAGTGATGTAACCCTGCCGCCCTCTGCGCAAAGCGAAGTATGGACGCTCACCTGCACGGTGGCCGCTGCCGATGGTGGCACCTTTTCGGTTACTGGTTCGGTACAAGGTGCCCAGGCCGACGCGACGGTGGGCGTGCCCTACGACAACGGCCTGCTGGGCTTTACGATTTTTGATGGCGCTGCCGATTACCTTGTTGGTGATGAATTCATTGCCACCTACACCGCTAAAAACTACAAATTGTTGCCGGTGGTGCTGAGTGATGCCAACGGTATTTATGGTGAGCTGGATGGTGTTTTTCAGATCGCCGGTTTCAACAATGTGGTGGAAAACACCATCGGCCTCGGCCCGGTACCCAGCACCGGCACGGCTGATGGCGGCAATACGGGTGACGGCACCTTAACCGGCGTTGCCCAGGGCGCAGCCATGAAACCGGGTATTTACACCCTGACCTGCACTGTAGCGGCGGCCAATGGCGGTACTTTTGATGCACTCGATCCCGAGGCGGTCGATATTGGCCCGGCCACCGTGGGCACGCCGTTTAGCCATTCGCAAATTGATTTAACCCTCAATGATGGTGCTGCCGATTTCATCGTCGGCGATGTATTCACCATTGAAATTCTGCCGCTGTATGTCGTTATTCAGGACGTAGCCCGCACTGGGTTTATGGACTATTACGCACTAAAACTGGATCACTGATATGCCCTTTATTACCGGTTCTGCCAATTCAATCCCCGAGCTGCGCACCGCCTTGCTCAATGGTCTGGTGGCCAATGGCTGGACGCTGGATGGCAATGTTATTTACAAGGGCGATGTATTTGTTGAGGTGACAATACCCACGGGCGAAGCGTATGGCGAAAATCGTATGCTGCGCTTTCTGGGGGGTACATCGCAGGCCGCTGGTGCCCTGTCAGGCCCTGCGATATCGGGGCCGCGAGTGGGTTTTACTGCCACCAGTTGGGCCTGGCCCGTTGCCTATAATCTGCACATTCTCACCGACCCGGATGAGATTTATTTTTTTATCCGGCCTGTTACAAACGATTATCAGTTTGCCGCGTTTGCCCAGAGTAATGTCGCGGGTCTACCAGGTACGGGCAACTGGGTTACTGCAACCTATGCGGATTTAGGTAGAAAAGGAAGTCTCAACGGTATTTCATCAATAGGTGGTGGTACTAGTGACGTTGGGAGTTGGGATGCGCCCTGGGCGCCATTTTGGGGCGGAGGCATTATCGCATCAGAACACAATACTGTGTTGCATGACGGACTCGATGATGACGGCTGGACTGCTGGTAGTGGGTTCTCAACAGTTATGAGCAGCCTGAATGCTGCCCAAACTATTGCTCCTCTGCTTGACCGATCACCCAGTAACTGGAACGGTGAGGCAGTGTTGCTGCCTATACAGCCCTTTCTTTTGAGGCCTTCTAATAAGGTAAGCATGGTTGGCGATTTAGCCCACGCGCGTTTTCTGCGCATCGATAACTACGCACCGGAGGAGATTATTGACCTGAATCCTGATTTCTGGATGGTCTACCCGTTTCGCAGTAAAAACACAACAGAGCGTGATGGAGGCGGTGGCATAACGCACACAGGTACCTTTGGCTGGGCAATTCGCTATGACGGGCCGTGATGTTAATTGTAGGGCTGTGCTAGATAGGCTGACTCAATAATGTCGGTTTTACTGGCCAGCCACGTACAGTCGCCCGTTGCAGGCCAGGTAAACCCCCACCTGTCTGCAGACCTGCAACTATTTAGCGGCATTGTTGGCTGGCCACCGCCTTCTGCGCTGGAGCAAAGCCCTGCACCGGATGTCGAGACAGTAAACACCTGGCCTGTTTCAGCTACGAGGCGCAGCGTGGCTGGCATTAGAGTGCGCAGCTATGCCGATGACTTTTACTACCGCGTGCATATCACCCCACGGCGACTTAATTTAGGCAATGTTGCATCAACCCAAGCCAGTCAAATTACGGTGTGGAATGCCTGGTTTGTGCCTCTGACTCTGGACAGTATTAGCGGGCTGGAGCCGGGTGTAACGCTCAGCGGCCAAAGTAACCCGCCTGTGCTTTATCCCGCGCTCGCTGAACTGAGCTATGACCTGGGCATTGATACAAGCGGCCCGAGCAACATTGACCTGCAATTACAGTGGCTGTTCGACAACGGCAATATGCCCGGTTTACGCGTCACAGGTACCCGGATTGTGCCCTGGGGTTTTGCGCCAAACTGGAACAAAGGCATTAAAGAGCATTTGGCCTGGGCCACCGATATTTTGCAAAGCCCAACGGCGGCAGAACAACGCCGCGCGCTGCGCCTGTCCCCCCGCCGTGAATTTACCGCGACCATGTTGCTGGCGGAGCGCGATCGCCAGCGGCTTGACCTGGCATTGTTCGCCTGGAGTGGCCAGGTGTGGGCACTGCCCCTGTGGCACCAAATTCAAGGCCTGCAAGCACCCTTATTGGTTGATGCCCTGCGCATCGACTGCGACACGGTCGACCGCGAGTTCACCGTGGGTGGTCTGGTAATTTTGCAGGGTGAAACGCCCTTGCCTGTAGAGGTTGCCGAGGTGCTGGCGATTGACGGCACCGGTATTGATCTTGCCCGTGAGCTGCAAAGTGCCTGGGCGAAGGGTTCGCGGATTTTCCCTGGTCAAGCAGCCCGATTAACTGAGCAGCCAAAATTAAAACGCATAAGTGATACGGCCGATGAGCTGGTGGTGACTTTTATTGGCGTTGAGGCCAATGATCACCCCGCGGTGCTGCCAGCGACAATGTATCGCGGTTTTCCGGTATTGGAAGAGCGGCCCAATGAAAGCAAAGACCTGAGCCACACCCTGCAGCGTTTGCAGCTGGCATTAGATAACGGCACTGGTATTGCACAAATCACCGATACAGCGGGGCGGGCATTCCCAGTGCGCCAGCACCGTTGGTTGCTCGACGGCCGTGCTCAGCAGGCGGCATTTCGCAGTTTGCTATATGGGCTGGAGGGTCGCCTGGTGGCTGTTTGGCTGCCAACTCACGCCGATGATTTGACCTTGCTGGCCGACATGAGCAACGTGCAGCTGAGTCTGGATATCGCCAATATTGACTATGCCCGCTTTGGCCTGGTGGATGGTGCGCCAGCCCCTGGGCGACGCGATATTCGCATAGAGCTGCGCGATGGTACGGCCTTTCATCGGCGCATTACCGGTGCCACTGAAATTGATGCCGACCTAGAGCGCTTGACCATCGACAGCGCTCTAGGTGTGGCCATAAATACTAACCAGGTGCTGCGCATATCGTGGTTGTTTTTATGTCGGCTCGACCAGGACGGTATTGATATTGAGCACCTGACCGATGCCGAAGGTGTTGCCCTGAGTGACGCTATTTTTAAAGGAGTACGAGACGATGAGCTCTGATGCCCGAGAGATATCACTGGCAGGTGGCAAGCCCGTTCGGCTGTATTTATTTGAGCGGGGTGCCAGTACGCGCTGGGCTTATAACAGCTCTGACCGGGATATCACCTATCAAGGCATTGATTATTTGGGCCGCGCTATTAGTGATGACGGTATTCGCCAAAGCGGCCAAAGCAGTGCCGATGCCCTGGAAGTGACCGGCCCGGCAACACTGGATGTGGCGCAGCTGTACCGGGGCGCGCCGCCGTCGGATGAGATTAGTTTGACTATTCGGGATCTGCACTATGGCGAGGCCGATGCCCTGGTGCGTTGGTCGGGCAGTATTGGTGACGTTAATTTCCCTGCGCAGGATCGCTGTCAAATTCGCTGCGAATCACTGGCTGCCAGCATGGCGCGAGAAGGCCTACGTTTGAGCTGGGAGCGCAATTGCCCCCATGCCCTGGGCGACAGGCTGTGCCGGGTGGATATGGAGCTGTACGCAGTAGCGGGCACAGTAATTACCCTCGACGGCATTAGCGTGTCGGCCACTGCCTGGGCGGGTTATCCCGATGGCTGGTTTGACGGTGGCTGGGTGCAATGGCCAGTGGGTGGCGGTGAGTTTGACCGCCGTGGTATTGAAACCCAGGTGGGTGGATTGCTGACGCTGTTGGGCGGTAGTGACGGTATTGCGCTGGCTGATGCGTTGACGGCTTACCCAGGGTGTTTGCGCACCATAGCGATATGCCAAAGTAAATTTGCCAACGAAGATAATTACGGGGGCGTGCCGGGCTTGCCGGGCCGCAGCCCCTTTGATGGCGACCCGGTTTTTTAGGAGATATAAATGAATATATGGATTCAGTTGGGCTTGATGGTGCTCTCAGCCGTACTGTCTGCGTCGTTGGCAAAAAAGCCACCCACACCAAAGCCAAAGGCATTTGAAGATTTTAACTTTCCCCAGGCTGATGAAGGCACTCCCCAGGCGGTGATTTTTGGTGATGTCTGGACTGAAAGCTGGATGGTGCTGGGTGTGGGTAATTACCGCAGCAGCAAGATCAAATCGAAGGGTGGCAAAAAGTGAATTGTCAGGCTCAGTTAGGCGCTGATATTACGGTAACAATTACCCACTTGCGCACTGTGCCTGCCTGGCGTTCTCGCGTTGGATTCTGCGCCAAAATGGGTCGTGTTTTCTTTGCCCGCCATGGCCTGGACTGGTCGCGTTTTGTGCGTGAGGGTATTGCTGCAAGTGAGTTGGAGAACACCGGCGATGCCCTCGCTTTGCGCGTGGTAGAGCACGCCCGGCAGGAGGTCGCTAATGGGCGGTAGCAAGAAAGTCACCGTTGGTTATCGCTTTTCCTTTGGCCTTCACATGGGCGTTAGTCGGGGTGAGGTGGATGAAATTGTCGCCATAGAAGTGGGCGGTAAAACAGCCTGGGAAGGCTCTGTCACCAGTAACCAGACAGTGGCTATTGATGCCCCTGAATTATTTGGTGGCGACAAAGGCGAAGGCGGTATTCAAGGCACTATGGAAGTGCTAATGGGTGGCGAAAGTCAGCCGGTGAATGCGCCTCTGGCAGCAATGTTGGGCGGTATTGTGCCCGCCTTTCGCGGTGTGTGTACCCTGTTTTACGATGGCCTTGTGACCAGTATGAACCCCTACCCAAAGCCCTGGAAAATTCGTGCTCGTCGAGCAACAAAAGACTGGGATGGCCCGGCCTGGTATCCAGAAAAAGCCGTCGTAAGTTTGAGTAACGACAATATTAAAGCCATGAACGGTGCCCACATTATTTACGAGGCCAGTACCAACCGAGACTGGGGTAGAGGCTTGTCGGCCACGCGGCTGGATGCGATCGCATTTGCGGCGGCAGCTGACACGCTGCATGCGGAAGGTTTTGGGCTGTGTCTGCGCTGGGTAAGGCGAGATGGTGTAAAGAATTTTATTCAGCAGATTCAGGATTATATTGGCGCTAATATTTTTGTTGATCGCGTCACTGGCTTGCTGTCGTTGACGTTGATACGCGATGACTATGACCCCAATACGCTCGACCTTTTTACCCCCGATACGGGCCTGTTGGGCATAGAGCAGGATAACAACGCGGCGACCAGTGGAGGGCTTAACCAGCAAGTGGTTAATTGGCATGATCCTATTACCAACAAGCCAGGCTCGGTGCGGGTGCAAAATCTTGCATCAATTCAGGCCGGTGGCACTGTGTCGGTGACCGCAGACTATGTTGGCCTGCCCACCGCCGAGCTGGCATTGCGGGTTGCTCAGCGCGATTTGCGCATTGGTTCGTCCGGGCTGAAGCGATTTAAAGTGAGGCTCGATAGGCGCGCTTACAAGCTCAATCCTGGTGATGTTTTTCGCATTAGTGACCCCGCCCGAGGTATCGAAAATATCATTCTGCGAGCCGGTGCAATCGACTATGGCACCCTGGGTAAGGGCGCGATTACGGTGACGGCCGTGGAGGATGTTTTTGGTCTGCCCGCGAGTAGTTTTGTTGGCGTTCAGCCTGCTGGCTGGGTGCCGCCGAACACCACACCAACGGCGATTGCCACCCGCAAAGTGATTGAGGCCTCGTATCGTGATTTGGCGGCTGTGCTGAGTGCTGCTGATCAGGCGGCACTCGAAGACGACGCGGGTTATGTGCTGGCGTGGGGTGTAAAGCCAACAGGGCTGAGCTTGAATTACACGTTGCAAACACGCGTTGCCCCGGTTGGTTTTACCGAGCAGGGTCTGGGTGATTTCCCCTCTACTGGATTGCTCGTTGCGGCCATGGCTAAAGGTGCTGCAAACGTACTTATTAGCCTGAACGGTGCTATTGATTTGAGTGGTGTCGAAGTGGGTGAGGCAGCGCTGATAGACGATGAATTATTCCGCGTAGAGGCAATCGATTACGGGCTGGAAACAGCAACCCTCGCCCGTGGCTGTGGTGACACTGTGCCCGAGGCGCACTCAGCTGGGGTGCTGGTTTGGTTTTATGACGAAGTGGTTGGCGCTGACGCCACGGAGTACCTGGTGGGCACCACTGTTGATGTTAGGTTGCTGACACGCACCAGCGCGGGTGAGTTGGATCCACTGCTGGCCGCGACCGATTCTGTGCTGATGGATCAGCGCCAGTTCAGGCCTTATCCCCCCGGTAAATTACTAATTAACGGTGTCGCTTATCCGGTTTCAATCACTGGCCAACTCGTTATCGATTGGGCGCACCGTGACCGCATTCTGCAGGATGATCAAATCATCGACACGAATGAAGCCAGTATCGGCCCTGAGCCTGGCACCACCTACACCCTGCGTTTGTATGATGAAAATAATGCCCTGGTGCGCACTGAGTCAGGGCTGGCTGGCATCACGTATACATGGGCAACTGAAGAGGCTGACAGCGGCCTTAGCGGGCGCTTGAATACCAGTGTTCGTATTGAGCTGGAGTCGCTTCGTGACGGCCTCACTAGCACCCAGAAACACGATGTTTCTTTCGACAGGGTTTGAATAAAATGACGCCATCAACACAGCCACTTTGGTTGCATCTTCGCCTCGCAAAATTAGCCAAAAGAGCCTACAGCGAGAGCACCTTTGTTGCCGGTGAGGCTGAGTGTTTGGCCGAGATAGTGAACGGCGAATTGTGGCTGGCTATGTGCGGTACCGAGATGGCCGGGCGCAAAGAAGATAGCTTTTGGCAGCGCATGAAAAGCCGAGTTATCGACATCCTAAATGACATTAGAGCAATGCCAGAACGCACCATGATTGGCCTGGTGCATAGGGGCTTTTATAGCGGAGTAGGCGGTGGCGCTTTAGGCGTTTTTAAGTTGGTCGTAGAGGCTTACGACTGCAGTTATCCAGTGCGTGTAACAGGGCATTCTAAAGGTGGCGGTGAAGCCCGTTTGCTTGCTGCCATGCTGGCTAGCTGCGGTTATGACGTGCGGTCACTCGTCGACTTTGGATGCCCCAGAGCAACCGTGGGGCGCTGCTGGTCTCATGGCATGATTGGTGAAGTCATCGCCTATCGCCACGGCAGCGACCTGATTACAGCGCTACCCCGTGGCTGGCTCTGGTCGTACAAACACCCCCACGAAGTCGACCAGGGCATTCAGATTCAGATCGGCGAAGCCTATAGCCGCAAGCGGCTGAGTGTGAGTCGTTATCACGGTATGGATTACTACCTGCAGGCGCTAGAGAAGGCGCTGGAGTAGGGTCAAATTAAAGAGGGCACCACGACTCAATGCACTAACATTAAGTCGTGGTACCAACCCGCAGACACAAGCTGCAAGTTAGCCAAGACCCCCTGCTCACGTGAGCGCGGCTAGCCTAACAGATTGAATCATTGTTGCGGAGAGTGAAAGATGAAGGCAAAACCGATTGTTCCCTGGATGGGTGGTAAGTCACGATTAGCGGATAAAATCCTGCCATTATTCCCAGCCCACACATGCTACGTTGAAGTGTTCGCGGGAGGGGCTGCATTGTTCTATAAGAAGGAGCCCAGCAAGGTTGAAGTGCTCAATGATTTAAACGGTGAGCTCACCAATCTTTATCGTGTTTTGCAGCATCACCTTGAAGAGTTTGTTCGTCAATTCAAGTGGGCTATATCCAGTCGTCAGGTGTTTGAGTGGGAGAAGACTAAGCGGCCTGAAACCCTTACTGACATTCAACGTGCTGCCCGGTTTTATTACCTGCAGAAGCTATGCTTTGGTGGTAGAACTGAAGGCCAAACCTTTGGTACAGCTACAACCTCGCCACCGAAGCTGAATCTATTACGGATAGAGGAAGACCTTAGCCAGGCGCACCTGAGGCTGGCTCGAGTGAACATTGAGAATGAGTCGTGGGAGAAGTGCATTGCTCGGTACGACCGCCCTGCAACCCTGTTCTATCTCGATCCACCATACTGGCAAACCGCTGGCTACGGGATGGACTTCCCGTTTTCACACTATGAGGAAATGGCCGATTTAATGAGCACAATGAAAGGCAAAGCGATCCTCTCAATTAACGACCACCCAGCCATAAGGAAGGTGTTTTGTAAGCACCATATCAGCTCAGCAGGCATTGCCTACACCGTTGGTGGAGGAGCAAACCGCAAGCCGAGCAAAGAGCTGATAATTAAGAATTGGTGATTGCGTAGTTTTGCTATGTATTATTATGTTTCACTGACGGCAACGAAAGGTGCAGGGTATTTATCTCGCATTTTGGAGGTATTTATCTCGCGCCGCATCAATTTTTGGTGTAAACCGATAGCTATGAATAATTGAGGGTTGAAGGCTTCCAGTACCCACAAGCCAAGTTTTGTTGCAGTAGCCTGGTTATGCAAAAAGTGCATTTTTATAAGGCATTGTTTTGTTAGAATCGTTCCGGGCACGCTGAGCATTGG
>JAESQS010000272.1 GCA_016765035.1 Kordiimonadaceae bacterium | reverse complement strand
TTTTAGGTCATACTGCAGGTAAAATGCGTAAAAACCGTATCCGCGTACTTGCGGGTGACGATGTACTTGTTGAAATCACACCTTACGACCTGTCAAAAGGCCGTATCACATACCGTTTCAAGTAAAGCCATTGGTGGCCATATGACCGCCAATAGCAACAAGCCCGCCAAGGCACCTGAAACAACAGCTCCTATAAAAACGAGCTTGATACTAGCGTCCGCATCTCCGCGGCGGCTAGATCTTCTTGCGCAAATCGGTATTTCACCCAAAGCTGTCATACCGGCAAGCATTGATGAAAACCCCTTTGACGGCGAACGGCCAAAAGCCCACGCTGAACGCTTGGCCCACGGCAAAGCCGCAAAAGTTGCCGAACAGCAAAGCGGCGAACTGATACTAGCCGCAGACACAGTGGTGGCCTGTGGGCAGCGTATTCTGCCAAAGGCAGAAGACAAGCATACAGCAACCAAATGTTTGCAGCTTCTCTCTGGCAGGCGGCACAAAGTGATCACAGGCATTTCGCTGGTGTTACCTTCAGGAAAACAATTTACAAAATCTGTTACCAGCACTGTTATTTT
Organism: Kordiimonadaceae bacterium; assembly: GCA_016765035.1. Classification (GTDB taxonomy): domain Bacteria; phylum Pseudomonadota; class Alphaproteobacteria; order Sphingomonadales; family Kordiimonadaceae; genus Kordiimonas. The sequence goes on along the minus strand of JAESQS010000272.1, from coordinate 4,107 downwards.
CAAGCGCCTCTCCGCGCAGGATATCACGCAATATCTTGCAAGTGGCGGATGGCACGGCAAAGCAGGCGGCTATGCTATCCAAGGGCTAGCAGCGGGCTACATCCGCAGCATCTCAGGCTCCTACAGCAATGTCGTAGGCCTGCCTCTTTTTGAAATAAACGGCTGGCTGCAAACCCACATGGACCAAAAGGCACAATGACTTCCACTTTTACAATCATCGAATCCGGCCTCGGCCAGTGGCGCAGCGCCGATATAAATGAAGACGGCCTGCCAACTGACCTTCATTTTCATGACGATATCGCTATCAGCCCCCTAGAGGCCATCTTTGATGCGCGGGTTACTAGCGTCGATAGCAATCTCGATATGGCTTTTCTCGACCTTGGTGGCGCGCTAACCGGTGTGCTGAATTTCCGTAGGGCACGGCTATTGGTAAAAGGGCAAGTAGGCAGCATTGCTGACTGTGTGCGTGAAGGAGAATTGCTGCGGGTACAGGTGGTGTCAGAGCCTTCTGCGCTGGAAGACAAAGCCCTGCCTGTAACACCGCGTCCACGCCTCACAGGCCGCTACGCTGTTGCCGAACTTGGCGGCGCACGCCTTAATTTTTCAAAAGACCTGACACACAAGGCAACTGCACGGCTAAAAAACGCGCTAGCCCCCCTTGTTAAGGACGCTGCAGTGATTGTTCGTGCCCGCGCAGGCCTTGTGAAGGAAACAGTGGTAGCGGATGAAGTGCAACAGCTACTAGCTGCTCTGAACACCCCTCAAGAAGGCCCTCGGCTTATCCACGCGTGGTCCCCGGCTCAAAAAGCGCTTTTGAGTATTAAGACTGACGATACAGCCATTTTCACCGAAAACGGTACAACTCTCAGCACCCTGAAAAACATCTGCCAAAAATCGTGGCCCGACATGGCAGAACGCCTTCACTTATTTAAAGGCGAAACAGGCGCCAGCGCCTTTGAAGAACTAGGTGTTGAAGAAGCCATCGAAGAAGCCCTCTCCGCGCGCATAAACCTTCCCTCAGGTGGTTGGATCAGCATTTGCCCAACACCAGCCCTGACAGCCGTGGATGTTAACCTAGGCGGCGCTCTAAAACATAGGGCGGCAGGTGAGGCCATTTTAATCACCAACATGGAAGCCACCATGGCGTTGGCCTATCATCTACAATTTCAAGATATCGGCGGTATTGTGGTGATGGATTACATCAATATGTCTGCCAAAGGCAGCACCCGTGAGCTGATACAGCTTATCGAGCGCACTTTCCGCGGGGGACAAGTGCCTGTGCAACACACCGGCATTTCACAGTTTGGCCTTGTGGAGTTTACCCGCAAGCGCAGTGGCCTTTCCTTGCGCGACAGGCTGGAGCAAGCCCGTGGCCCTGTCCCGCGCATCGCAGCACTGGGCCTACGCCTGTTGCAAAAGGCAGCCCGCATTGGCAAAAGTGCCGAACCCGGCGCCCTTATCATAGAAGCCCCCACTGCTGTTATAGAATGGATGAAAGCCAACGACCTGCTGCTTGACCAAGTGCGTGAAACAAGCCAGCGTACGGTTAGTTTAGAACCAGCCAGCAGCAGCGATGCCTTTATAAAAGCAGCAAAGTAACCGGGGAGAGCCGCCACATGACACAGCCCAAAAGCAAGCTATTAGATGCAAACAACGGAAAATGCCCCGAATGCGCCAAACCCATTGCGCATAAATATCGGCCTTTCTGCTCAGCCCGCTGTGCAAACCTTGATTTAGGAAAATGGTTTAACGAAGAATATCAGCTTCCCGGTGATACAGAAATGCCGGACGACATAACTGAACTTTAAACTAAGATCTGCATCCTCTGTCTGATTTTACGGTAAATTATACTGTGAATTATTTTCGGGAAAATCGACAACACCCACAGTTAAAACAAGACGTTTCCACGCTGGACCATGCCTTATGAGCACACGGGATGATCGCCTAGACGCATTGCTTGCCAAAAAAAGTGTAATCGAAGCTGGACAGGGTGCGTAATATTGGTTAAAAGCCGCTTCGCACATCGGCAAACCCCGCCGATATATATTATGTGCCCGAGTAGCTCAGGGGTAGAGCAGCGGATTGAAAATCCGCGTGTCGGTAGTTCAAATCTACCCTCGGGCACCATTTTTTAAATAGATGTTTGGTTCTAATAAGCAACCTGTTCAGGTTTCACTTATAATACACCTTGGTTCTGGGCTATTATTGGGGTGTTTCAAGCTGGTGTAAAAGGCTGCGCATTTGGTTTGACAGAGGGTTTGGTTTGCGGGTTTTTTCGTCTACGTAAACATGGACAAAATGCCCTTGGGCCGCAGCCGTGTCGCACCCCTTTTTGAATAACGCGATTTCATACGTAACGCTTGAGGTGCCTATTTTACGGGTACGCAGACCAGCATCGATGCTGTCAGGGTAGGCAAGCGGTGCAAAATACTGACACAGGGTTTCAACAACCAAGCCAATGGTTTGGGCTTGGCCCAATTGCAACAGTCCTTTTTCAATCAGAAAGCCATTCACCACAGTATCAAAATAGGTGTAATAAACGGCGTTATTGATGTGACCACAGAGGTCATTATCGTTCCAGCGTGTCTGGATTGTTGAGAAATAGGGGAAGTCTTTTCTGGTATAGGGCGCTTTGGCGTCAGGTTTTGGAGAAGCCATCAGGCGATACTTTCATAGATGCGCGTGGCGGCTTCAAGGGTCATCTCACGCGGGTTATTTATCAGCAACCGTGTTTTGGTTAGAGCATCTTCGGCCATCATGGGAATAGCATCTACAGGAATATCAACTTCAGACAATGTCATGGGCGCCCCTGTTGCTTTTTTGATGCGCTGCATTTCATTAATAAGGTCAGTGCCTGTGTCGCCAAGAGAAAGGTGGCGGGCAATTTCCGCATAATATTTCTCTGCTTTGGGTAGATTATACTGCATCACTTCCACCACCACCAGCGCGTTTGCAAGCCCGTGCGGCACATGAAAAAACCCGCCAAGAGGATAGGCAAGTGCGTGTACGGCGGCACAAGGGGCATTTGAAAAAGCCTGCCCCGCAAGCATGAAACCAATAAGCATATCGTTCCGGGCTTCCACATCACTGCCGTCAGTGCAGACACGCTCAATGGCGCCTTGCAGTTTTGCCAGCGCTGATAAGGCCAGCGTATCAGATAGCGGGTTTTTCTGCGGCAGAGATGTATAGGCCTCAATGGCGTGCACCATGGCATCAATGCCTGTGGCGGCGGTTATCATTTTGGGCAAACCAAGTGTGAGAGAAGCATCAAGCAGCACTCGGTCCGCATAAAGGGCGTTTGCCACAATGCCCTGTTTTTCTGTTTTGCCGGTGGTGAGGATGGCCACATTGGTCACTTCAGAGCCCGTACCTGCGGTGGTGGGTATGAGCATAAGCGGTAGTTTGGGGCCACGCGCCAAGCCAACCCCGTAAAGCTCTGACAAGGGCTGGTCAGAGGCGCACAGGTGGGCAACTACTTTGGCGGTATCAAGCGAGCTACCACCGCCGAAGCCAATGATAAGCCCTGCGCCAAAGTCGGTTATATGCTTCGTAGCTTCTGCTATAATTTCTTCCGGTGGGTCTGCTATCACACTGTCATAAATGAGAACGTCATATCCGGCTTTTTCAAGGGAGGTTATGGCTGGGTCTAGAAGGCCAAGCCCTCGCACACCTTTGTCTGTGACTAGCGCAACACGCATGTTCGTGCTGAGGCCCGTGATAAGGGCTGCCAAGTCATGAGTGCCACCACTGGCAATGCGAATATCAGGTACAGTTTGAAAGCTATGCATATATCATTCTACTTAGTTGGAGGGCCGCATGAGTAGAAGGCCAGTTTAGTAGGAAGAGTAAGCAGGTTCATGGCACCCCTATAGGTGAAATGCCGCTGAAGGCCATGGCTACACTTTTAGAAGCAGACTCAAAATCTATGCTGGTTTCGGAAAAAGTCTACTTAATTTTTGGGTGGGCGAGCCGTTATCAGGTTGAATTTGCATAACCGGCCCAGGCTTCCTAGAGTCTCTTGTGAATAGATTGATTCTATAAGGGGGATTCCCTTTTCTGCCGTAATATGATTCAAGTTAAAGGCAGGCAAAGGAGGCCAGCCTTTAT
>JAESQS010000271.1 GCA_016765035.1 Kordiimonadaceae bacterium | reverse complement strand
GCTAAAGCTCAAGCTTCAGATGCTGTTCTTCTTGGCTGTGTTGGCGGCCCGAAATGGGATGGTAAAACTGATTATGATAAACGCCCAGAAGCCGGGTTGCTTGGTATTCGTAAAGGGCTAGGCTTGTTTGCAAACCTGCGTCCAGCCATGTGCTTTGATGCACTGGCAGATGCTTCCAGCCTGAAACGCGAGTTTGTTGCCGGCCTCGATATTCTTATTGTGCGCGAACTTTCTGGGGGGGTCTACTTTGGAGAGCCTCGCGGTATTAGCGACTTGCCGGAAGGCGGGCGTGTGGGGATCAACACGCAGCGCTATACCGATAAGGAAATTATTCGGATTGCCCGTGTTGGTTTTGAGATGGCGCGCAAGCGTGATGGCCGCGTGCACAGCGCAGAAAAATCCAATGTGATGGAGTCTGGCCTTTTGTGGCGCGAAGAAGTCACTAAATTGCACGCAGAAGAATATTCTGATGTAAAGCTTGAGCATATCCTCGCGGATAATTGCGCCATGCAGCTTGTAAAAGCGCCTAAGCAGTTTGATGTTATCTTAACAGATAATCTTTTTGGCGACCTTTTGTCCGATGCTGCGGCTATGCTCACTGGCTCACTGGGTATGTTACCTTCTGCTTCGCTTGGTGAAGGCGGCCCCGGCATGTATGAACCTGTGCATGGCTCCGCGCCAGATATAGCAGGCCAGGGTATTGCCAATCCAATTGCAATGGTACTGAGTTTTGCAATGGCATTACGCTATTCGCTGGATATGGGAGACGCTGCCGATAAAATTGAGGCCGCAGTTTCTGCCACTCTAGAAAATGGCTTGCGTACAGGTGATTTGATGAGTGAAGGCCTGAAACAGGTTAATACACAAGGCATGGGCGACGGCATTCTTGCAGCCCTTGGCTAAATAATTGAAATGAGTTTTAAGGGGCATCAAATTGGTGCCTAAATACACCCACAGGAGAGTATAATGGGTTTTCGCGTCGCTGTTGTAGGTGCGACTGGTAATGTCGGTCGTGAAATTTTAAACATCCTTGCTGAACGTGAGTTTCCTGCAACGGAAATTATTGCGATTGCTTCCAGAAAGTCCATTGGCCAAGAAGTTGGCTACGGCGAAAAAGAGCTGAAAATTGTGGCGCTGGATACATTCGACCCCAAGGGTGTTGATATTGCCTTGTTTGCTGCTGGCTCTGGTGTGTCAAAAGAGTATGGACCCAAGTTTGCCAAAGCAGGGTGTGTGGTTATCGATAATTCATCCTATTTCCGGATGGACCCTGATGTACCGCTCGTGGTGCCTGAAGTAAACGCGAGTGCGCTTAAGGATTTTGCAAAGAAAAATATCATAGCAAACCCAAATTGCTCCACTGCGCAAATGCTTGTCGCCCTTAAGCCCTTGCATGATGCTGCAACAATTAAGCGTGTTGTGGTTTCCACATACCAGTCAGTTTCTGGTTCTGGCAATGCGGCGATGGATGAATTGTTTAACCAGACACGCGCAATATTTGTGAATGACCCGATTGAAAATACGGTCTACCCGAAGCAAATTGCCTTCAACGTGATCCCGCACATTGATGTGTTTATGGATGATGGTTCCACGAAAGAAGAGTGGAAGATGGTTGCTGAAACACACAAGATGCTTGATCCTGATATTAAGCTTACGGCTACATGTGTGCGTGTGCCTGTGTTTGTTGGCCATGCTGAGGCTATCAATATCGAACTGGAAAAGCCTCTTAGCCATGACGAAGCCCGCAATATTCTGCGTGAAGCGCCGGGTTGTTTGGTAATTGATAAGCGCGAAGATGGCGGCTACACCACGCCGCTTGATTGCGTGGGTGATTTTGCCACCTATATTTCCCGTATTCGGGATGATGAGACTGTTGAAAACGGCCTCAATATCTGGGTGGTTTCTGATAACCTGCGTAAAGGCGCGGCCCTTAATGCTGTGCAGATTGCAGAATCGCTGCTTAATCAGGGTCTTTTAACGCTGGAGTAGAGCGTATTTGTCTTAGGTAGGTACCATCACCGGCCCACGCCCCCTACCCAACCACCCCACAGTGTATCCTTGCGGGTGGTTGGGTAGGGGGCGTGGGCCGGTGATACATAGTAAACCGGATACGCTCTAAGTAAGCCATCCTATTAAAGAAGGGCATTGAACGTTGGTTTGGTGCCCTTTTTTAATGCTTGCAATACTGGGCTAGAACTTTAGATTTCAGACTATATAGTAGGGAGTAAGTCGGATATATTTTCTAAAAATGGGGATTTTTTATGAAAAATAATACTAACAAAACATTGATTAAGTCATTGGCGCTTTCCTGCAGTATGCTTGTCTTGCTTGGCGCATGTGAGCAGAAAAAGGCTGTTGAACCAACAAAGCCAACCGTGGCCGAAGCAACGGCTTTCATTGAGGATGCGGGCAAGCAGCTTATTGAGGCCAGTGTGCATTTGGGACAGTTGGAATGGGTGAACGCCAACTTTATTACCAGTGATACAAATGCGCTGGTGGCCTCTGCAGACGAAGAGTTTCTTTTGCTGTCTGTTTCCCTTGCGAACCAAGCGAAGGAATATCAAGGCCTCATGTTGCCTGCGGATGTAGCGCGCAAGTTTGAAATGCTGAAACAAGCCAATGTTTTGCCTGCCCCTAATAATGCCGATAAAACTGCACGGCTAGCAGTTATCAAAGCAGACCTGAATGCCACCTATTCAACGGGTAAAGTTGATATGGATGGCACGCAGAAATCCCTTGGAGATGTTTCTGATATTATTGCAAGCGACAGGGTGCCTGAGCGCCTGCTTGAAGCATGGGACGGCTGGCGCAAAATTTCCAAACCGATGAAAGATGATTTTGCCGAGATGGTTGCCATTGCTAATGAAGGTGCCAGAGAGCTTGGGTATACAGATGTGGGTGCTATGTGGCGGTCTGGGTATGATATGGACCCGGATGATTTTGCCAAAAGCGCAGACAAATTATGGGGGCAGGTAAAGCCACTGTATGATGCGTTACACTGCCATGTGCGGTCAAAACTATCTGACCATTATGGCGACAGAGTTGTGGGTGATGAAGGCGCTATACCGGCGCATTTGTTGGGTAATATGTGGGCGCAAAGCTGGTCGAATATATATCCGCTTGTCAAACCTGAGGGCAGTGATGCTGGTGTTGATATTACATCCGCCTTGAAGAAGAATGACTATGACGCGATCAAAATGGTTAAAACAGGGGAAGACTTTTTCTCTTCGCTGGGCTTTGACCCTTTACCGGATACATTCTGGGATCGTTCTTTATTCGTAAAACCAAAAGACCGCGAAGTAACCTGCCATGCCTCTGCGTGGAACTTGGATAATAAAGACGATATCCGCATTAAAATGTGCACCAAAGTGAATGAAGAAGATTTCATCACAGTGCACCATGAGCTTGGCCACAATTATTATCAGCGGGCTTACAATAACCAAAATGCTTTCCATATCACGGGGGCGCATGATGGTTTCCATGAAGCTATTGGCGATATGGTGGCCCTGTCTATCACCCCTGATTACCTGAAAACTATTGGCTTGATCGATGAGGTGCCATCTGCTGATGCTGATATTGCACTTTTGATGCAGCGCGCCCTTGATAAAGTGGCGTTTCTGCCTTTTGGTTTGATGGTTGATAAATGGCGCTGGCAGGTGTTTTCAGGTGAATTAACCCCTGATACTTACAACAGTGGCTGGTGGGCACTTCGGGAAGAATACCAAGGCATTAAACCAGGTAATGAGCGCCCTGCTGATGCCTTTGACCCTGGGGCAAAGTATCATATCCCCGGTAACACGCCTTATATGCGCTATTTCCTTGCGCATGTGTTGCAGTTCCAGTTCCATCAGGCTGCATGTCAGCAAGCTGGCTGGGAAGGGCCTCTGCACCGCTGTTCGGTTTATGGCAATAAAGACGTTGGTGCGCGGCTGAATGCAATGCTTGAAATGGGAGCAAGCAAGCCTTGGCCCGATGCACTTGAAGCTTTCACCGGGACCAGAGACATGGATGGCAGTGCCGTTGTCGCCTATTTTGAGCCACTTAAAGTGTGGCTTGATGAGCAAAATAAAGACCGTAGCTGCGGCTGGTAAAACATAGGGATACAATGACGGATCAACCGATTATACCGCGGCGGAGCGTATTATTTATGCCCGCCGCCAATGAACGCGCGCTTGAAAAAGCGAAAACTCTGGCGTGTGACGCTGTGATCTTTGACCTTGAAGATGCTGTTGCACCAGCAATGAAAGACGATGCGCGGGATAAAGCGGCTGCCGCTGTTGCCTCAGGCGCTTATGGTCGGCGTGAGCGTATAATGCGCATTAATGGGCTTGAGACTGCATGGTGGAAAGAGGATGTGCTCGCAGCGGCTGGCGCAGGGCCTGACGCTGTTCTTATCCCTAAGGTGGAAAGTGCGGCTGCAATTCAACAAGTAGCGGCTGTGATGGATGCAGCAGGTGCAAGCAGCATAAAAATATGGGCGATGTTGGAAACCCCTATGGCCTATTTGCGCGCAGAGGAAATTGCCGCAGCGTCTGACAAAGTAACGTGTTTTGTTATTGGCACGAATGATTTGGTGAAGGATTTACACGCTAAACACACCAAAACCCGGGAGCCGGTCATCACAGCGCTGGGCATGGCCATGCTTGTGGCGCGTGCCTACAAGCTGACTATTTTGGACGGGGTTTACAATGATTTTAGAAATACAGAAGGGTTAGCAGTTGAATGCCAGCAAGCAGCGGATATGGGCTTTGACGGCAAAACCCTTATTCACCCCGCGCAAATAGACATTGCAAATGAAGTTTTTGCCCCGGATGAGGGCGCAACACGGCAGGCAGAGAAACTGATAGCTGCCTTTGACGAAGCTAAAGCAGAGGGCAAGGGCGTGGCCGTACTGGATGGTAAGATGGTCGAAGACCTGCATGTAGCAGAAGCCCGCCGCACACTTGCCATCGCCAAGGCAATAGCAAGTGTGGGTTAATGTCTTTGGTCTATCGACCTTCTGTGTGGCCGATATGTTCTGTCAAAAACTTCTCGGTAGTTTGTAACATTTGCAAACGGGCACTTTCAGTCACCATCTTATGTTCATTGGTTGGAATGGATACATAAGTGCTGTTTTTATTCAGGTGCTGTAATTTTTCATGCATAGAAATTGATTGTTTTGACGGGATGCGATGATCCTCTTTCGAGGCCACCAGTAGGGTAGGTACATTCAACTTCTCGGCTTGGTGGTAAGGCGAAACGTCTTTATCACTTTTGCCTTTAAGTCCCATATTTTCTGTCCATAACTTGCTACCCCAAAAACGGCGGTCATGTTTTTTGACAGACGGAATGTTGGTAATGCCATTCACGGAAATTGCACATTGGTAAAGGCTAGGTTCTTTGATGCTGCCCATCAATGCGGCGTACCCACCGAAGGATCCACCCGCGATGCAAATATCATTTTGGGCAGCGAGGCCTTCACTGATAAGCCACCGTGTGGTGTCAGTAATGTCGTCCTGCATGGTGCCGCCCCACTGGTTGTAGCCAGCTCTTTGGAAGGCTTGTCCATACCCATCTGAACCACGGAAGTTTGGCTGAATAATACCGTAGCCACGGCTGGCATAAAATTGTACCCACCAGTTCCAGTCGGCAGTTGACCTTTCAGCAGGGCCATTATGAGGCAATACAATGAAAGGTGTTTTGTCACCCGCTGTATGGTCAAGCGGCAAGGTAAGATAGGCTTCAATGCTAGAGCCATCCCGCATGTTGATGCGTACAGCGCTTACCGGGGCCATTAGTTCTGGCATGATATCCGCTCTGACTTTTGCAAGCCTGTTTGACTGGCTGGTTGCCCGGTCATAAACATAATAAGTACCGGGGTCACGGTCGTTTGAGGATACGATAAGATAGCGTTCAGCATCTCGCGCCTTATTAACAATACGGTTGTTCATATCTGGAAAAGCGCTGTCTAGATTGCTTTGTAATTTGGCATAAAATGGGTCTAGGTATTTAGTGCGCTGCATTGTGTCTGTATACGCAATGCCAAGGCTGTCAGTGCCGAGCATCGACTGCACATCCCCCGCTTCTGGGGCAAAAACCTCTTCGATTATACTGCCAGTTTGTATGTTAAGAGTGAATAAGCCTGTTGAGCCAGTCTCTGTAGGCCCAGAAACATAAATCACATTGGCATCTTTGGTAAAACCTGCCACTTCATAGGTTTTGTACCATTCGGCTTGGGCGAGGTTGTGCCACTTGCCACTGGCATCTTTAAGCGTGGCCACTTTGTCACCGCGTCCCCAGTTTCCGCGTACCTTATTACCAATGCCAAAACGTACTTCTGAGTTTTGGTCTGAAAACCATTGTTGTATCCCTTCGTTACCCATTTTCAGGATGCGGCGGCTGCCTGTTTCGATGCCAACTTTATAGACCTGTGTTTTGCTGCGCTGGTATAGATCGATGCCGATAAGGACATGGTTGGGTTCGTTCGGTAATATGTCGATTAAAGTCTCATACTGCGAAATGATTTCATTTTCAGAAGAAGCCCTAATTTTTTGAGGCCTTGGTTTACCCAGCCACCTAGTTTGTTGGGTTTTTAAATTGTAACTATAGAGCCGCGTTTCAGGAGAAAGGCCTCGTGATGCCGAGCTTGTACCAATGCCATCGAAGGATGTTCCGAATTCTGAGACTAGTTTGTAGTGGTTGACGATGCCATTGTTGCGCGAGATAAGGCTGTTTTTGAGGGATCTATGTGTAAGAATTAGAGTGTCTTCTGTCGCCCAATCCAACGTCTGTACTTGAGCCCCTGGCCGCAGCGGTAGTTCTATCAATTGTCCGTCTATAAGGGATTGTATAATAACAATTTGTTCCCCATCTTTTCGTGCAAAGTATCCGACTTGGTCGCCGGAAGGTGAAAGCTTTGCGGCGCTAAAAGTGGGGACAGCAGCAAAAACTTTGGCAGGAATTTGTGACGGTTTTGCATACGTATTATCGGCGATTACAGATGTTGAGAAAGTTAAGGTCGCCACAATAGCAACGATGAAATTCGGCTTTGGCATGATTTATCCCTCTATTGCGTTAATGTATTGTTATAACAAAATGGGCATCAAATGCAACCTTTGCTAAATTATGGAAATAAATTAACACTATAAATTGTGTAATCAATCTAAGGTGTTGTTAAGAAGCTGCTCTGTAGCTTACTTGTGTGAGAGCAATTAGCTTACTATTCTACGCTAAGACTTACTCATGCAACCTAGCCCTCAAGCCCAAACTGTGGCTGAAAACTATAATCCAAATACTGAACAGATGTTATTTGAGCGTATCCGGTTCAAGCTGCTGCACCGGACACGCCTTAGGGCTGTTGGGCAAATCAGCCGTTATTGCTTCCAAGTTTAACTGAATGCATTATCGGCCAATATGCTCGGCGAGGAATTTTTCTGTAGCTTTAAGCACTTTAAGGCGCGCTGGGGCTGTTTGTAGATAGTGAGCGCCGGTTTTAATGCCTATGAATTTGCTTTTTTTCTTTAACTTTTTAAGCCTTTTATGCATGTCTTTAGACTGGTCCTGTGCAACACGGGCATCATCTTTCGCTGCAATCAGCAATATGGGAATAGTGATTTTTTCTGCTAGATGGTAGGGCGACACACTTTTGTCAGGGGCCCCTTCAAGGCCCATGTCTGTGATCCAGTTTTTGCCGCCAATGAAGCGTTTGTCGCGTTCTTTCATGGAAGGCAGGTTGGAAACGCCATTAACGGAAATGGCACATTGGTAAAGGTCGGGTTCTTTCACTGCCCCCATAAGCGCAGCATAACCGCCGTATGATGCACCAACAATACAGATGCGCTTGGCATCAGCCAGGCCTTCAGAAATGAGCCAGTTTGTGGCATCTGTAACATCATCTTGCATCAAGCCGCCCCACTGTAAAGTACCTGCTTCTTGGAATGCTTTGCCGTAGCCTGTCGAACCACGAAAATTTGGCTGCAACACACCATACCCTCGGCTGGCATAAAACTGTACCCACCAGTCCCAGTCTGCATTGTCATGGGTTTCGGGGCCGCCATGGGGGAATATAATGAAAGGTAATGTATTGCCGTCAGCCCAGTTGGCAGGCTTCGTGAGAAAGCCTTCTATTTGGCTGCCATCGCGCACAGGTATTTGCACTGCGCTCACCGGGGCCATGAGGGCTGTAGGCATGTCATCTCTGACATTTGATAAAGCGCTTAATTGGCCTTTGTCTTTATCGTATAAGTAATAAGTGCCTGGGTTCTGGCTGTTATGGGATAATATGACATAGCGTTCTACGGCGTTGGCCTTATTAACAATCCGGTTGCTGGAACCAGAAAATGCCTTGTTTAAATTATCCTGCAGGCCTGCGTAGAAGGGGTCAAAATATTTCACATGCTCGGCTGTGTCTGTATAGGCAACACCGATGACTTTTTTAGTTTTTTTCTCAGTGATTAGGTGGTCAAAATTGGCCCCTTTTTGCACAAAAACATCACCGGTGATTTCCCCTGTTCGTAGGTCAAGCGTGTAGAGGCCGGTGGTGCCAAATTGGTTGGTGCCAGAAACATAAATGACATTGGGATCCGCTGTAAAGTTTCGTACGTTGTAGGTCTTATACCAGTCAGCTCTTTCCAGATCTCTCCAGATGTTATTTGCCCCTTTGAGCATGGCAAAGGGTTTGCCTGCATCGCCAAATCCTTCTATTTTAAAGCCTACACCAAGGCGAACTTCTCCTTGGTGGTCAGAAAACCATTGTTGCACGCCGTCGTTCCCTGTTTTGTCAAGGCGGCGCCTGCCATTATAGACATTTGTACGGTAGACTTCTGTTTTGCCGTCCAATTCAAAATCAAAGGCAAGCAAGACACGCTCTGGGTCATTTGGTAACAAGTCAACGATACGTTCAACTTGGGGCGTGCGTTGGGCAAGTGTAGATCGGGTGAGGCTAGCCTTTTCAGGTTTGCCCAGCCATTTCACTTTGTGGGTTTTTAGGTTGTACGCCATCAGGTGGATTTCAGATACGGCACCATTAAACTCCAACCGGTTCCGTACCATGTAGAGCTTTAGAAGAATTATTTCCTCGTTAATCCAGTAAAAATCCTTAATCTCAGACCTTTCCTGTGGCGGGATGCTATAGGAAGGCCCGCCGTCCAAGGAATGCACCATCAGCATGTTTCGGCCATCTTCAGACGTTACATACGCAAGGGTTTTTCCACTGGGGGCAAGCTTGGCATTATTAAAGGTAGATAGCGCAGCAAATGCCTCGACAGGGATGTCGGATGGTTTCTGTATTTCTGGTGTTGCGGAAATAGCAGATGAAATGGTGAAAACGGCAGCGAAAGCTGCTGCTAAAAAATGGTATATCATGCGTAATCGTTCCCCCTAAACGTGTATAAATAAAACTATTAACGATGCCTTTAATTTTTTGCAATAAAATTCCTGAAATGCTGCAGGTGCGAAATAATATTGCGGAAAGTTATATCTTTACTTGCAGCAAGATACCAAGCAGGGCTAAAACGGGTGTCGAATCAATAGGGCGCTGCGTTTGCGCGTGGCTTTAGGGCAATAAATAGAGTAATTTCTATTAGGTTAATTCCGTCAGGGGACTATACATGGCACAAGTTAAACGGCCGCTTTCTCCCCATCTTCAAGTATATGCTTGGGGTGCACATATGGCAGTGTCCATTATGCACCGCATAACAGGGTCGGCGCTTGCGTTCGGCGCTATATTACTTGCTTGGTGGTTGGTAGCAATGGCAACAGGGCACGATTATTTCAACATAGTTCAATCATACGCGGGCAGCATGTTAGGGCGCCTTGTGTTGTTTGGAATTACATTTGCCCTTATGCAGCATCTTGCCTCTGGCATACGGTATTTATTCACCGACATGGGCAAGCTCTATGAGCTGAAAGACAACACGGCATCTGCCAAGGTGGTATTTGTCTTTTCCATTATCGCGACAATTGTTGTGTGGGTTGCGGCTTATAAAGTGATGGGAGTGCTGTAATGTCAGATATGAATACACCTCTTTCAAAAGTGCGCGGTCTTGGCTCTGCCAAAGATGGCACGAACCATTGGTTGTCACAGCGCATTACCGCTATTGCTAACATCCCGCTGACAATCTTCTTCGTTGTTTCCTTTGTTGGCAATGTTGGCAAAAGCCATGCGGAATGGGTTGCTTGGCTTAAGCAACCGCTTGTGTCGGTTCTACTAATTTTGTTCATCGCTAATTTCACGCACCATATGCGGTCTGGCCTTCAGGAAGTGGTAGAGGATTATATCCATAGCCACGGTTTGAAGTTTGCAGTGACGCTTGCAATTAAATTTTCTTGTATTTTGATTGCGGCACTTAGCATTTTCTCAATTCTTCGTATTGCATTTGGGGGCTAAGTGATGAGCACAGCATATCCAATTACGCACCATACCTATGACGCCATTGTTGTTGGCGCAGGTGGTGCAGGCCTTCGGGCAACCATGGGCTTAGCTGAAAGCGGCCTGAAAACAGCATGTATTACCAAAGTATTCCCAACTCGTTCGCACACAGTTGCGGCGCAGGGTGGTATAGCAGCATCCCTTGGTAACATGGGTAAAGATACGTGGCAGTGGCATATGTTTGACACTGTTAAAGGTTCTGACTGGCTTGGTGACCAAGACGCTATTGAGTATATGGTGCGGGAAGCACCGGCCGCGGTTTATGAGCTTGAACATTACGGCATTCCCTTTAGCCG
>JAESQS010000270.1 GCA_016765035.1 Kordiimonadaceae bacterium | reverse complement strand
CGCATCAGGAAAGGCCCGGCTCCTCGCAATATGGAGATTCCGGACTATGCCTTTTTGAGCGATACACTAATTAAGATAGGGTAAGGGGATATCATGGCTGAATGGGAAGCTGTAAAACCCACAAATAAAGCAGTTGGTTGGTTCGAAGAACGCCTACCAATTCTTTCTCTTGTGCATAATGTTGTGGGCCCTGGCACACCAACACCTCGTAATTTGAACTACTGGTGGAACTTTGGTTCCCTTGCTGGTTTGATGCTGGTTATCCAGCTCATCAGTGGCATTGTGCTTGCAATGCATTACACACCAGACACGTCGCTGGCCTTTGACAGCGTTGAGCGCATCATGCGCGACGTTAATTATGGCTGGTTGATCCGTTATATGCACGCCAATGGCGCGTCTTTCTTCTTCATTGCGGTTTATATTCATATCCTTCGTGGATTGTACTTTGGCTCTTATAAAGCGCCGCGCGAAGTCTTGTGGATGCTTGGTTTGGTTATATTCTTGCTGATGATGGCAACTGCTTTCATGGGTTATGTATTGCCTTGGGGCCAAATGTCTTTCTGGGGCGCTACGGTTATTACAAACCTTTTCTCTGCAATTCCGGTTATTGGTGACAGCATCGTAACCTTGTTGTGGGGTGGTTTTTCCGTTGATAACCCAACACTGAAGCGTTTCTTTAGCCTGCATTTCCTACTGCCGTTTGTTATTTTTGGTGTGGTGATTTTGCATATTTGGGCGAAGAAAGTTTCTGACAGTGGCAACCCGCTGGGTATCGAAGTTAAAACAAACGCTGACCAAATTCCGTTCCATCCTTATTATACGATTAAGGATGCATTCGGGGCTGGGGTGTTCTTTTTCATCTTCGCTTACTTCTTATTTTATGCGCCAAACGCAATGGGCCACCCGGATAATTATATCCCGGCTAACTCATTGGTGACGCCAGACAGCATCGTGCCAGAATGGTACTTCCTACCTTTCTATGCAATCTTGCGGTCTATCACCTTTGATATTGGTATTCCGTTCACAGATATTGTGTTCGTTCCGGCGAAATTGCTGGGTGTGATTGCCATGTTTGCCTCAATTCTGTTGCTGTTCTTCTTACCTTGGCTTGATACATCCAAGGTGCGTTCAGCGCGGTTCCGACCAACATCCCGCTATTTCTTCTGGTTCCTAGTGATTGATATGGTTGTTTTGACCATCGCAGGGGGCAAGAAACCTGAAGGCATTTGGCCGATGGTTAGCTTGATTGGAACAGCATATTATTTCGCCCATTTCCTTGTAATTTTGCCACTACTTGGCAAGTTCGAAAAAACGCTGCCACTGCCTGAGAGTATTTCTCAGGATGTGCTAGCTAAAGCGGCGAAGTAAGGGAGTATGACAATGAAACTACTTAAGAACATTGCAATAGCCCTTACCGCTGTAGCGGGCTTGGCAGGTGCGGTTTCTGCTTCAAGTGCAGACAAACACCCAATGAAAATGGAATGGTCCTTTGAAGGGCCGTTCGGCAAGTTTGACCAAGCCGCGCAACAGCGTGGTTGGCAAGTGTATAAAGAAGTTTGTTCTTCGTGCCACAGCTTGAAATACTTCCGTTTCCGTAACCTGACAGACCTTGGTTATGGCGACGATATGATCAAAGCTTTTGCTGCTGAGTATGAAGTAGCGGGCGAGCCTGATGATGCCGGTGACGAAACTGTGCGCGCAGCATTGCCGCAAGATGTTTTCCCAGCACCTTTTGCTAATGACAATGCGGCTCGGGCCTCAAATGGTGGTGCGTTGCCACCTGACTTGTCCTTGATAGTGAAAGCGCGCCATGATGGTGTGAACTATGTTTACAGCCTACTTACAGGGTATGAAGAGGCGCCTGCTGGCCGCGAGATTAGCGCTGGCAAGGCTTATAACGCATACTTTAAAGGCGGCCAAATTTCTATGATGGCACCGCTGTTTGAAGGAAGTGTTGAATATGAAGATGGTACTGTAGCAACACCTGAGCAGATGGCGAAAGATGTTACGACATTCCTGATGTATGTTGCTGAGCCTTCTTTGGTGAAGCAGCATGAAATGGGCCTGATGGTACTTATCTTCTTGGGCATTCTTACCTTAATCTTCTACCTGTCTATGAAGAAGCTTTGGAAAGAAGTGAAATCAGGCAGGAACGTTTACGAAGACAAGTAAGCCGACCCCATACTTTCGAACCAATTTTATATCAAAGGGCTGCCATTTTGGCGGCCCTTTGTGTTTTTGTGTAATGGTGATTATGCTGGAGCCGAAACAAACTGGGGGACTTCCATGTGTCGTGGTAAAATATCTGTTCGATTTCTGAGCCTTTTTGCCTTTGTCGTCTGGGGTTATGCCACCGTTATGGCGCAGGAAGTATTTGTTTCTGTGCCTGAAACGATTGTGTTCCCCGGTGACACAGTTGAGGTAACAATAGCCCTTCTCAATAGCAGTGATGAAGACATCAGCGTGCCTTCTCGGCTTGCCGCAACTATGCAGCAAGAAGAGCCGGGCCTTTCGGCCATAATAGAGTTGCAGCGGAACGCTGGCCTTATGGTTGTTTTGCCCGGTGAGTATCAAAAAATATTGTTCAAATTTGACACGCCAGACAATTTTACAGCGGGCTATGCGCATTTACATTTGAATTGGCTTGGGGCATCGCCGCTAATTTTGCAGGTACATGCGCAAACGGGTGTGGGCAATGCGTCAATAGATGCCATAAGTAATGTAAGTGCAGGTGGGAAAGCCCCTACAAAAAGTGATGAAGATGTGGCCGTGCTAGGCGGATTATCAACCTATAAGCCAGTTTATTTTTTAGGGGCATTTGATCCACAAGAAATTAAATTCCAGATAAGCTTCAAGTATCAACTGTTTAGTGAAAAGGGTACATGGGCAACGGCATTGCCCCTACTGTCAGGGTTCCATGTGGCTTATACGCAAGTGTCCTATTGGGACCTTGAAGGTGAGTCTCGGCCGTTTGAAGACACCAATTTTTTGCCTGAAATTTTCTATGCCCTTGAAGATAAGCCTTTTGACCTTTTGTCGGACGATGGCCTGTTGGACTTCCAGCTTGGCCTGTTACATGAGAGTAACGGTCGTGGCGGTGAGGACAGCCGTAGCCTTAATATAGTCTATGGGCGCGCCGCCTACGAGCAGCCTTTGCCCAGTAGCTTTTTAGGGGATGACTTGTTCGCTCGTTTGTCAGTTGATCTTTGGTCTTATTTTGGGGATTTGTCAGACAACCCTGATATTGCAGAATTTCGTGGGCACAATAGCGTTAAACTGCTGGTTGGGAAGGCTAGAGGGATTCAGCTTTCAGCCTACCGTAGAGGTAGAATTGGCAGTGGGAAAAGCAGTTATTTGTTTGATTTAACAACACCCATAAGGCGACGAGGCGCTACCAAAAATATTAATTTCAATCTCCATGCGCAGTTGTTCACAGGTTATGGTGATAACTTGCTGACATATGACCAGAAAGAGACGCGTTTCAGGCTTGGCATTGGGCTGCATAGATAGATTTAAAATGTGCTAGCGCGTCTCTGGTTTAAGTTACATCCCTGACCGCGCTCTCTACCTAACCACCACGCCCGCTACCCAACCACCCCACAGTATATCCTAGCGGGTGGTTGGGTAGCGGGCGTGGGCCGGTGATGGTACTAATTAAGACGGCATGCGCCAAAAAGTTGGCGTTAGCTAACGCGTTCTTTAATCAAGAATGGATGATTGCCTTTTTTCGCGACATAGAGTGTCGCTTGGGCCGGGACTTTGATTTTTACGGGAACACCCTCTGGTTTAGCGCGCCAACGCAACAACGCGGTGCAAAGGTTTTCACTGTGGTTTTTCAACCCCATAAAGTCAGATGCAGGATGGTCAGCATCATGGTCGCCTTCGGGCAAAACCTTAATACACTCAGTTTCACCCAGCTGTGCACTTGCTGCGCAGGCAGCCTCATCAAGGGCGGCGATTAGTTTGTCTGCTTCTTCATAATCCATGGAATACTCTTTTCTTTCTGAACTTGCCTACCAGACATCTTCGCTGTTGAACTGTATGACCGTCCTTATATGGAGAGCTTCTTAACATTGCCAGAGCAAAAAGCCCAATGTGAGATTCTATAGCCTTTGTTTAATATGGCTCTCTAATAATTTAACCGCATTAGAATAGTTAGTCGTCAGCGTTGATCGCGATCTTAGGGCGTAGAACGTTAGCTTTCCGGTGTATTTCACCTATGGAAAAGTGAGAATAATATCCTCCAGCTTGTCTAATTGTTCATCTGGTTTAATGGCAACATATGAATCTACCACAAGAAAGCCCTATTTTCTGAGCGAAATTGGGCTGCACAGAACAGATTGCTGCGGGCTTAATAATCGTGATGGTTTTTCTTTTCGTAACTCATCAACTCTGTGGCTTTTTTAATTGTCTCTATGCACTTCTCTTGATTGTCACTTTGTTGGACGACGTTCAGAAGATCATCAGTTTTTTTAAAACCGACAAGTAACGTTACGCAAAGAAACTCGGCAATATTGGGGTTGGGTTCATTCTCTAATATGTCATGGATTGCCATGTATATGGCTTCATCTTTAGAAGGAAGTTTAACCATCGAACTCATCCAAGTTTATACTTTTATTATTCTCTGGTAACAAGAATTTATAATAACTGATGTGCTCATTTATGTTAAACCTAAAGCTGCGATCAGGTGTTCGCCAGTTTGGGCCATAGTTAACTTCTAAAAGAACTTCTGGGGATTGGGGAATGTTTGTCTGTTCGCCATAGAAGTCCTCTGACCGTAGCGGCAGGATGGCGCTTTTGGGGATACTATTCGGCCTTTGTACGTATATATTTATATAGTCACCCTCACAATAACCGGTGAATAGATCAAACCTTAAGAACTGATCATCAAAATGGTATCCAATTACGATGACGCCATTGTTATTAATCGCGCGCATGTTTTCTTGCTCGTTGACTAATTTTAAAAGAGCTTCACGTTCTTTAAGAATATCCTCAGGTGCCGTATACTGGCTTATGTATGCTAAATCGATATCGTCGTCATGGGATAAGAATATTCCCTCTCTGATCATTCCCAATAGAGTTCCTGAAGTGATGAAGGCGCTAATTTTCAAGTTCTTGTAAAGAAAATCGTTAAAAATTTGTAGATGCTTAGCGACGGCTTGTTCTTTGTTCTTATGCCTATCTGAGATGGATTTTGCAAAACCATGCCCTGTGAATTGGTAATCAGAACCAAATATTTCTCTAACGGCGTTGTTTATGAGGTCGAGAGTGGAATCTTTTTCAGTACTATTGCGAAGTATGGCGTCTATTTGTTTTTTACAGTTAAATTGCGCCAATATAATAAAGGATAGATATGCTTTGGTTGTTTCATCATGGTCGCCAATTTTAATGGCTGATGTAATTTTATCAATACAGTCATCTCGTGTTATATTAATGCTCATAAATATTCTTCTTCTTGGTCAATATACTTAGAGTTTTTTGGAGTATATGGTGTCCACTCAAGATGAAATTTCTTGCGCAGTTTCTCGTGTTAATGCCAGCCTGTAGGGCTGCAGTCTCTAAGACTACTAGTATCTTTACTCATGGTCTGGATGAGTTCAGTTGAATATGTGTCTAGTTGAAAACATGTCTTGAAACCCCCGCCCCCCTGTTTTGAAATCACTGTGTAATTATAAGCAATTACCATGCCGAAATTGAAAAGTGGTTGTAAATTACTACTAAAATTATCGATGAGCTTACTAGTCGTTTAGGTCATTGTTGCTAACGACCTTTCTAGAGTTTTCTAGGGGCGCGCGCCTAAGGCGGGCAAGTATCAATGGGTACTTTCAGCCATTCTGCAGATAGGTGATTTTATAGTTTTGCCTGCAGCCTAATTGACATGTTGATTTCGAAGGAGGTCCGATTTTCTGGTATATTATTTGCTTGGTTGTTATTTTACAATCTTGGGGGCAAATTGTGCATTACGAAACAGTTTTAACTTATGGGACATTTGATTTGTTCCATCGAGGCCATGCGAGCATCCTGCAAAGGGCCCGCAAACTCGGTGATTTCTTAATCGTCGGCTGTTCGACAGATGAATTTAACGCAAATAAAGGCAAAAATTCTCACCAGAACTTTTTAATTCGTAAAGCGGCGCTTGAAAGGCTGCCTTACGTAGATCATGTTTTTTCTGAACATGATTGGGGCCAGAAAAGCCATGATATTCAAAAGTTCAAAGTTGATACCTTTGTTATGGGAGACGACTGGCTGGGTAAATTTGATTGGCTTAAGAACGATGTTGCCATACGGTATTTACCGCGGACGAAAGGAATCTCCAGCACTCTTTTGAGAACAAAACTGGAAATACAACATAAATACCGATCATATTAAACTGCGGGCTAGCCTGGACTAGGTAGACGTTTGATTTCGGTAGGGTGCGTGTTTATCAGGTGGCGATATGTTTACCGGTTCCATCACCTTTCGCGATCCATTTTCGAGCGCGGTTTTCTTGCATTTTACTCGTGACCTCAAGGCTGAGGTTTAGGCCGTTCAATTCAAGGAGGCGCATGAGTAAGATGACGACATCTGCGGTTTCTTTGCCTATTTCGGTTTTGTCATGGCTTTGTACCGCTTCAAGAAGTTCGTCCATTTCTGTGATGGCGCGGGTAACTAGCATTGACTGATTTGCGACTGGACCAAATGTTTCCTCTGCCCATTCAGCCACGCTTGCTTGGGTTTCTATATCGGTGATTGTTGATGTCTCAGGCATCAAAGTTCGTCTGCTAAAACATTCTGTAGGGAAAAGGCAGTGTCATGCTTGGCTATTACGTTTGATAATTCACCTGTCTGAATATTGAACAATAAGCCATTGAGATTGAGTGTACCATTTTTAATCCCTTCAGCCACAAACGGGAAGGCGCGTAAATTCTGAAGTGATAGATAGACTGAGGCCCGCTCAAGTAATCTTTTGCGGGTTGTCGGGTCTTGTGCAGTCATATCATCATAGGAGGTGAGCCATTCATGCAGAGGGCGCATCCAGTTCCCAACAAAACTGTCTTCAGATACGCTTTTATCTACGACACTCGCTACACCACCGCAGCCTGCGTGGCCCATTACCACTATATTTTCTACATTCAGTGCTGTTACGGCATATTCGATTGCCGCTGATGTGCCGTGGTACCCGGCATCTTTTTCATAAGGTGGCACCATGGCGGCCACGTTGCGCACGATGAATAGTTCACCGGGGCCTGCAGACAATATTTGCTGCGGTAGCACACGACTGTCAGAACAGGCAATGACCAGCGTATGCGGGTGCTGGCCTTGTGTCGCTAGCTTTTCATAGAGTTTGCGATCTGGTTTAAATGTTGTTTCCAGAAAGTTTTGATATCCATGGCGAAGGCGTTCATTCAGTGGCATTGGTGTTTCCTGACCTTGGTGATCTTGGGTTTAACCCTTGTAGCTTTATATTCAGAGATATTCAGAGATATTCACTTTTCAATCTGCCGCAGCACAATTTCACGGTCAGAATCATTCACAATATTGAGCAATACTTCCCAAAAGCCTGCAACAGCCTCTGGCCCTGCTGTTTTGTATGCCTGTGCCACCCGCTGACGCTGTGTAGAGAAAAGCTCTTTTTCAAAAGCTTCGCCTTTTTCAGTAAGTTTTAATAATCTTTGTCGCCTGTCTTGGGTGCCGGGCGTTTGCTCTATATATCCTTCTTCCACTAGTTGGTTCAATACCCGTGAAAGACTTTGTTTTGTGATGCGTAATAATTTTAAAATACCAGATACTGTAGTGTCTGGGTTCCTGCGAACAAAATATAACACTCTGTGGTGCGCACGGCCAAGGCCGGTTTGGGCAAGAATCTCGTCTGGGTCGCTGGTAAAGTCGCGGTAAGCGAAATATAACAGCTCAATGCCACGACGTAATTCTTCCTCGCGGAGATACAGGTTCGATTGTGGTAGTTTTTTTTGCATGAGCCATTGTACTCTATATATGTCAGCTATATTGACATAATAAAATCAGAATGATAGATCGATCAAGTATATAATTTGGGGCCTTATATTTAGGCACTCACCGGAGAAAACACATGGCAGCACCTTCTTTTGATAATATGAACGGCAAAATCTGGATGGATGGTGAGTTCAGGGACTGGGCAGATGCAAAAGTCCATGTGTTGACCCATGCTATGCATTATGCAAGCTCTGTGTTTGAAGGGCAACGCGCCTATAAAGGCAAAATCTTCAAGCTTGAAGAACATACAGAGCGCCTTTTTGCTTCAGCCGAAATTCTTGGTATGAACGTGCCTTACACACCGGCTCAAATCAATGATGCCTGTAATGAGTTGCTTGAAATTCAAGGCCTTACAGACGCCTATTGCCGCCCTGTTATTTGGCGGGGTAGTGAAATGATGGGGGTTTCTGCCCAGAAAAACACCATTCATGCCGCCGTTGCGATTTGGGAATGGCCTTCCTATTTTTCACCTGGAGCACGGCTTAAGGGTCTACGCCTTGAAATATCAAAATGGCGTCGCCCTTCACCAGAAACTATTCCAACGCAAGCAAAAGCCGCTGGCCTTTATCTGATCTGCACCTTGTCGAAGCACACTGCGGAAGCCAACGGTTTTGATGATGCTTTAATGATGGATTACCGCGGGCAAATCGCTGAGGCCACAGGTGCCAATATCTTTTTTGTAAAAGATGGCGAATTGCACACACCAACGCCGGATTGTTTCCTTGATGGCATCACGCGCCGCTCGGTTATTGCGCTTGCGAAAAAACGCGGTATCAATGTTATTGAACGCGCTATTATGCCTGAGGAAATGGCTGATTTTGAGCAAGCTTTTCTGACAGGCACTGCCGCTGAAGTAACGCCCCTAGCGGAAATTGGCCCTTACAATTTTACTGTAGGTGAAATTACCAAGTCTTTGATGCTGGATTATGACGCGCTTGTGCGCGGTGAATTGGCGTAATCTGAAACTATTCATCTCAGAAAGCCTGCTATAAGAGGGTGATCGGCTTGGGAGGCCGACCACCATTTTTTTACATCATCTTCGAATCGCGAATTGCCCGAACCAAGTCGGTCAACGCATCTCTGATGTTTGGGTTCGGCAATGTTTCGACGTTTGGCATCATAACATCGGCCATGTCTATTTTGCCCATAAGCATGTCTTCTGCTGGAGGTAGGCCATCGTAAAAGTGAGAAACTTTTACGCTCATTATGTGAGACAGCATGTATAATCTGCCTGCACTAATGCGGTTTAGGCCACATTCATATTTTTGAACTTGTTGGTATGAAATACCAAGTATTTGGGCGATGTCTTGCTGTGATAAATCCAATGAACGCCTTCTATCCCGCAAGCGTTGACCAACATGTTTATCAATCAAATCGGCTTTCCTTGCCGAAAAATCGCTACTATCCTGTTCATTATTCTCCGTAAACAGAACCACAGACTATCCTTCCTTGTTTGCTGTAGGTTATTCCCGTTGGCGCTTGCGCGTTCATGTGCTAGAGAAACAGCTTGCGCTATAGACTGTGGGAACAACACTCCAGTGGTTTGGCTAAATAATACTAATGGTTGCAAGATGTATAGGGTATATCCTTGAAGGTGAATTGCAAAGCCTTAAATATTGCAGCAGGAGTTTGGGACAGAGATGAATACCAGTTTTTTAAGACAAATTTCTTTGTGTATGGCTGTTTTGTTAGTGGCGGGTTGTAGCTCTGATAAAAATGATGACACATATATAGCCCGTGACGTGGAGGTCATATATAATCTCGCGCAGGACAACCTTCAGCGAAAACGGTACCGACTCGCGGCTGTTGCTTTTGATGAAGTAGAACGGCAGCACCCCTATTCCGTTTGGGCGCGGCGTGCACAAATTATGGCATCATATGCTCATTATATGAGCAATAATTACGATGACTCTGTTCTTGCCGCCCAGCGTTTCCTACAGCTTCACCCCGGTAACAAGTCAGCACCTTATGCTTATTATCTAATAGCCATGTGCCACTATGAGCAAATCTCTGACGTGGGCCGTGATCAGGCGAAAACCCATGAAGCGACACGGGCCCTGACGGAAGTTGTCCGGCGCTTTCCTGAAAGTGAATATGCGCGGGATGCGGCCTTTAAGCTTGACCTTACTCGTGATCACTTAGCGGGCAAGGATATGGAAGTGGGTCGGTTTTATATGAAACGGCAGGAATATCTTTCTGCCATAGGCCGTTTCCGTAACGTTGTTGAAGATTACCAGACAACAAGCCATACGCCAGAAGCGTTGCACCGGTTGGTGGAAAGCTATATGGCGCTTGGTATTATGGATGAGGCGCAAATGGCAGGGGCCGTTTTGGGCCATAACTTTGGCGGTACCAAATGGTATCGCTACAGCTATGCTTTGTTGACGAATGGTAAACTTGAGCCTGAAATGAAAAGCGGTTCATGGCTTGGTAAGCTTTGGCCTTTCTAAAGGCTGGTCATGGATCATTTGAATATTGGCTAAAAATGGGGGAAAGCGATGCTGGTAAGCATCAACATTCGCGATATAGTATTGATTGAAAAGTTAGACCTTTCGCTTGCGGAAGGACTAACTGTGCTCACGGGTGAAACCGGTGCTGGGAAGTCTATTTTACTTGATTGTCTTGGGCTTGCTACAGGCACGCGTGCTGAACGGACTTTGGTTCGGCAGGGGCAAGATAAGGGCAGCGTTTCCGCAGAATTTAGTTTAGCCTCTGACCATCCCGCTTGCCAGATATTAGAAGCGGAAGGCCTTGATGGCGGCGATGGCACGCTTATTTTGCGCCGCCAGATAACAGCAGACGGTAAAAGCCGCGCATGGGTCAATGACCAATCAGTCAGCCGCGGCATGCTTGCAACTCTTGGCGATATGCTGTTGGAAGTGCATGGCCAGCATGATGACCGAGGCTTGCTTGAAGCCAGTGCGCACCGGGCATTGTTGGATAGCTTTGGCGGGCATCAAGAAAAAATAGATAGGGTTTCTGCCGCTTATGATGGCCTTCAAGCGGCAAAAAAGGCATTGGCTCAGGCCGAGGCTGATTTGGCAGCCGCTGAAGAAGACGAAGAATATGTGCTACATGCACAAGAAGAATTGACAGCCCTAAACCCGATTGCAGGCGAGGAAGCTGAGCTTGGCGACCAGCGCGCTCTGATGATGATGGGGGAAAAGCTGTCAGCCGATTTAAAGTCTTATTATGGTGACTTGACCGGTCGAAGCGGTGTTGATGCAACAGTACGCGGTGTGTTGCGCCGCATGGAGCGCACGGAAGGCCCGGCATCCAGCAAGTTGGCACCGGTTGTCCACGCGTTGGATCGTGCTTCAATAGAACTTTCCGGCGGCATTGAAGTGCTGGAAAACTTGATGCGGGATTTGGAGTTTGATCCGCAGGATTTGGATGCCGTGGAAGAACGGCTGTTTGAAATCAGGCGTTTGGCGCGCAAGCATAATTGCCAGCCTGATCAACTTTCTGACGTATTTACGTCTATCCAGCAGCAGGCCACCGCTCTTTCAAACGGGGATGCGGCTGTTCAGGATGCAAAAACACACTTGGCAACTGCGGTTGACCGTATGACGGCAGCGGTTGCTGCGCTTAGTAAATTACGGGCGAAATCTGCTTTGAGACTTGATAAGCTTGTAACAGCGGAATTGCCGCCTCTTAAGCTTGAGAAGGCAATTTTTCGCACAGCTATTGAGCCATTAGAGGCAAATAAATGGAATGCCCTTGGGGGTGAGCGCATGGTGTTTGAAGTGAAAACAAACCCAAGTACGCCTTTTGGCCCTATGGTAAAAGTGGCGCCAGGCGGTGAATTAGCGCGCTTTATACTTGCTCTCAAAGTGGTGCTGGCTGAAGGAGGCTCAGTGCCGGTTATGGTGTTCGATGAAGTTGACCGCGGCGTTGGCGGAGCAACCGCCAGTGCTGTAGGTGAACGCTTGAAGCGCCTGTCGGAAAATGCACAGGTTCTTGTTGTAACTCATAGCCCGCAAGTGGCAGCACGCGGGCGCAGCCAATATCAAATTTCCAAAGGGGATACAGGCAATATCACCCGCACAAACATCAGGCAGCTTGAAGCTGGCGACAGACGGGAAGAAATTGCCAGAATGCTAGCGGGTGAAGAAATTACAGAGGCCGCACGCGCTGCCGCAGACCAGCTTTTACATGTAGATGAGGCCTAACTGATGGCTGACTTGGCGATGGTGGCTGTTGCGGAACTGACAAGATCAGAAGCACGGATTGAGCTTGCTCGTTTGGCGATGGAAATTGCCTTTCATGACCAAAAGTATCACGGTGAAGACGAGCCTGTGATCACTGATGCAGCCTATGATGCGTTGCGCTTGCGTAATATAGCCATTGAAGAAAAATTCCCAGCAGTGGTGCGCGATGATAGCCCAACAAAACGTGTGGGCAGTGCAGTCAAGCAAGATAAGTTTGGCAAAATCACCCATGCACGGCCGATGCTATCGCTGGACAATGCTTTTTCCGATGAGGATGTGCTGGAGTTTGAAGGGCGTATCAGGCGTTTTCTGGGGCTTTCTTCAAGCCAAGCAATCAGCTTAACGGCGGAACCAAAAATTGATGGCCTCTCGTTAGCCTTGCGCTATGAAAGCGGCACGCTTGTCCAAGCTGCCACGCGCGGCGATGGGTCTGTTGGGGAGAATGTAACGGCAAATGCGCGCACTATTGCAAACGTTCCGCAGCAGCTTGCCGGCGAAAATTGGCCTGATGTG
>JAESQS010000269.1 GCA_016765035.1 Kordiimonadaceae bacterium | reverse complement strand
TTTTATTTTTTATCGAACTTAATCAATCAAACTAGAGATTAATATTCGTATTGAACCGTTAGGCCAAATGTCCGTGGTGGCGCAAATGTTGCGAATGCCACACGGCCGCCACGCTGTGTAAACACGTGCGTACGGTATGCTTTGTCAGTCAGGTTTTTAACCCAAGCCTGTACCATCCATTTGCTGTCTGAAGAATTCCATGCAAGCCATGCATCAACCACTGTGTAGCTAGGGATTACATCAAGGGCATTATTGTCCACATTGGTGAACGTTTGACTTTGATATTTAGCACTCAGGTTAGCTGTGATGCTACCTTTGTCTTCATTAAGCTCTTGGAAGAACTGAATGTGGCCACCGAGGGAATGCTCAGGTGCTTGACGCAGTTTATTTCCAGAGAAATCACCACTACCTGTTTGACCAGGAGTTCCAAAGAAGCCTTTGAATTCCGCATCAAGGTAGGAATAGAAACCACCTACTTCGATGTTGTCAGTAAGGATGCCAGTAAATTCAACTTCTATGCCTTTAACTTCGGCGTTCGCAGCATTTTCAGTAATGAACAAGCTGAAATCACGACCAAGTGGCTGGAAGAAGCGAGTGATCTGCAGATCTTTATAGTCAAGGAAGAAAGCAGATACATTCAAACGCAAACGACTATCGAAAAAGTCGCCTTTCATGCCAACTTCATAGTTTGTAGCTTCTTCAGGCTCAAACGCAGTTGTCGCTGTTTCAGCAATAGAAGCTGTTCCTGTGAAGCCACCGCTTTTAAAGCCGGTTGATACTGAAGCATAAAGCATCACGTCATCAGTAGCTTGCCAATCCAAAGCAGTTTTCCAAGACAGGTTATTCCAGCTATCACTACCTTCAGCAGGGTCAAAAGCACGCAGGATTAACTGCAGTTTTGGAGACTGAGGAATAGTGTTGAATGCAATAATGTCTTTTTCTTCGTACGAATAACGAGCACCCGCAGTCAGGCTTAGAGTGTCAGTGATTTGATAAGTACCTTGAGCAAAAGCAGCGATTGCCTTGCCTTCAAAGTCCATTGTCGAATCAGCTAGGTTTGGCTCTAATGAATCATCAGTTAGGGCATTAAAGCGAATGCCTTCTGTACGATAAATCTGCTCAAGAGTTGCGAATGCACCTGTTACCCACTCAAGCGGTCCGTCGTTATTGGAAGCCAAGCGAATTTCAGCAGTATATTGTTTGGAATCTTCAGCAACAAGATCAGTATTGTCATAGAAGAAGCCTGTTTCAGGTGCGCCTACAGCAATAGGGCCAAAAACAGCAGGACCAGCAGTTAGGTCAGCAAGTGCGGTTGGTGGTAGACCAGTAGAGTCCATCGCCCACTCATATTCTGACTCACGGTAAGCGCCAATCACAGTCAGGGTTGTTTCTTCAAAATCTTTGTTGATTTCAAGAGCCGCACCAAAAACTTTACGCTTGCCGCCGTTGTCGTCTTCACCAGCATAGCTGAATGGATCGCCAGCGCCGCCAAGTGCTTCATTAACAGCAATAGGGTCAGATGCGTTGCCGCCAGCATGGGCACCGATGGAGCCAACTGGTTCGCGGTTGTCGTTGCCGATAGTTTCGTCAACACCGTCTAAAGAAGCAAAATGCTTAGGTCGCTTTTAGGCTCCCAAAGAGTTTGTGCTCTCCAAGAAAATAGATTGTCGCCGCCAATGGTTTCACCATTGCTAACGCGCTTTTCATAGCCATGGAAATCTCTACGGCTGAATGTAATGCGCGTAGCGATTTCTTCATTAATCGGAATATTTACGGCACCAGCAGTATCGAATTGACCGTAGTTACCAACAATTTGACGAAGCTTCAGGCCAAACTCTTGGTCAGGCTTGCGTGTCACATAGTTGATGATACCGCCGATAGAGTTTTTACCGAACAAAGTCCCTTGTGGGCCACGTAGAACTTCTACGCGCTGAAGGTCAAAAATATCAACGTTACCAGATGTTCTGGAGGCAAAATACATGCCGTCAACCATCACAAGTGTTGAATCACCAGCACCAGCGCCGTCTTCTTTAGTACCAACGCCGCGAATTGCGATTTCAGGCTGACCGCCACCAAAAGGGTTAAATGTTAAACCCGGTGTGCTGTTTGCTAAATCAGTTAGTGTAGTAAGTTGGTTTCTTTCCAACGAATCGCCTGAAAATGCTGTAATAGCGATCGGAACAGACTGTGCTGATTCTACGCGTTTATTTGCAGTAACAACAATTTCTTCCAACGTCAGAGTTGTAGAGGCTTTGCCTTCTCCACCCTGAGGATCCGCAGACATAACGCCTGAGGTTAAGGACGCTGATGCAACGGCAGTCATAAGGCCGAGGTGCAACGCACTTCTTTTAATTATAGAAAACTCACTCATAGAACAATCTCCCTGACAAAAGACAAACCGCACTTTTCTTGAAAGTGCGGTGGCGCACATTTACTGCGCTTATGAGCAAGCCGGCATCATAGTATCGAATTATTTACATTTTATTACTAAGATACTAACCGAGTGCTTGGTTAAGTAGCATCTACACTTTAACCGAGCGCTTGCTCAAATTAGACAGCTATATCACCATTTGACTTTTGTCAAGGAAAACGCCTGAAAATGGCGGAAATTAACGGAATCTATAGAGAATTTCCAGTTTCCTCTGGCCGATGCCTGCTGGATTGAAGGTTAAATGATGGAGTCGTATTTGGGCTAAAGTGTATTTTTATAGCTTGAAGGCCTCTTGGAATAAAGGGGAGGTGTTCGGCGCTGAGGGTGGCAGATTTGAGCGCTTTTGGGGTGATGGTTTACGGTTTTTGACTGCGGAATATGGCTGAGTGACGATTCAGTTTTGACGTAACTGTGTGGTTACGACCTTGAAGGTGATTCTATATAGAGGGCGCGCGTCTGCCCGCCCTCTATTCTACTAAAGTAAAGAGGGTGTTCTATGTAGCAGAGGGATAGGGCTTTGTTTGTGGCAAGGGGGTCTATGCTGGGTTTTTATCGGCGTACCTTGTGTGTTGCTGTCTCTAATAGTTTGCCGGTGCTGCTTATGAAATGCTTGGCAAAGCTACGGTGCATGGGCCGGCAGCGCATGTTCAATCGGATACGCTCTAGCGGTTTAACTTTGGAAAAAAAGCTCTGATCGAGCCTGTTTGGAGTGAGGTGCTGAGTGGCTAGCGCCTGAATTTCTGTATGTACTAAGGGGACTTGCGTTGTAATTGCTATATTACTCAAGAATGTTACTAATCAAGCGCTTGATTAATTATGATATTTAGTATATCTTACAGCGCTATAAGAAACAAGTTTGAAGAGTTTTGATAGTGAATTTGGGTGAGGTTCACATGCTTTAGGAAGGGTCAGTATAATGCAGTCATCAGTATTACGTCCAGGGTTTGTACAGGTACGTGTTTTGGATATGGAAAAGGCTATCGCTCATTACCGAGACATCATGGGCTTGGATTTGGTTGGTATTGAAAGTGACGGCAGGGCTTATTTGCGTGCCTATGATGAATTTGACCGGCATAGTGTTGTTCTGCGCGAGACTGACACGACCGGCCTAGATATTATGGCGTTTAAAATGGTTAGCCCAGAAGCGCTGTTGGCCGCGCGGAAGGCGTTAGAAGCCAGAGACGTAAAATGTGAAGTTGTTGAAGCTGGGGAGCAGCCCGGTGTAGGCGAAAGACTTCGTGTTTACATGCCAACTGGGCATGTGTTTGATTTTTATACACAGATGGACCTTTCAGACATTGGGCCAATGACAGAAAACCCTGAAATCTGGCGTGAAGAGCCACGTGGCATGCGGATTGTTCGCTTTGATCATTGCGCCTTGCTGGGTGAAGATATTGATGCTTCTGCCAAGCTCTTGATTGAATGTTTCGGGTTTAGTATTGCCGAGCGTGGGTTAGACCCCGACGGGAATAATATGGCGATATTCCTAAGCTGCTCAAACAAGGCGCATGATGTAGCCTTTTTGAAAGCACCGCTTGAAGGTAAATTGCACCATGTATCCTTCTTGCTTGAAAGCTGGCACGATATTGGTAACGCCGCAGATCTAATGGCGCGGCGCGATGTTAAAATTGATATTGGGCCAACCCGCCACGGCATTACCAGAGGGCAAACTATTTATTTCTTTGACCCATCTGGAAACCGCAATGAAACCTTTGCTGGTGGATATTCATTTTATCCTGACAATCCTGAACGGGTTTGGACAGCTGATCAATATCCAAAAGGCCTCTTCTACTATGAGCGTGAGGTTGTGGAATCATTTGTCTCTGTCTTTACCTAAAAGTCACACCAGTACCTTAGTGTATTAAGTCCTTAGCATTTCGCTGTGTATTCAGCGCGGTGCTAAGGCTAAGGCCTCGCGGTCGATTAGGTAACAAGTCTATCCAACAGTTAGTATTCGGACCAACAGTTAGCATTCGGAAAAGTAGAAGTAAGATGTTTGTAAAAATATGCTCAAAATCAGAACTGCCAGAAGGTGGTGTCTTTCGGTTTGACCCAGAAACAGCAGAAAAGGCAATTGTTGTTTGCAACGAAGGCGGCGAATATTATGCAATTGGCGACAAATGTTCACACGGAAACTGGAGCCTTGCTGAAGGACTGTTGGAAAATTGCCATCTTGAATGTGTTCTACATGGATCTTCCTTCAACCTAAAAACCGGATGGCCAGACAAGCGGCCTGCAACAAAGCCGGTTAAGGTATTTACCGTCAAGGTTGAAGGTGACGATATATTGGTCGATATCGAGTCTGGGGTGCTTCTGGAGAAACCTGATGCCTAAATCTGTCGTTATTGTCGGCGCTAACCTTGCGGGTGCATGCGCTGCGGAAGAACTTCGGGACATGGGCTATGAGGGTGAAATTCATCTGGTTGGCGAGGAAAATGCGCTGCCATATGAACGGCCTCCTTTGTCCAAGGATTTCCTATATGATGGCCTGACAGCAGAGGATATTTCCCTGCGGGATAATGCTTTCTATAGCGAGAAAAAAATTAACCTCGTGCTTGGGTCTAGGGTTACGTCGATCCACCCCGATGAAGGCAAGGTTTGCCTGCAAAATGATACTGAAATTGCAGCGGACAATATTGTTCTTTGTACGGGGGCAAAACTGAACCGCCTCGCCAGTGAATTCGACGGTATCGACGGTATTTATTATCTACGGGACTTAGAGGATTCTATCCGCTTGAGGGATGCTCTTACCAAAGGCGGCGATGTTGTTGTTGTTGGTATGGGTGTGATCGGTGCGGAAGTTGCGGCAAGCGCTTCTAAAATGGGGTGCAAGGTAACTGCTATTGAATATTCATCTGCGCCGATGCTCCGGTGTTTGGGGGATGATCTGGGTGCGTGGTCGAAGGCGATGCACGAAGCAGAGGGCGTTCGTGTTCTTACAAACACGGGGCTTGCTGACGTTAAGCATGAAAACGGCCATGTGACTGCTATTGAAACCACTACCGGTGAAAAAATCCCTGCCACAATAGTGATCGTCGGCATTGGTGTTACACCTAATGTCGAACTTGCAGCGGCTGCCGGCATAGAGCTTGATAATGGTATTGTGGTGGACATGGATGCCAGAACGTCTGTGTCAACTGTATATGCCGCAGGGGATGTAACCATGCAGCCCGGCTATTATGGTGGCAAAGTGCGTTTGGAAACTTATGACAATGCGCGTGAACAGGCGCGGTGCGTTGCTGCTTCTATTGCTGGTGAAGAGCAGGTGAAGCGCCGGGCCCCTTGGTATTGGACAGATCAGTTTGACGTGAATATTCAAATTGTCGGCTCCGTCAATGACGCTAGTGACCTTATCTATAGAAACCGTGATGGGGAGCGAAGCTTTACGGCGATTGCTCTTGAAGACAGCTTAATCGTTGGGGCAGTGACTGTTAACCGGCCGCAGGATATGGGTGTGTTACGCAGGATTGCAGACCGTAGAATTGAAGTTGATGCTGCTAAAATTGCAGATGACCAAATTCAGTTGCGGACATTTTTAAGCGCATAGTATGGCAGGTTGGATGCCGTTGGCGTTCGGGCAATAGCGCATCGTATATGAGTTGGTTGAATGAGTAGCGTGGATAAACCGAAGTACCAAATAAATATTCTAAAAACGGATATTGAATTTGGCTGCCGTGAAGATCAAAGCATTCTTCACGGTATGGGGCAGGCAGGGCGGAAAGGTATTCCCTCTGGCTGCCATGGCGGGGGCTGCGGTGTCTGCAAAATAAAAATAACAGCCGGTACTTATGTGTCTGGCAAGATGAACCGGGACGTTATCACGGAAGAGGAAGAAGCGTCAGGCTATAAGCTGGCTTGCAAAGTTGAACCTCGGTCTGATATCGCTCTGGAAGTTATTGGTAAAATGCGTCGATCTTACTTCGGCGCTTAACGACTTCCCAAACAGAAGGTATGTCCTAATTTACTAGGGGCATAAGCGCCTAAATGTTGCCCTCCTCCCCTCTAGAAACATGGCTTTAAAGCGTACCTGCTTACCTTAAGTACCTGGCGGCGCTCTCTTTTATTACAATTTAGCCCAACCATCTCACGAGGATATCCGCGTGGAAGATTGGGCCAAATAATTGGAAAAGTGCCGGGGGCAGGTGAGGCAATTTGCCCCGAGTGCAATCTAGGCTTTTTCGGCAAGCTCTTTCAGGCGTTCCCGCAGGATGAACTTCTGAATTTTCCCGGTAGATGTTTTTGGCAACACACCAAGGATAACCCGCGTTGGACATTTGAAATGCGCCAGCCGATCACGGCAGAAGGTAATGATCTCTGCTTCCGTTACTGTGGATGCTGCTGTGGTTTCAATGAAGGCGCAGGGTGTTTCCCCCCATTTTTCATGCGGGGCAGCCACCACAGCCGCAGCAATCATGTCTGGGTGCTTATACAGGACACCCTCCACTTCAATGCTGGAGATGTTCTCACCGCCAGAAATGATGATATCTTTGGAGCGATCGCGGATTTCAATATAGTTGTTGGGGTGCTGAACGGCGAGATCGCCTGAATGGAAATAGCCACCTGCCAGCGCTTCCTCTGTGGCAGTTGGGTTTTTCAAATAGCCCTTCATAACCAAGTTTCCGCGAAACATCACTTCGCCGATGGTTTCGCCATCCTTTGGGACTTGTTTCATCGTTTCAGGGTCTAGAACAGTCACTTCATCTACGACCGGGTAGCCAACACCTTGGCGTGATTTTAGCTCTGCCTGTTCTTCGATCGGCAGGGCATTCCATTCTGTGCGCCATGCTGAAACAACGCAGGGGCCATAAACTTCAGTCAGGCCATATGTGTGTGTAATGTTAAAGCCAATTTTCTGTGCTTTTTCTAGAAGCGCGGCTGGCGGAGCAGAGCCGGCTGTCATAACTGCGAGCGGGCGTGCATCTCTGTTTTGGTCTTCGCTGGCGGCATCAGTTAGCATTTTGATGACAATAGGGGCGCCGCACAGGTGCGTTACTGAATGTTGATCAACAAGGGCCAGTAGATGTTCTGCATTAACACCGCGCACACAAATATTGGTGCCGCCCTGCATGGCGATAGTCCATGGGAAGCACCAGCCATTGCAGTGAAAAAGAGGCAATGACCACAAGTAAATCGGGTGATGCGGCATTTGCCATGTCAGCGCGTTACCGATGGCGTTTAGGTGGGCGCCACGGTGATGGAGCACTACGCCTTTGGGGTTGCCTGTGGTGCCAGATGTGTAATTGAGCGCAATCGCGTCCCATTCATCTTCAGGTGTGGACCATGTAAAATCTGGGTCTGTATCCGCAAGGAATTCTTCATATGTAATGTCGCCAATCCGCTGGCCATTTGGTTTGGCCGGGTCTTCAATGTCAATGACACGTATTTTGCGGGACGTTAATGAGAGGGCTTTTTGTGCCACATCTGAAAGATACGTATCAACGAGGAAAATCTCAGCTTCGGAATGTTCCAGAATGAAGGCAATGGCCTCTGCATCCAGTCGGGTATTGATGGCATTGATGACGCCGCCAGACATGGGGATGCCGAAGCATGCTTCAATTGAAGTTGGTATATTTTCTGCCAGTATGGCGATTGTGTCGTGTCTTTTTACGCCTGCTTTGTGCAGCGCACTCGCTAATTGAATACAGCGATCATACACTTGCGACCAAGACCACGTAAGGTCACAATAGGAAATAGCACAGACATCCGGGTAGACTTCCGCCGAGCGTTTTATGAAGTTTAGAGGGCTTAGAGCGCTTTTATTTGCTGCCCGAGGTTGCAGACCTTTTTCGAATTTATCATCCATGTTGAACCCTTTTACGCTGACACGATAACCACCGAAACCTAGCGGTATTGACTGGTCTTGGCTAATAATTTTATTGACTTTTATCAATACATCTATTATAAAATTTGATCAAGCGCTCAATTAAATTTTAACTCCCTCCGATTCTTAGGTGATATTTAGTGCTTTGTTTGGGGTGGGCCAAAAAGGAAATAGGAAAAATGTCGATAGCTAATGGGTCAGGTGCTGCGTTTTGACTATGATGGGTTAATTCAAGAAACGAGAGTGCACTCTTCTGTGTACACGGACCAACGTGTTCTTGATGACGAGATGGACCAGATCTTCCGTAAGGGCTGGGTGTTCGTTTGTCATGCCTCAGAAATCCCAGGTTCTGGTGATTATGTACGTCGGCAGCTTGGTCGTGATCCAGTTTTTGCTATTCGCGCTACTGATGGCACTGTGTCGGTTATTGAAAACCGCTGTGCGCACCGTGGTAACATTATCTGTGTAGAGGAAAAAGGGACACGTAAAGCACTTGTATGCCAATATCATGGCTGGGCTTACGATACCAAAGGTACGCTTATTGATGTGCCGCACCCTGAAGGCTTTAAAGCTGACTTTACCTGCTCTAGCCTGAAGCGGATGCCAAAGGTTGAAGAGTACCGCGGCTTTATTTTCGGATCTTTCAATGATGATGTTCCGCCTCTGTCCGAGCATCTTGGCCGCGCATCTGAGTTGATTGACCGCGCTGTTGAAATGTCTCCTACTCAAGAGTTGGATCTTTCAGGTGGCTGGGTGAAGCACCTTGTTGGTTGTAACTGGAAAATGATGCCTGAAAACGATACAGACGGCTATCATGTAAGTTTTGTGCACCCCTCTTTTGCTGAAGCTATTCGGTCAAATTACGATTCTGCTGTTTTGGAATCAGAAGAAGATACAAAGTCAGAATCAAAAGCTTGGGGTGGCGGACATACTGAGCTGTATTTCGCTCCAGCGTATGATCGTGAACTAGAGTGGTTTGGTTGCAAAGAAGATAGATACCCTGCCTATACCAAAGCAATGAAGGCTGCTTACGGTGATAAGCTTGGTGGTGAAAAGCTTGTGGAAGGCCCTCCTCATGCGGTGATTTTCCCTAACTTGTTCTTGGGTGAAATGAATATTGTTATGTTCCAGCCGGTGTCGGTTACGGAATGTTTGCACCTGCACACGCCAATGATGTTGGGTGGTGTGGATACGGAAGTGAATAGCCGGATCGTTCGCCAGTCTGAAGGGGCGATGGGCCCAACTGGCTTCTTGCTTGCTGATGACAGCGTGATTGCTGAGCGCACCCAGAATGCGCTTGAAGGTAATGGCGGTTGGCTTGACTTAGCCCGTGGCATGCACCGGGAATTTGTGGATGACAATGGTATCACCACGAGCCATCTCACGGATGAAACGCCGAACAGAGAATTTTGGCGCCACTATAAATCTGTAATGTTGGCAGAGTAAGGGATTTAGTTGTGAAAGTTACTATTGAAGAGCGCATGGACGTTGAAGGCTTCTTGTTTAAAGAGGCACGCTATGCGGACGAATCGAGATATTCTGACTGGGAAAGCCTGGTTGACGACGACATGCATTATTGGATTCCTCTTGCCGGTAATCAGGCAGAGGGAGAGCTGCAAGTATCTATTTTGAATGATAACCGCCCTCGGTTGGCAACGCGGATACGCCAATTGAATACAGGCGTTCGTCATGCGCAGCTTCCAGTGTCCCGTATGTGCAGAACAGTTTCGAACATCGAAATCGAAAAGATGGAAGATGGCTCGTTTCATGTTTTGACAAACACGGTTCTTTTTGAAGAGCGGACGCAAACTGCTGCTGGGTTGTCTGTGTCTTGGCCAGCGCGCGTTGAATATAAGTTGCGCTATAAGGATGGCGAGCTGAAGATGTTCTTGAAAAAAGTGATGCTTTTGAATTCTGAAGGCCCTCTAAGAGGGATCGGTTTCTTACTGTAACTGAAACGGATGGATCAAAGTTTTTGAGGGTGAGATATAATGAGTTATAAACGACCAGTGGCTGCTATTTGCGGCATGGGCAAGACTGATTTGTCTCGAAAGCCCTCAAAGCACAGTGTGCGCGAGTTGGCCGTTCAGGCCTGCTTGCGGGCAGTTGAAGATGCCGGATTAAAAAAAGATGATATCGATGGGTTGATGTTAAATCGCAGCCCGCTCGAACCTTCTGAGACGTTGCCGATGCATGTTCAGCGCGATGCTGGCTTTAAGGACTTGTCCTTATTGACATCAGTTGAAGCAGAAGGCAGTTCTGCTATCCAAATGATACAATATGCCTCACTTGCTATTCAGGCAGGAATGGCAAAAAATGTTCTTTGTGTCTTTGCAGATTGCCCTGTTGGGGCAACGCAGGGTGGCGGTGCTACTTTCGCTATGTCTATGGAGCTAACGGGCATTCCCGGTTGGGAAGCTCAGCATGGGTTTTATGGGGCAACAGGGGCTTATGCTCTTGCTGCTGCACGGCACATGCATCTATACGGCACGACCCATGACCATTTATATGCTTATGCTCGTTCTAGCAGG
Organism: Kordiimonadaceae bacterium; assembly: GCA_016765035.1. Lineage (GTDB taxonomy): Bacteria > Pseudomonadota > Alphaproteobacteria > Sphingomonadales > Kordiimonadaceae > Kordiimonas. The sequence continues at coordinate 12,059 of JAESQS010000269.1, read as the reverse complement.
GAGTGGGCGCAGCTTAGCTCTGATGCTTTCTTGCGCAAAGAGCTGACAAGAGACGATTATTTTTCCGCCCGTTGGATTGCCGAGCCTTTCAGGATGTTTGATTGCGCTTTCCCTGTAAACGGTGCGATTGCTGTGGTTGTTACAGCAGCAGATGCTGCAAAAGACATGAAGCAGCCGCCAGTATATGTTCATGGCTTAGGGCAGGGACATGCTGCTGTGCCAAACTTCGCGGGTTTCGAGCCTGAAGTGAATAGTGGCGCTGAAATAGCGGCCAAGACAGCGTTTAAAACAGCGGGTGTTTCGGTGCCTGACTTAGGCTTTTGTGAAGTGTATGATGCCTTTAGTTTTTCAGGCATGTTGGCAATGGAAGATATAGGGCTTTGTAAAAAAGGCGAAGTAGGGCCTTTTGTTGCGGAAGGTCACACAGCGCCCGGCGGTAGCATCCCGGTTAATACTGGCGGTGGGCACCTGTCCGGTTTCTATATGCAAGGCATGACCCCGGTACATGAAGCTATCACACAGGTACGAGGGTTCGGTGGCGATAGGCAAGTCGCTAAAAATGACATCGGGCTTGTTACTGGGTCTGGTGGCCGAATGGAATTTCATGCAGCGATGATAGTCAGTCCTCATGCGAAGCTAAATTAAGAATTTCTGCATAAAATCTTGCGATAAAAGTCGAGCATATAGAGGGCATACGAATGGGTAACAAGACAAGTAGAGAGTTGGAAGAAGCATTCTATCAAAGCCTGAATGAAGGCGTTGTGTCGTATTTTTCTTGCACAGACCTGTGTGGCCCTGTGGACTATACAGCTCGGCTCTGCCCTAAGTGTGGCTCTGGCCTTGAGCTGAAAGCAGCAAGTGGGCGCGGGCATGTGCACAGCGCAGTGACATACCACACCCAATATAATGAAAATATGAAAACACCTTATACGGTTTTAATGGTTGAGCTTGAAGAAGGGCCACGGCTGATTGCATCAGCCATTTCAGAAAATAATTCAGTACCTGAGGTAGGGTCTGAAGTTATGGCGACCATGAAAGCCGATAGTGTTTTAGCGTTTAAAACTGTCAGATAACCATGTTGGTTAAAAGTGAAAATAGGGAAGCAGAAATCATGGCAAGTGTTATGAGTAGGTCAGGTTTATCTGGCAACAATAGGGCAACTAAAATTTCTCTTCCACGGGACCTCGTGCGCAGAACAGGGTTAAATAATCCGCTGAAAACAGCCTATATTTGTGGTGATAATAAAAAAAGCTGGGGAGAAATGCATTCCCGTTCAGACCAGATCGCAGGGGCGTTGATAGCCCTTGGTTTGAAAGTTGGTGATCCTATAGGTCAAATGGCACCAGAGTGCATTGACGTATATGAGCAATTTTTCGCCTTTATGAAAATGGGCGCAGTCCGCGTTGGCGTAAACCGTCGTTTTGTTAAAGCAGAACTTCAGCATGTAATCCAAGATTCAAGCATGAAGTTTTTCCTTGTTCATGCTGAATGCGAAGAGCAACTGTCCTGTGCGGCTGATGTGTGCAAAGAGCAAGGCGTTGTCATGATTGGCTATGGTGGCGATCATTCATATCAATATGATCTTGATACGTTAATTGCTGAAAACCAAGCGCCATTGGTGTTGCCTGAAATAAGTGGCGAAGACACGATGATGTATAGCTATACATCTGGCACAACAGGCGTACCAAAAGGCGCGATTTTAACGCAGAAAGCTGTGTTAACATCTATTCTTCATCCGCTTGCAGAATTTGGCTTTTGCAGAGATGATATCTTCTATCTCCCGACAGGTAATTCGTGGGTGGCTGTTGTTCTAGCTTTCCTTGGTTTGGGTAATGGAATGACACATGTCATTTCCAATGGTGATTATGACAGGCCTAGTTTTTTTGCAGAAGTGAAAAAGCATAAGGTTTCTGTCTTCCTATTTGCCCCAACTATGCTTAGCTGGGCCCTTGAGGATTACGCCAAAAAGCAATTTGATCTGTCTACGGTACGGATGATTATTTACGGGTCAGCACCTGCTAGCCCAACGCTCATTCGCGAAGTGCACGACGTTTTCAAGAAGGACTTGGTCAATGTTTACGCTGCGACGGAAACGACGTGGGGTGGCATTAGCTTCCTATCCCCGGAAGATCACCGGCGTGCTTTAAGCACATCCCCGCAATTGTTAGATACTGTTGGGCGTGTAGCATCGCATTTTGATGTATCCATTCGCGATGAAGATGGGCTTGTAGTCCCTGAGGGAGAAGCTGGGGAAATTTGGCTTCAGGGCGACTGCGTGATGGATGGTTATCTGAATTTGCCTGAGCAAACAGCCGAAGTATTGAATGATGGCTGGCTGCGGACCAATGATATTGGGCGTGTTGATGATGAAGGGTATCTATATCTGTTAGACAGACAGAAATTCCTGATCATTTCAGGCGGTATCAATGTGTATCCTACGACTGTTGAAGAAGTTTTAATTCAGCACCCTGCTGTTGACGCTGTTTGTGTTGTTGGTTTGCCTCACGATACTTGGGGCGAAATAGTTGCGGCTTCTATTATCCGCAAAAGCGGGCATGAAGACGTAACGGCAGAAATGCTGAAAGAGTTTTGTGTTGATAAATTGAATAAACCATCAGTACCGAAATTTATTCACTTCACAGACGAAGACTTTCCTCGGACGTCAAACTTTAAAGTGAAAAAACGCGATGTTCGTGAAATTCTGTTGAATACACCAGAATTCAAAGCCTAAGTCACTTCTCGTTTTTTCATACTGAGCGCTTGCTTGAGATAGTTTTTTTAAGCAAGCGCCGGCACAGCTAGCAATAGTCATTTGTAGTCTAATCGTTGATTTTATTAGAGAATTACCGGTGAAATGAAAGCAGGACAAGTTTTTTTGTCTTTAAGGTAAAAATATTTTTCCCTTAAATTCAATTTGAAACTGTACTGTATCCGCCAGTTACGTGTGTGGGAATAGCCACACTTAATATCACGGGATAGAATGAATGCCTCAACTGTTAGAATTTAGAAATTTTATTGACGGTGAATTCTGTCAGGGAACATCAGGAAAGACCTTTCCTGTTGTCGCGCCAGCAACTGGCAAAATATATGCAACAGCCTATGAGGCCAGTAGGGCCGATGTAGATGCTGCCGTTGCCGCTGCCAAGGCAGCCTTGAATGGCCCATGGGGGAAATTAACACTCCCTGAGCGTACAAATTTAATCATGGCTCTCGCGGATGAAATTAGTCGGCGATTTGATGAATTTCTGGAAGCGGAAATTGTTGATACGGGCAAGCCTAAGTCCCTTGCATCGCATATTGACATTCCGCGCGGCGCAGCGAATTTTAAAATGTTTGCCGACACCATTCGGTCAGCCGCTGGTGAGCTGTTTGAAATGGAAACGCCAGATGGCACAGGCGCGCTTAATTATTCAGTCCGTAAACCACGGGGCGTTATTGGTGTTATCAGCCCTTGGAATTTACCGCTGTTGCTTATGACATGGAAAGTTGGCCCAGCATTGGCGTGCGGGAATACTGTTGTTGTAAAACCTTCTGAAGAAACCCCCGCAACAACTACATTGCTGGGTGAAGTGATGAATAAGGTGGGCATTCCCAAGGGTGTTTATAATGTTGTGCACGGTTTCGGCCCTGATAGTGCTGGCGAGTTTCTAACCCAAAACCCAGATGTTGATGGGATTACTTTCACCGGCGAAACCGGTACGGGTGAAGCAATTATGCGGGCAGGCGCATCGGGCGTACGGCCTGTTTCGCTTGAACTAGGCGGTAAGAACCCAGCGATTGTGTTTGCGGATGCGGATCTCGACAAAGCAATCGAAGGCACCCTGCGATCAGTATTCGTAAACTGTGGCCAAGTCTGTCTCGGGACAGAGCGTGTTTATGTTGAAAGGCCCATTTTTGACGAATTCGTTGCACGGCTTAAAGAAGGTGCAGAGAAGCTTAAAATCGGCGGGCCTTTGGACGAAGGCGTTAACCTTGGCCCCCTAATTAGCCAAGAACATAGAGATAAAGTCCTTTCCTATTATTCTAAAGCTGTTGAGGAAGGTGCCACAGTCGTAACGGGTGGTGGTGTGCCAGAGATTACTGGAGAAAACGAAGCTGGATTTTTCGTTGAGCCCACAATTTGGACAGGCCTCACCGATGACACAAGCGTTGTGCGTGAAGAAATCTTTGGTCCTTGCTGTGCGGTTTTACCGTTCGATGATGAAGACGATGTTATTCGCCGCGCTAATGACACCAAATATGGTTTGTCTGCCGCTGTATGGACAGAAAACCTGTCTAAAGCCCACCGTGTAGCCGGGCAGCTAGATGTAGGAATTTGTTGGGTCAATAGCTGGTTTTTGCGGGATCTTCGCACAGCCTTTGGTGGCGCAAAAAGCTCAGGCGTTGGGCGAGAAGGCGGGGTTCATTCGCTTGAATTCTATACTGAGTTAAAAAATATATGCGTAAAATTGTGAGAGAAAAATAATGACAGACCAAATACAGAAAGCGGCTGATCGGCTTTGGGAGGCCTCACAAACCGGAACTGCATGTGCACCGGTGCGTGATTTGATCGGTGACATGGATATTAGTGCTGCGTACCAAGTGCAGGACATTAACACAGAGCGTATGCTTGCTGCTGGAAAGCGCATTATTGGCCGCAAAACGGGGCTGACTGCTAAAGCAGTTCAACAGCAGCTTGGTGTGGACCAGCCAGATTATGGTATTTTGTTCGATGATATGGACATTTCACTCGGGCAAGAAATTCCTGTTTCCAGAGTTCTTCAGCCAAAGGTAGAAGCAGAGATTGCTTTTATTCTTGGAGATGACTTGAACAGCGACAGGCTGACAACAGCAGATATTATGTCGTCTGTTGAGTATGCTGTAGCTGCAATAGAAGTGGTAGGCAGCCGCATTGCTGGGTGGGATATCGGCATTCACGACACAATTGCAGACAATGCTTCTAGTGGTGTTTTTGTCCTTGGGGATCAACCTCATAAGCTCGAAAATGTTGATTTGCGCCTTTGCGGCATGGTGATGGAACGCCGTGGCGACCCTATTTCCGTGGGGGCTGGTATTGCCTGCCTTGGTAGCCCAATTGCTGCAACATTATGGCTTGCAAATATTATGGCTACAGCAGGTCGGCCACTGCGCAAAGGGGACGTAGTTCTATCTGGTGCGCTTGGCCCGATGGCGAATGTGGAGCCGGGCGACGCTGTAACCACACGTATTAATGGTTTGGGGACTGTGTCAGCATTCTTCTCGTAACGGAAGAATAGTGTCAGAGGTTCACTTGAGTAGAAATAAGGGATGATATTGAAATGGATGGTCTATTACAGCTCCAAACTATAGATTCTGCTACGGCCTTAAAGCTGGCAACAGCTGGGCGTGAATATGCAGTGAAGCATGGCTTCAGCGTTTCTATTGCAGTGGTTGATATTGTGGGCAATTTGGTAGCTTACTCTCAGTCAGATGGTGCTCCTGTTCAGTGCGTAGCGATTGCGTGTGACAAGGCGAAAACCGCTGCGAACTTTGGCATAACCTCTCGGCAATTGGGCGAAGGCTTAACGAATGAAGCCCCTCGTGTGTCGGCTGGTCTGGTTACATATGACGGCTTGGCACTTTTTGGCGGCGGCGTCCCAGTAATGGTTGACGGCAAAACAGTTGGTGCTGTTGGCGTATCTGGCGCAAGTGAGGCTGAAGATGAAGAGTGTGCTTTAGGCGCAATTAACGCAGTATTTGGCGATAGGGATTAAGGGACATGACGAAGGTAAAAGTAGCGATCATCGGGTCGGGTAATATCGGTACGGATTTGATGATTAAAGTAATTCGCACCAGTGATGTTCTGGAAATGGGTGCCATGGTTGGTGTTGATCCCGCTTCTGACGGTCTAGCGCGGGCTGACCGCATGAATGTGGCCACTACGTCTGATGGTATAGAAGGCTTGCAAAAGCTAGATGTATGGGATGAGATCGGGATTGTCTTTGATGCAACCTCTGCCTATGCCCATAAGCACCATGATGCTGTGTGCCGCGCAGCGGGTAAAGTTATTGTTGATTTGACCCCGGCAGCCATTGGCCCTTTCACCGTTCCTGTGGTGAACTTAAAGGACAATCTGGATGAGCCTAACGTGAATATGGTGACATGTGGCGGGCAGGCAACCATTCCTATTGTAGCTGCGGTAAGCCGTGTGGCCAAAGTGCATTATGCAGAGATCATTGCCAGTATCTCATCTAAATCTGCAGGGCCGGGCACACGCGCTAATATTGACGAATTTACTGTAACTACCCGTCGTGCCATTGAGGAAGTCGGCGGTGCCGGTAAAGGTAAGGCCATCATTATTCTCAACCCAGCTGAGCCACCGCTCCTCATGCGGGATACAGTCTTCACACTGTCAGAAATGGCAGACGAGAAAGAGATTGAAGCCAGCGTTGAGAAAATGGTTGAAGATGTGAAGTCTTATGTGCCGGGGTACCGGTTGAAACAGAAAGTTCAGTTTGAACGCTTTGGCTCCAATAACCCGTTGAAAATCCCCGGTTATGGTGAGTTTGAAGGCATTAAAACGTCTGTGTATCTGGAAGTAGAAGGCGCAGCGCATTATTTGCCAGCCTATGCGGGTAATCTGGATATCATGACATCTGCCGCGCTGGGTACAGCAGAGAAGATCGCAGCTTTGAAATTTGGCGCAGTAGCGTCGGGAGATCATTAAGATGACTGACAATAGATTATATATTCAGGATGTGACGCTGCGGGACGGTATGCACGCTATTCGCCATATGTACGGCATTGACCATGTACGGGATATTGCCAAAGCTCTTGATGATGCAGGCGTTGATGCTATCGAAGTGGCACATGGTGACGGCCTGAACGGGTCAAGCTTCAACTATGGCTTTGGTGCTCATACAGATTGGGAATGGCTGGAAGCTGTTGCCGAAGTATTGGACAATGCAGTGCTAACGACCTTGCTGTTGCCGGGTATTGGTACAGTTAAAGAATTGCAACGTGCCTATGACCTTGGTGTGCGCTCTGTGCGTATTGCCACCCACTGCACCGAAGCGGATGTTTCCCGTCAGCATATTGAAATGGCCCGCGAAATGGGCATGGACACCATTGGCTTTTTAATGATGTCTCATATGATCAAACCTGATCATCTTGCAGAGCAGGCGAAGCTGATGGAAGACTACGGCGCAACAACTGTATATGTGGTCGACAGTGGCGGCGCGCAGAATATGGATGATATTGCAGCGCGGCTTCAGGCTTTTGACCGAGTTTTGAAACCTGAGACAGTACGCGGTGTACATGCGCACCATAACTTGAGCCTTGGTGTTGCCAATTCTATTGCGGCTGTGCAAAACGGCGCTATCCGCGTTGATGCGAGCTTAACAGGCATGGGCGCTGGGGCGGGTAATGCGCCGCTTGAGGTTTTCATTGCAGTAGCAGAACGCATGGGCTGGAACCACGGTTGTGATTTATACAAATTGATGGATGCCGCAGAAAATCTTGTGCGGCCTCTTCAGGATCGCCCTGTTCGGGTGGACCGGGAAACATTAAGTCTTGGGTATGCCGGGGTTTATAGTTCCTTCCTACGCCATGCGGAAACAGCGGCTGAGACATATAACCTTGATGTGCGTGAAATTCTTGTGGAACTAGGCGCCCGTAAAATGGTTGGTGGTCAGGAAGACATGATCGTTGATGTTGCCCTCGATATGCTTAAGCAAAAAGAAGCAGAGGGAACTGGCAAATGAGCACGATAGAAGAATACGCAGAAATCGTTGATGAAGCGCAAAGAACCGCGACAGCGATTGCGCAATTGACAACGACTAACCCTGAGCTTTCTGTTGATGATGCTTATGCTATTCAAAAGGTTTCAGTTGCGCGCCGAATTGCGCGTGGCGAAAAGCGTATTGGCATCAAAATGGGGCTGACAAGCCGCGCGAAGATGCAACAGGTTGGTGTAGATCAAGCAGCATGGGGTCGTTTGACTGACGCTATGATCCTTGAGGAAGGTGGTACACTCAAAAAATCAAATTTTGTCCACCCTCGCCTAGAGCCAGAAGTGGTGTTCCTTCTCAATAAGAGATTATCAGGAACAGTTACAGAACTTGAGGCGATGTCAGCAGTAGAAGCTATCGCGCCAGCAATGGAACTGATCGATAGTCGCTATGAGAATTTTAAATTCACATTGTCTGATGTGATCGCTGATAACACATCCTCTTCAGGATTGGTTATTGGGGCATGGCGTTCTCCTGATGTCGATTTCCAAAACCTTGGTATGGTGATGTTTGTGAATGGTCGCCCGGTTCAGATCGGGTCTAGTGCGGCTATCCTTGGGCATCCGGTGCGGTCCCTTGTTATGGCGGCAAAAATGGTTGCTCAGTCTGGTGAATCATTGGAGCCAGGTGACATTGTAATGGCAGGGGGCGCTACTGCAGCTCATGCGGTTAGTGTTGGCGAAACAATAAGCCTTGAAGTGCAACATCTCGGGTCTGTTTCAATTTCTGTAGAGGAGTAATACCGATGCCAGTTATCGAAGTGACAATGGTTGAGGGGCGCTCGAAAGAGAAGAAAGCGGCTCTTATTTCAGAATTGACGAATGCTGCTGTGAGCGCGATTGGAGCACCAATTGAATCTGTGCGTGTTATTCTCAGAGAAATACCGCCAGAGCATTTTGGTGTCGCAGGTAAAGCAAAAGAACGAAAATAATATTAGATTTTTGTACGGGTTTAATTGGAAAAATTATGACTAATCTTGAAATCGGTAAGAGCATCACTGTCAACGGTATCAAAACAAATTACCATGACGTGGGAGAGGGCCGTCCGGTCATTCTCATTCATGGGTCAGGCCCCGGTGTTACCGCGTGGGCAAATTGGCGCATGAACTTGCCAGTGTTGGCTGAAGGTGCCCGTGTAATTGCGCCTGATATGTTGGGTTTTGGCTATACAGATCGCCCTGCTGACAGCAAGTACACCATGGAGCGCTGGTGTGATCATTTGATTGGCTTGGCAGATGCTTTGGGCCTTGATGATTTTGACATTGTAGGTAACTCATTTGGCGGTGCCTTGGCCGTATCAATGGCTGCAAATCATCCACAGCGTGTACGCAAAATGGTTTTGATGGGTGCTGCTGGTATCGATTTTGAACTGACTGAAGCACTTGATAAAGTGTGGGGCTATGAGCCTTCTATTAAAGCAATGCGGGAAATGCTGGATATTTTCGCTTATGACAACTCTTTGGTTTCTGATGAATTGGCAGAGCTACGGTATAAAGCAAGCATCCAACCAGGCTTCCAGGAAGCTTTCAGCGCTATGTTCCCGGCTCCTCGTCAGCAACATATTACCGCGCTTTCAACGCCTGAAGATCAAATTGCTAAAATTGAATGTGAAACACTCATTCTGCATGGCCGGGAAGACACTGTATTGCCTATGAGTAATAGCCTGCGTTTCCTTGACCTTATTAAAAATTCTGAACTTCATGTGTTTGGGAAATGTGGCCACTGGACGCAAATTGAGCATAAAGATACCTTCAATAAAATGGTCAGTGACTTTTTGGCTAGATAGAGCCTATCCGTCGTAATTAGGGTCATTTCCACCCACGCCCCCTACCCAACCACCCCACAGTGTATCCTAGCGGGTGGTTGGGTAGGGGGCGTGGGTCGGTGATGCATATTAAACCGAGTTAATAGACATATCTTTGTGACGCAGTTATAGCGTTATAAAGGGAATAAAATGGCACCTTCGGGTGCCATTTTTTATGGGGAAAAGCATGTGAAGAATAAGCGATATAGAACGAGCTGTGATCGGAAAATCGGCAAGCGTTTCTATCCGGAAAAAAGCTCCGGCGACAATTGGAAAAGCGGCTATGTGTTAGGCGGCTTTTCGCATGGAATGAAACTCTTGCTTGCTGATATTCAATACACCCGCACACATATTGTCAGCGATGTCTTCAAAGACCTTTTTGGTTTTAGAATTTAACCATGTAGAAGACCAGTTCAATGCAGGCACCATTATCCGGCGGCACATTTCTTCATCACCCACTAAAACCTCTGCATCTTTCAAGGCATTCAATTCTTGTGTCCAAATTACTCTGTACCGCTCATGCAGGCCTTTTAATCGGGCTCTTGCATCATTAGGAAGGCGGGACCATTCACGGGAGGACACTTCGTGGGCATTGCCCGGCTCGCCGTGGAGCGCAAGCAAGTGTGCATACACAAGGGCATGAAACCTGCTGGTTGGCGTACTCTTTTTCTCCAATTCGGCAACAATAATTTCTAGCCCGGCTGATATGCCGTAAAGAATAACTGCTTCTAACAAGTCTTCTTTGCTGTCGAAATAGTAGAAGATACTGCCAGACGTAATACCAACAGCATTGGCTATATCGCGGACTGTTGTTTTATCATAACCAGACGTTTTGAATAATTGCGCTGCAGCGACGATTAACTTCCGCTTACTGCCCTTTTTCTCGCCTTTCTCTACTGCATTAGCAGTTTTCTGCTTTGCCATTCCCTCAGTCCTCCCACTTCCAATTCTTACACAGTCTTTTTCGCATAAATATGTGGAAAGGTCTATCACTCGCTATACTAAATCTACAGTTGTTTGTAAGTTTAGGACGGAGCTGGCTCAAACAATGCAAATACGCTCTCAGCATAAGCTAGCAGAGAGACTGATTGGCCCTCCTCTCGCAAGCTATTTATGCTTAATATGGAGCCTTCTTTTTACAGCGAGCATATTCTTCACGAGATGCCTTATGCTTTAGTGAGGGTGATTTTGGTTTAGGTTGTTCCGTATGAAATCCACCAGCATTTGGGTTTTTCGCGGTACGTGGTGACTTTTGGGATAGATGGCCCAAAAGCTGTTGTTTTCAACACGAGCCGGCGCAAGTATTTCTGTAAGATCACCGTTAGAAAGGGCTTCTGTTACATAGAAGTTTGGTACTTGGATGATACCAAGCCCAACTTTGGCAGCATGGACAAGGGCGCGCCCATTATTAGCGTGCCAGTTGCCTGTAACAGTGACTTCCCGAATGTTTCCGCCGACTTGAAACCGCCACCTTGGCAAGGTTCCGCACAGGCAATTATGGAGTTTTAAATTGTTAATATTGGGGGGCGTGCCATGTTTACTAAGATAGTCTGGGCTTGCCGCTGTCACCAGAGGGTGGGAAAATAACCGCTCTCCATTTGGTGTTGCGCTCATGTCTATGCTTGAGCGAATGGCGAGGTCAAATTGTTCTTCGAGTAGATCAACACGCCTATTGGTAAAGGTGATATCAATACTGACTTCTGGGAATTCATGCTGAAATTTGGCAACAAGGGGGCTGAGAAAGTCTTCTCCAAATGCGCCTGCCACAGTAAGGCGGATAAGGCCTCTGGGGTTGGTGATTTCATTGGCAAGTTGTGCCTGAGATTCTTCCATATCATGGATGATGGTTTGGCATTTCAGGAAAAATTCTTGGCCTTGGTTGGTAATCTTTAATTTACGTGTCGTCCGGTGAATAAGGGTGACACCAAGGCGATTTTCAAGCTTTTTAATATGCTTGGAGATGTGAGACTTGGATAATCCCATTGCTTTAGCGGCCTCAGAGAAAGATCCCTTTTCAACCACTCTGACGAACTCTTCAATCCCATTCCAAATTTGCATATATTGTTTCCATATAGAAATACTATGTGATTATATAAATATATTGGTACCAGAGGGTGTTCAATATAAAACTTCTCTAACTCAATTATTAAAGCAGGAAATATTGTTATGAAAACACGTGCCGCAGTGGCCTTCAAAGCGGGTGAAGCCCTTAGTATTGAAACGGTTGATCTTGAAGGACCAAAAGCAGGTGAAGTTCTCGTGGAACTTAAAGCCACAGGTGTTTGTCATACAGATGCTTTCACCCTAAGCGGCGATGACCCAGAAGGCGCTTTTCCTGCTATTTTAGGCCATGAAGGCGCAGGTGTTGTTGTGGAAGTTGGCGAGGGTGTAAAGTCCTTGAAGGTTGGGGACCATGTGATTCCGCTTTACACACCAGAATGCCGGGAATGTGATTATTGCCTGCACCCAAAAACCAACTTGTGCCAATCCATTCGCACAACGCAAGGG
>JAESQS010000268.1 GCA_016765035.1 Kordiimonadaceae bacterium | reverse complement strand
GGCGAGCCCTATGTTAAGCACCAAACACGGTTTGATATTCACCGTGACGGCATAACCGGGCGCTACGGTATTGAAATTGACGGCACTATCACGGAAGAAGTGGCCTTTTCTGCCGCAGTGAATGAACCGACCCTTTATGTGGCATCATCAGTAACTCAGCTGGACGATAGCTTTGCTGTGACAAGTAGGCTTTCCGAATTTAATGCCCTGAGCGGTACGATAGTGGCAGATGATACAACATCTTTTGCAGGCATTGACCTTGAAGCAAGTGCTATCAAAGAGCTTACCAAAGATGTTGATGATGAAGAGCTAAGCGATGAACTGAAAGCGGCCCGCGATAAAATTAGGGCGGATGCACTTGCAGCGGTGAATGCAGCAAATGGTATTACTGAAACTGATGATGAAGAAGACGACGACGAAGACGCATCATCCATTACAAATGTGGATAGTGATTTTGTCGTCAATGCCGACACATCACCGTCCCGTGTTGCTGTGGACAGCGAAGGCGGTATTTATGTTGTGGGGCAATCTGCGGGCAGTTTTAGCCATCAGATAAATACAGCAAGTACGCAGGATGTTTTTCTGACCAAGTTTGACACCGAAGGCAATGTGGTTTTCTCGCGGCTGTTGGGTGTAGATGACAATGCTTCGGTGCACGGTATTACAGTGGATGCTGATGACAATGTCATCATTGTTGGCCAGACAAATAGCGCCCTTTCCACCGGCGATGTGGTGAATAGCGAAGAAGGCGATTTGTTTGTCACAAAAATAAGCAAACGCGGCGATGAAATTTTCCGGTACCAGCTCGATACCTTTGCAGAATCTGGTGCCCATTCCGTTGCAGTGGATTCAGCGGGCGATATTTTTGTTGGCGGCTATACCAAGTCAGGTATTAGCGCCACATCCGGCTTTGGCGGTGGTAGTGATGCTTTGATTTTAAAGCTCGATGGCACCACTGGAGCCCTGACAGATTCAAATGTATTTGGCGCGTCTGGTAATGAAGTCATCAAAGGTATTGCTGTTGATGCCAATGACAATTTGGTTGTAGCTACGGAAGTAGGCGACAATGCAGTGGTGTACCGCATTGACGGCACGAGCCTGAGTACACAGACAGCAAGCGTGGACTTTGGTACTTTAGGTATCACTGGATCTATCAGCAGTATCGCAATTGATAATGTCAATAATGATGTCTATATCGCAGGTGTTACGACAAATACCAATTTGAACGCAGCCGGAACAGCGACTGTTGTTGGTTCGGCGCTTGGTGGTCAGGAAGGTTTTGTCAGTGGCTTAAGCCTGACAGGTGCTACCGACCTAACAGCAGAATTTACAACTTACTTGTCAACTGATGGCACTGATTCTATTGGTGATGTGACAGTGCAAAATCAGGTTGTTTATGTAGCCGGATCTACAAACGGTACTCTGTCTGGCGAAGTAAAAAAAGGGACAGCGGATGGTTTTGTCGCTCGTGTCAATGGCGGTACGGGTGCCCTTGAAAATGTAGAGCAATATGGCGAAAGCCTGGCGCGCACTGATGTTGCTGGTGTGGCCTTCACCACAAAGGGCAATTCTGTCCTTGAGACGCTTGGGTTGCCACAAGGCACAGTGAATGCTGATGAAACGCGTGATGTGGAAACCCAGACATCTGCGCGTGAAGGTGACTTTTTCTATATTTCGATCGATGGCGGCACAAAGAAAAAAATTACGCTGGATGAAGGCGACACGTATGACGACATCGTGCGTAAATTGCGTATCTCAGCCATTGGAAAAATCGATGCTGATGTTGCCTCGTCGTCTGAAGGCGATAAAATCAAAATTTCAACTGTTGATGATGGTGTGTCCATTGATCTGCTCCCCGGCACAGGCGACCGCGACTTGCTTAAGCGCATTGGCCTGTCGGCAGGTAAGTTGCTGCCGCGAGATGAAGTTTTGGGCATAAAAGATGATGACGAAAAAAAGAACCAGACCGCTGAAGATACACTGGGCGGTATATTCGGGCTGAAGTTGGAAGGCGCTCTTCATATTAAAGATAAAACCACAGCCAAATATGTGCTGGGTTTGCTCGACACTGCGATTACTACTATTCAACGGGCAGATAGATCTCTGAAATTTAATCCTTTTAAATTTCTCAGCGGGCAAAATAGTGCAAATCAAGGCTCTGTGCCGCCGCATCTTACGGCGCAATTGGCAAACTTTCAGTCAGGGCTGGCCCGATTACAGTCCGGTAGTTCATCGTCTTCCCTGAACTTGTTTATTTAACACTGCCTTTTTCTGGATAGCCTGTAGCGCACCCGCTTTATTTAGTCGCATAGGCCAGCGATGCAAATAAACCCAATTATATCCAGTATTTCTGGTCTGAAGTTAATCAATAATCAATATTGTGGGGGCATCAGTATATCTATTCGACTGGGGGAAGTATTCAGGCATAAAAAAACCCGCTTTCGCAGGCTTTCTCGAGGGGTTCGCGGGAATAGATACACGATTGGGGGTCGAGTAAATAAACTATCTATTCCCGCAACCCCTGCTCGAGAGGTAACATTATAGATACAAGGAGTATGCCAATAGCAGGATTTATAATTTATATAGTTAAAACAATATCTTAGTGAATGCTCATCTGCCGGTGAGCACCTGGATGATATGGTTTGTTGCATAATACGATAAAATTTATCTTAAATTACGACATAGCCGCATTATGCAACAAATCTAAAGTTGTGGGTTTTTATATTAAATTGAGTGTCTATAGTATTATAGCGTAAGATAGGTGTTACGCTTAGACTTTTGCAACTCCTGCCAATGATTCCAACAGGCAATCTGCTATACTCTCTTTGAAACAAAAGTGTACTTAAACGCTAAAAGGTTATGTCAATGAGTAAAATACGATCCGTTTTAGTATGTGTTTTGATGCTTTTGGTTATTCCATCCGGGGCTTTTGCCGAAGAAGGCAGCGAAGCGCTGAACGAAGGCAAGCATAAGATTAATTTCAATCCTTTCCATCTGTCCTTATTTAAGCGGGGACGTGTAGTTGGGCAGGCAGAATTGCGGATTGTTCTCCAGCTTGAAGATGGCGATGATTATGAAGAGTTCAATAATATAAAAACACAAATCCGCGCCGACTTTACTAGTGCTCTAACCGAGCTTGCCCGAATCCGCTTTGATGTAAACCGCCCTATAAATCCGGATGTTGTTAAAGCATATCTCACGCCGTTTGCAGATTATAGGTTGGGCGAGGGCCGTGTGCAGATTTATGTTATGCACGCGACAATCGAGCCTAAATAATCCTCTAAAGCGTACCCGTTTTATGTAAATTCCCTGCTTTCCATTTGGTCCAGCCACCCTCCGTCTATTCTAGCGGGAAGGAGGGAACCGATATGGTGTGGGGATGGCAAAAAACAAAATAATGTCAAGCAAAAGCGCCTTTAAAAAATTGATTGGGTGGGCAATCGCCTGCCCTTTTTTTGCGGGTAGCGGGTGTTTGCTTTCTGTTCATATTTTATAAGGAATTTTACGATAAAACTAAGAACTTAATATGTGTCTTTGATCTAATATTTTGATTTAATTCACTGATCCAGCCGGAGGATTAGAATGGCTCATCGCTTGAATTTATCGAGCATAATTTTTACTTACACATGCTGCTTTTTTTCTGGCTTCGCCCCCCTTGCGGCTCAAGAGACTTCGGGGCAGGATAGTGCTGATACTGCTTTTTACTTAGATGAAATTTTGGTAACAGGCACGTATTTGCGAGGGAAGACCCAAGCGAACAGTCCGTCCCCTATTACAGTTTTTCAAGCCCGCAATCTGTCTGATATTGGAGCGAGCAATATTGCTGACTTAGTTCAGTCACTCACTATTAACAATGGGTCACAGAATAACCCCGATACATTTACACAGGTTAAAACAACAGGGACATCAAATTTCAATTTACGGGGTCTCGGCGTATCTTCTACACTGGTTCTTATCAATGGTCGCAGGCAAGTGGTTTCAGCCGCAGTAACTAATGACGGTGTTGCCTTTGTAGATACCAGTTCGCTCGCCCCGCAAATCGCATACAAGCGTATAGAAATTTTAAAGGATGGGGCCGCAGCAATTTATGGCAGCGATGCTGTGGCGGGCGTTGTAAATTTCATTACAGATGATGCCTTTGAAGGTGTGCAAGTCGCTGGAAAGTATGGTTTTCTCACCGGGGCAGGGAGCCAGTCGGATACCATAATTGAAAGTAAAGTTGGTTGGGGAAATGATACGTCCCACTTTATGGCGGCCTTTAGCCATTATGATCGCGCGCCACTTACGACCAGCGACAGGCGCCTTAGCTTGCCTGTAAATGACACGTCAGCACTGGGCAATCCGGGTGCTTATTTTCTGCTTGGGGCAATCCCTGTAATTGATCCAACAGGCTGTGCGGAGCAAGGGGGTATCGAACAGCCAATAGCTGCAATCCAGCCTGCTATAGAGGGGCTTGGCCTGCCGTATACCGCTGGGTTTTGCGGGTTTGAATTTGGGAACCACTTTAACCTTGTGCCGGAAGAAGCCAGAACACAAGGCTATGCAACATTGACACAATCATTGTCAGGGGAGCATGAGCTTCGCTTGGAGGTTGCGTGGTCTCAAAATAGGGCAGCCATAAGTAATTCCCCTTCTTTTCCTATCCTGCAATTGCAATATACCCAAGTGCCTGACTATCATCCCGATAACCCCTTTCCAGCAGCACTGGGACCAATATTATTTTTTGGCCGGCCACGGGGGGTAGGTGCAAGTTCGACGCCCTCATATTTTAAGGGTAATACCTATAGGGTTTCAGCCTCCGTAAAGGGTAATATCTTAAATGATTGGACATACCATGTTGGTCTGACACACGGCTCCAGTAGCAGTGATTTTGAAATTACAGATACCATTGTGGCGAATTTTCAACAGGCCCTTAATGGTTTTGGGGGGGATAATTGTAGCGGCGATGTGCCCGGCGCGAATGGGTGTCTGTTTTTTAACCCCTTTTCTACAAGCTATACTACGTCACCCAACAGCCAAGAAGTTCAGGATTATATCAGTGGTGCTTTCTTTGAAAAAACCACATCAAAACTTACTGTGGTGGACGCTGTTGTCTCTGGCTCGTTGATAGAATTAGGTGCAGGGCCAATTGAAGTGGCAATAGGGGCGCAATATAGAGATGAATTTTGGAGCCGTGATGGCAATGATTTAGTAAATGCGGATGCTTTTGCTTTTCTTATTGGCTCGCCTGATTTTGACGGGGAGCGTTCCGTAAAGGCTTTGTTTGCCGAAACATTGATTCCTATTTCCAGCAAAATAAATCTGTCGGCGGCAGTCCGCTATGAAGATTACGGCGGAAAGATTGGGGAGACACTCGACCCCAAAATAACACTGCTTTACCGGCCGCCGGGAAATATTACGGTTCGTGGTAGTTATAGTACAAGTTTCCGAGCACCCAGTGTTTACCAAATTTCTGGGGTGAATACGTCCCTTAACCAAGTGTCTGACCCGCTTACCGGTAGTACAGCCTTCATTGCTGTACGGGATTTATCAGCAAGTGTAGAGGGGCGCGATATTAAAGAAGAGCGAGGCAATGCCTGGAACTTAGGTGTTTCTCGGCGAACTGATTCCGGCTTTTCCTTGGATTTTGATTTATGGAGCTATAAATTTTCGGATGTAATTATTGAAGAAAATCATCAAGCAGTTGTGAATGCAGACCCCACAGGGGACCGTGTTATTCGCAGTCCGGGCGGCACGATTTTAACAGTGTTGGTGGATTTCACGAACGCCTCCAGCGTTAAAACATCAGGCATGGATATAAATGCGCGCTATGCTTTTGACACACCCATTGGTGTAGTAACCCCGTTCTTTGAGGCGACTCATGCATTCAACTATAGCTTAGTCAGGCTTGTGGGCGACGACCCGATCGAGGGTGTTGGCGCACGAAATTTTGCTAATTTTGGCAGCCCGACCCCTGCTTGGCGGATTAATGCTGGGCTATCCTATGTATCTGATGCCCATAGTGCCCGCTTTTATGTGCGCCATATCTCCAGCTTAGATGATGATCAAATAGTACGGGGTGTGCAAAATGGCCTGATAGACAGCATGACAACTCTAGATGTGCAATATTCTCTGGCTCTGGAGAATATATGGCATACGTTCAGTGCTGCATCCCTGCAGATAGGGGTGATAAACGCTTTTGATACGCCGCCACCTTATGTTTCAACAAATGGTGGATTTGAAAGCCGGACTCATGACCCTCGCGGCAGGCAGGTTTATATTCGTCTGGAGGCAGGTTTTTAGTCCTCGGATGGCGGTGATCTTCTGGGTTCGTACTTTCCCCCACAGGAAGGCAAAAAAATACCAGAAATTATAAAAACCTCTCTTGAGATCTCATTACGTACCTGTGGAAAAAGCCCATAAAAGAAGCCTGTGGATTCCAATTTGAGTGGTATTCTTGACCATTTAGATAGGAATGCCAAGATTAAGCGGCTTTTTTGCCACACTTTGATTGCCCTTACGGAATACTTGGTTAGGGAGTGATATTTCTTATATCGATTGGTAATCCAGACACAGGTAACGTTTTTGTGCAATGAAATCTATGCTTTAGCTAAAGAAAAACTTGACCTTCAAGTGGTTGCACTAGATCATTTTTACAAGGCGCATCTAAAGAGCTGGTTTTGAAGGTCGAACTTAGGTTGCCAGAGCTTATAGTTTCGATACAAACTTTGGATGTAGGTGAAAATTAATTCGGGGAGGGAACTATGGTAAATTTAAGGGGGTACGGTCATCGTGCTCAATTCTTAGCATCTGCGGCTCTTTGCGCATGTGTGGCTGCGATGCCAGCACAGGCACAAGCTGATAATGACGGCTTTTCACTGGAAGAAATTATTGTAACTGCCAAAAAGCGGGAAGCTACACTGCAGGAAACACCCATCGCTGTCTCTGCCGTTACAGCAGAAGCTTTGGCCATTGCCGGTACACGCGATATTTATGATACGCAGTTCCTAGTGCCATCTCTGCAAGTTGTGCAGCGCGCTTCTGCAACAAATACAAACTTTGCTATACGGGGTATTGCCTCTTCAACATTCAACTTTGGTATTGAACCAGCAGTGGGTGTTTTTGTTGATGGCGTATATAGGTCCCGTAATGGTGCTTCCATTAGTGATTTCCTTGGTGTGGAGCGTATTGAAATCCTGCGTGGCCCTCAGTCTACATTGTTTGGTAAAAACACCACCGCGGGTGTAATCAATTACATCACCATAGCGCCGCATTATGACTTGGAAGTTGAAGCTGAGATTACTTACGGAAATCTAGACGCTAGAATTGCCAAGGTTGGTGTTAATATTCCAATTACGGAAGACCGGCTTGCCATTCGTCTTGATGCTAACGTTAATAAGCGTGATGGTTTTGTAGAGAATATTGATGGCCGCATTTTAAATGAGCGTGACCGTTATGGTCTTCGTGGCCAGTTGCTGTTTGAACCAACGGACACTGCAAGCTTCCGCCTTATTGTAGATTACAATAACATTGATGAAGAATGTTGTGCTGCGCCTTTCTTTGATATTGTTCCAGCCACACTTGGTGTCTTGGGCATTTTGGGCAGCCAAATTGCTGGGGTAGAAATTAAAGACCAGGTGACATTCGTTAGTGGCGATGTGATATCGCAGTTAACTACAAAAGGCATTTCCGGTCATTGGGATGTTGAATCTGATGACTTCGCCCTAACATCCATTACGGCCTACCGTAAGTATGATGAATTTCAGGACTTTGATGCTGATTTCACTGACTTGCCTCTTAATAAGTCGAGGCAGGAAACCAAAGGATATAGCACTTTCACGCAGGAAATTCGCTTAACATCAACAGGTGACAATACTATTGATTGGATGGTTGGTGCTTATTATCTGGACCAAGACCTTGATATTACAGCGTCAACGTTGCAAGGCCCGCTTCTTCGGGGCTTCGGGGATGCATTATCTGGCGGTGCGATCAGTGGTATTGAAGCGGCGCTAGGTTTACCGTTTGGTACTTTCCTTGCTGAAGACTCAGGCTTGATTGCAGGAACGTTTGATCAAACAAACCAGACTTATGC